>JADGAY010000069.1 GCA_015231775.1 Magnetococcales bacterium | reverse complement strand
CTTGACTGGGGACAACGGCTTTGCACTCGCCTGGGACAGCGACGGACTGCCTTATACCGGTTATGCGGTCTCCTCCGCCGGGGATTTCAATGGTGATGGCATCGCGGATCTGCTTTTGGGCGTGCCACATTTGGGCGCCTATGAGAATGGCGGCGCGTATATCGTCTATGGTACCGGCAATACCGCCCAGTCTGCCACCGTGTCGCTGGCATTCGGCCTTTCGAGTGGCGCTGGCTATCTTTTCCGGGGCGCGTCGGCGCATCAGCGCGCCGGCTATTCGGTCAACAGCATCGGCGATATCAACGGAGACGGCCTGGATGATATCGTCATCGGCACCAACAACGACGGCGCGGGATACAGTGGTGCGGGCACCTGTTACGTGGTGTTCGGCTCTTCCAGTCTCGCCGGCACGGCACTGAATCTCGTCAGCCTGGATGGTACGAACGGTTTTCAGCTCTCCGGCCTTTACGCCGGTGATCAGTTCGGGGTGTCGGCCAAGGGTGCCGGGGATATCAACGGCGATGGCTTCGACGACATGATCGTGGGGGCCTTGCGGTATGACAGTCCCGATGGTGTTGGGGGATTCCTGACCAGTTCCGGCGCGGCCTATGTGGTGTATGGTCATGCCAGCAATTTCTGGAGCGATTACCCCTCGGCAACGGTGAACGATCTGATCAACGACATCAACGGCCCCGCGGCATTCCTGATCCGGGGTGTCGAGAAGCACGATCATGCCGGTATTTCGGTCTCCTCCGCCGGGGATATCAACGGCGATGGGTATGCGGATCTGATCATTGGCGCGGATCGGGTGGACAGCATCCCAGGCAACATCCCCGACGACCGCTATGGCGCGGCCTATGTGGTCTATGGCAAGGCGGGTGGTTTTGGCACGGTGATCGATCTTTCCAGCTTGAACGCCACCAGTGGCTTCAGGTTGTTCGGCGCTTCGGCGTATGATTCTGCCGGCTGGAGCGTCTCCTCCGCGGGAGATGTGAACGGCGATGGCCTGGATGACATGCTGGTGGGTGCCTTCAGAGCCAATTCCAATGGCCAGTATGTCTCCGGGGCCGCGTTCGTGGTCTTCGGCCAGACCGGTCTTTTCGACAGTGAGGTGGAGCTTTCTGCCTTGACTGGAGCCAACGGTTTCCGGATCTCCGGCCTGGCGATCGGGGATTATCTCGGCACCAGTGTTGCCTCGGCGGGGGATTTCAATGGCGATGGTTTCGACGATATCATCATCGGCGCCTCTGGCGCGCCTCCGGCGTTTCCTGGCGCCTATTCCAGCCCCGGTACGGCCTACATCGTGTATGGCAAGGGAGGCGGATTCGCCTCTGCCGTCGATCTGGCGACCCTGGGTGGCCACGACGGATTCCGGGTGGATGGCCTGGGGAGCACACAGGCGTTCGGTTTTTCGGTCGCCTCAGCCGGCGATCTCAACCTGGACGGCTACGATGACGTGATCGTCGGCGCGCCGGGTCAGCCACCCGTCGGCTCGGGTGCCAATGAGCAGTCGTATGTGCTCTACGGCGGCAACTTCACCGGTGCCGCCCCTGCCTGGACCATGGGGTTCAAGGTGGAGGGCGAAGAAGCTTTTGACCACAGCGGCTTTTCGGTGAGCATGGCCGGGGATGTGAACGGCGACGGCTTCGCGGACGTGATCATCGGCGCGGTCTACAATCCGGCGATCTCCTCACAGGGTCCGGGCGCGGCCTATGTGGTGTTCGGCGGGACGTCGAACCAACCCTTCACCCTGGATTTTACCGGCCCTCCGCCTAACGGCATTGATGGCGTGAAATTGAATGGCGTAATCGACGGGGATTATACCGGTGTTTCGGTATCCGGGGTCGGGGATGTCAACGGCGACGGCTACGACGACATGCTCATCGGCGCTACGAAAGCCCTCAACGCTTCGAGTGACAGATCGGGTGTCAGTTATCTCTTTTTTGGTCGTGCGAAATCGGAATTCACGGCCTCCAACGGCGCCTTTGACCTCGATGCGTTGTGGGCAAGCGGCGATGGCGTGCGCCTGGAAGGGGTGTGGAACCAGGATCGGACCGGTTGTTCGGTGAGCGGCGCCGGGGATCTCAACGGCGATGGGTTCGATGATTTCGTCATCGGCGCCGATCGCTATCCGACCGGGGATAGCGCCGGCGCGGCTTACGTGGTCTTCGGCCAGGCGGGTTGGAGCACCACCGGGCCGGTCCATCTCTCTGGTAGCGGGAACACCGACCATCCGCCCGTGATCACGACCATCATTGGTGAGAACGGCTCCCTGGCCGGTTATTCGGTCCATGCCGCCGGGGATTTCAATGGCGATGGGTACGACGATCTGATCATCGGTGCGATCGGCTATGGCAGCTACAAGGGCGCGGCCTATGTGGTGTATGGCAACCCGGCTGGACTGGGCGTCGAGTTGGACCTGGGCGCATTGACCATGGGCCAGGGTATTAAACTGTTGGGTGTCAACTACTCTGATATGACGGGCTCTTCGGTCTCCTCCGCTGGGGACATCAACGGCGATGGGGTTGCGGATCTGCTGATCGGTGCCAAGGAGACGGATCGGGGGTCCTACAGCACCGGATCGGTGTATGTGGTCTTTGGGGTGCGTGGGGGTGGGGTGACCGAGATCGATCTGGCCAACCTGGATGGTGCGAACGGTTTTCGTCTGGATGGGGACTCCTACCACGATTATCTGGGCAGCAGCGTGGCCTCGGCGGGGGATTTCAACGGCGACGGCTTCGCGGATCTGATGGTCGGGATGTCGGCGCAAGATGAGGTTTACATCGTCTATGGCAAGGCCTCCGGCTTCGCATCGGTGCTGACCCTGGCCAACATCCAGGGTGTCAACGGGATTCGCATCGACTCTCCGCAGGGATATGACGGCTTTGGTGGTTCCGTCTCTGGCGGCGGCGACATCAACGGCGATGGTTTTTCCGACATCATCGTCGGCGCCAACTGGTCGAGCACGCCTTATGGGGACTATAACGGCGCCAGCTATGTGATCTACGGCGGCAACGACAAGGCGGGTCTGGCGGCGGATCGCTCCATGACCGGCACCTCGGGCGGCGATACCCTGCGTGGCTCCTTGGGGGACGATACGCTGATCGGCAATGGCGGCTCCGATGTGCTGATCGGCGGGGCCGGGAACGATATGCTCATCATTGGGGATGCAACCTTCTACACCGTGGATGGTGGCGGAGGTACCGATACGTTGCTTCTCGACGGCGCCGGCATGACGTTGGATCTGACCACCGGTGGATTGGCCAACCGGATTCATGGCATCGAGATTATCGATTTACAGGCTGGTGTCGGGGGTCATGTGATCTCCCTGAGCGCCAAACAGGTGAGTCAACTGGTGGATTCCGGCCAGGTGCTCAAGATTAACGGGGATGCTTCGGATACGGTCCATTTTGAATTCGATGACAACTGGACGGTCAATCTCGATTCCGCCAACCAGAATGGTTTCACCTATAATGTCTACACAGCCCATGGGGTGACGGTATGGGTGGAAAGCACCATGACGAGCACCACGGTTCTGGACCCCCTGGTGCTCGATCTGGATGGAGACGGGGTGGAGTTGGTCGATTCGGCGGTCTATTTCGACATGGTTGGGCAAGGCAACTTGCAGAAAACCGGCTGGGTGGCCCCGGATGACGGCCTGTTGGCCCTGGATGCCAACCACGACGGGGTGATCAACGACGCGACAGAGCTTTTCTCCGAGCGGATGTTCGACGATGCCCATTCCGGCATGGCGGCGTTGTCGCGCCTTGACGACAACCTCGACCACCTTCTGGACGCCCACGACGCGGCCTGGAGCGAGCTGCTGGTGTGGCGGGATGCCAATCAGGATGGTGTCTCCCAAGCCGGGGAGTTGGGCGGTCTGGCGCACCATGGGATTGCCTCCATCGTCCTGGAGACCCACGTCAACGGTGCATGGCAGGGCGAGAACCAGGTTTTGACCGACGCCTCGTACACCCGTTCCGATGGCCAGACGGGTGGAATCCATGAGGTGGCCTTCGCGGTGCATCCCACGGATACCATCTCGTTGCAGGAGGCGATTGGCGCGTTGATGCCGGAGAACGTCCCGGCGGCGCTGCTGCCCGAGATCGCCGCTGGCGGCTATTTCGAAGTGCTGGAGGATGTCACGCCGGTCGTCGCGGCCACGACCCACGAGATCGATCAGGCGATTCAGGCGATGATCACGGCACCGTCGGATGGCCCGCAACCGGTGGCGGACGGCTCCGCGCCGACGGATCACGCCAGCGAGGTGGCGGTCATTCAGACGCCGTTGGTGGAGGATCCGCTTCATCCGCACACCCTGGTCCATGTGGGAGGGTAGGCCCATGCACGGGCG
This sequence comes from Magnetococcales bacterium, assembly GCA_015231775.1. Lineage (GTDB taxonomy): Bacteria > Pseudomonadota > Magnetococcia > Magnetococcales > Magnetaquicoccaceae > Magnetaquiglobus. Next base: position 12,993 of record JADGAY010000069.1, on the reverse strand, counting down.
GATTGGATCTTCATGAAGGAGCTGATGCGATTTTTGTGGCTGCGACCGGTGCTGGCCATCGAGCTTCTGGGCGCTTCGTTGTTGATCAACCTGTTGGGGTTGGCCTCGTCGCTCTATGTGATCCAGGTGCTCAACCGGTATGTGGCCAGCGGGGTGGATGCCACCCTGATCACCCTGACCGTGGGCGCGGTGCTGGCGATCTTGATGGAGGGGTTTTTGCGCCGTCTGCGTCGCGATCTGGCCAACCGGGTCACCAATCCGCCCATGGGCCGGGTGGCTGCCGGATTTTTCAACAATCTCATCGGCGTGCGTCTGGCCGAGCTGTTGCGACTGCCCACCGCCGGCCAGCGGGAGCTTTTGGGACATCTGGCCACGGTGCAGAAGAGCTATACCCCGGCGACCATCGTGGCGCTGTTGGACATGCCGTATGCGTTGTTGTTCATTGCCGCGTTGTTGTTGATCCATCCGTGGATTGCCGCAATCGCGGCTTTTTTTCTGCTCATCGTCTATCTTCTGACCCTTGTTACCCAGCACCGGCTCAACAAGCCGACCCAGGAGGTCACCCAACTGTCGGCCCGGCACGCGGCGCTTTCCGCCGCCTCCTTGTCTGCCGCCGAGACGGTGCGGATTTTCAACGCCGCTCCCTTGTTGCGCAAGCGTTGGTGGGAGCAGACCGTCAAGCTGCATCTGGAGCAGACCCGGTTGATCAACCGTCAGGAGGGGCTGCAATCGGTCACCCAGGGGCTTGGCGCGTTGATGGGGGTGGCGGTGATCGGGGTGGGGGCCAAGCTGGCGATGTTCGGGCAGATGGATACCGGGTTGATCATCGGCGCCAACATTCTGGCCGGGCGGGCGCTGGCGCCGTTGTTGCGCAACGCGCAACTGGCCCCCCAGTTGGCCAAGGCGCGTCAGGGGTTGGAGATGCTCGCCCAGTTCGGCAAACTGCCGTTGGAGAAGAGCGAGGGGGTGACGCCGCAAACCTTCTCCGGCCATCTGGCGTTGCAGAGCGTCGGTTTTGCCTGGCCGGGCAGCAAGGGGGTGCTTTTCGAGGGACTCTCGTTGGAGATCGAGCCGGGCAGGCTGGTGGCCGTGGTCGGGGACAACGGAAGCGGCAAGACCACCTTGTTGCGGCTGTTGGCTGGCGCCTTGGAGCCCAATCGCGGCAAGATCCTGGTCGATGGGGTGAATCTGGCGCAACTCCAACCCGACTGGTGGCATGCGCGATTGACCTATCTGCCCCAGGAGCCGTTGTTTTTGGAGGCGAGTTTGCGGGAGAATCTGGTCACCGCGCGGCCTGATCTGGATGATACCCATCTGCAAGGATTGGTGGATCGGGTGGGGTTGCGGCGTTTTTTGAACGAAAGCGATCAGGGTTTGGAGCGTCCGTTGACCGAGGCCGGGCAGAAGCTCGCCCCCGGCATCCGGCGGCGCATCGCCCTGGCCCGCGCGATGGCGGTGGATGGGTGGCTGGTGTTGCTGGATGAGCCGCTGGAGGGGATGGACGGCGAGGGGCGCAAGTTGATGCTGGAGTCGATCAAGGGGTGGATCGCCGAGGGGCGCGCGGTGGTGATGGCCTCCCATGATCTCAATGCCGCCCAGGTGGCTGACGTGGTGGTGGATTTGAATGTCAAGCCGACCCCGGAGGTGCGCCGGGTCGCGCCCCGTGCGCCGCGTCTGGGAGGGCCGGCATGAGCCGCGTCGAAGAACCGGTTCCGCCTTTCGGGGAGTTGGATCCCGACTCCTCCCGCGCATCGCGGCGTTTTTTGTGGGCGGTGTTTCTGGTCGTGGCGATTCTCGTGGCCTGGGGCCATTACGGCACGTTGGACATCATCAGCATCACCCAGGGGGAGGTGGTCCCTTCGTCGCTGGTCAAGAAGGTGCAGCATCTGGAGGGTGGCATCGTGCGCGAGATTCTGGTGCACGAGGGGGAGGTGGTGCAACGGGATCAACCGTTGGTGGAGTTGGAATCCACCGCCTCGGGTGCGGATGTGGGCGAATTGCAGGCGCGTGTCACTGCGTTGCGGGTGGAGATCATCCGTCTGGAGGCCGAGGCCGCGGGCAAGGATGAGCTGGCTTTCACCGCCGGGCAGATCGAGGAGTTCGGTGAACAGCGGGTGCGTCAGGCCAGGGAGCAGTTCCAGTCGCGGCGGGTGAATCTCAAGAACGCCATCACCGGCCAGTCCGAGACCGTGGTGCAGCGTCAGCACGACATCCAGGAGATTCAGGCCCGTTTGCGCAACGCCCAGAAGCGGTCCGGACTTTTGAAAGAGCAGGTGGACATCAGCGAGAAATTGTTGAAAAACGACATCTCCAGCCGTTATGGTCATCTGGATCTGTTGAAGGAGTTGAGCGCGGTGCAAAGCCGCATCGAGGAGGACACCTCTGCCGTGGCGCGGGCCGAGGCGATGTTGAAGGAGGCCAATGCCCAGTTGAAGATGGTGCGCAGTCGGTTTGACGAGGAGGTGAGCAAGCAGCTCGAGGCGGCGCGGCGTGATCTGAGCGAGCATCAGGCGCGGCTGGGCAAGTTCGAGGACAGTTTTCGGCGTACCCAGGTGAAATCCCCGGTTCAGGGGGTGGTCAAGAGTTTGAATGTCGCCACCCTGGGGGGTGTGATCCGCGCGGGGGAGACGATTTTGGAGATCGTGCCCGAGGGGGACGAGTTGGTGATCGAGGCCAAGTTGCCGATCCACGATATTGGTTACGTATCGGTCGGGCAGCAGGCCAAGATCCGGTTGATCTCCTCGGATGCCGCCCGGTTTGGTGAGTTGGACGGTCAGGTGGTCAATGTGAGTCCGGACACCTTCGTGATCAAGGAGGGCAATCCCTATTACAAGGTGCGGGTGAAGATGGAGCGTGCCTCGTTTTTCAGTCGTGGTCAGAGCTATCGGTTGGTGCCGGGGATGATTTTGCAGGTTTCGATTTTGACGGGGCATCGTTCGATTTTGGAGTATCTGTTTTCGCCCTTGTTCAATGCCATGCATGCTGCGTTGGGGGAGCGGTAGAAAACCGTTGCGGGGGACGGGGGGCCGAAGGCCCCCGGCAGAGGTTCGGAGACAGAGTCTCCGAGGTTTTGATTTTGACTTTGCTTTTCAGGCGCGTCTTTCAAAAAACATTTTTTTCACGTTTTTTGTGAAAAAAATGTCGCGCCAGCCTTGGAAGAGGCGTCGTTTCGCGGTTTTGGCGAAACGACGCCTCTTCGCCTTGCCCCAAGTGGGCCGCTGTAGGCGGCTTGGATGCCGTGCGCAATTCGCCGTAAGTCGTTGCCCAAAACCGGCAACGACTTACGGCACATGAGACCGCGCGCTTGCGCGATTTTTCGCCAAAGGCGCGAAAAATCGCTTATCGTGAAAAGCGCGCGAAAGGAAAAAGTCATAAAAGTCAAAGGATAAGTCCCAAGGGCGTTGCCCTTGGATCCCACCAGGGGCCACTGGCCCCTGGACCCCGCCAATTTTTGGGCTTTACCACGTTTGCACGAGGATCCGGATCATGGAAGAACCCAACCAATCCCCCCCCCAGGAACCGATCCTGCGCATCGACGGCTCGCGCCTGTTCACCCGCTGGCTGGAACAGGAACGGGTCAGCCTGATCTTCACCACCTATCAGGCGAGCAAGATTTTTTTCATTGGCCTGAAACCGGATGGCTCCATGTCGGTCTTCGAACGCACCTTCGACCGCTGCATGGGGATCGCGCAACGGGGCCGGACCTTGTGGCTGGCGTCGCGGTTTCAACTCTGGCGCTTCACGGATATCCTCGAAACCGGGCAGACCCACGACGGACACGATGCCCTCTACGTGCCCATGACCGGCTATACCACCGGGGATGTCGATATCCACGATATCGCCATCCTGCCGGATGGGCGGGCGGTCTTCGTGGTGACCCTGTTCAACTGCGTGGCCACCACCGGCGAGAACGACAGCTTCGTGCCGATCTGGAAACCACCGTTCATCTCCCGATTGGTGGCCGAGGACCGCTGCCACATCAACGGCCTGGCCGTGGATCAGGGCCGCCCGCGCTACGTCACCATGGTCAGCCGCACCGATGTGGTGGAAGGGTGGCGCGAACACCGGGTCGGGGGCGGGGTGGTGATGGATATGTGGAACGACGAGGTGATCTGCGCCGGACTCTCCATGCCCCATTCGCCCCGCGTCCATCAGGGCAAGGTGTGGCTTTTGAACGCCGGAACCGGCGAACTCGGCTTCGTGGATCCCAAACGCCAGGCCTTCGAGCCGGTGGCGTTCTGTCCCGGCTTTCTGCGCGGACTCTCCCTGGTGGGGAATTACGCCGTGGTGGGGATGTCCAAGGCGCGGGAGAACCGCTCGTTCAATGATCTGCCCTTTCATGCCCGCCTGGAACGGGAAAAGGTGGCGCCCCGTTGCGGCATCCAGATCGTCGATCTCAAGAGCGGCGCGGCCACCCATACCCTGAGCGTCGAGGGGGTGGTGGATGAACTCTATGACGTGGTGGCGGTTCCGAATCTGGTGCGTCCCATGGCGTTGGGGTTCCGCAGTCGCGAGATCCACCACATTCTCAAGGTGCCGGAGCTGAACCCCGATCTGATGCGGGGTTGAAACCGCACATGGCCACGACTCCCTTTCAGGCCGCCCTGATCCATCACCAGGCCGGGCGGTTGGAGCGGGCGGTGGCGATGTATGAACGGATTCTCGCCGAGGATCCGGACGAACCACGGGCGCTGGCCAACCTGGCCATCGCCCTGAATCAACTCCGACGCCACGCCGAGGCCGAAACCATCTGCCGCCGCGCCATTCGCGTCGCCCCCAACCACGCCGAAGCCTGGAACCATCTCGGGATCATCCTCTCGGACCGGCGGGATTTCACCGCCTCGGTGGAGGCCTATCGGCGCTGCGTGGAGATCGATCCGGCCCACCATCTGGCCTGGACCAACCTGGGCATCGCCCTGGTGCGGCAGGGGGTGGTTCACGAGGCGATCCACGCCTTTCGCCGGGCGCTCGAGGCCGAACCCGATCACACCCAGGCGTTGATGCACCTGATCCACCAGAAACAACAGGCCTGCGACTGGTCGGAACTCGATCCGCTGATCCTGCGCCTGGTTGAACAGATGCGCCGCGATCAGGCCGAGATCAATCCCTTCTCGTTTCTCTTCTTCTGCCGGGATCCGGGGGAGATGCGGCTCTGCGCGGATCGCTTCGCCGGGCGCGTCGTCGCCCAGGCGCGGGCCATGACCCCGGTGCGCCGTCCGGTGCGGGTCGCGGAAGGGGAACGACGCTTGCGGGTGGGGTATCTCTCCGGCGATCTCCATCAGCACGCCACCGCGGTGCTCGCCCGTGAGCTGTTCGCGGCCCACGATCGAACCCGGTTCCAGATCTTCGGCTATTCCTATGGACCGGACGATCATTCCGAGGTGCGGCGCGATCTGGAACGGAATATCGAGCTGTTTCGCGACTGCGCGAGCCTGGATGATGCAACCCTGGCCCAACGGATCGCGGACGATCAGATCGATATTCTGGTGGATCTCAAGGGCTACACCCGCGATGCCCGACCCTGCGTCATGGCGCTGCGTCCCGCGCCGCTCCAGGTGGCCTATCTCGGTTATCCCGGCACCATGGGCGGGGATTTCATCGATTACGTGGTTGCCGACCAGGTGGTGCTCCCCGAACACCATCGCCCCTACTTCGCCGAACAACCGATCTGGCTGGCCGGAAGCTATCAGGTCAACGACAGCCAACGCCGCATCGATGCAACACCCGGCGCGCGCCGCGCCCATGGCCTGCCGGAGGAGGGGGTGGTGTTCTGCTGTTTCAATCAGACGGTCAAGATCACCCCGGACATTTTCGGGCTCTGGCTGCACCTGCTGCGCGCCGTGCCGGGGAGTTGTCTGTGGCTTCTGGCCTTCAACGCCGAGGCGCAACGCCATGTGCGCGGCATGGTATCCCGCATCGGTATGGATCCGGGCCGGTTGATCTTCGCCCCGCCGCTGCCCCATGCCCAACACCTGGCCCGTTACCGACTGGCCGATCTGTTTCTGGATACCTTGCCCTGCAACGCCCACACCACGGCCAGCGATGCCCTGTGGGCCGGCTGTCCGGTGGTCACCCTGACCGGCACCACCTTTGCCGGACGGGTCGGGGCCAGTCTGCTCACCGCCTTGGGGTTTCCGGAGTGGATCGCCTCCGACCTGCGCCAGTATGGGCGGATCGCCCTGGAGTTGGCCCAAGATCGGCAGGGCCGGGAGCAGGCGCGCACCCGGTTGCGTCAGGCGGTCCTGGACGCGGAGCTGTTCTCGGGCGCGGCCTTTGCCCGCAAGCTCGAAGCCGCTTTTCGGGCCATCCAGGTCCGTCATGTCGCCGGTTTGACACCCGCGCCGCTGCGGGTGACGGCGAGCGGCGCGGCGACTTTTGACAACCGGTGACAGGGCTCTGACAGAGGCATGGTCGCCCTGTGGAAGTGCGGTTGGTCACCCGGTTGATTTCTTGAGATAATCCCTTCGATACAACCAGCCTTGCCGGGTTAATGCATGTTGGCAATGGGCTTGCATGTCATTAATTCACCTGCCGATGATTCGACTGGCACGCCGCCGGTTCATGAAAATGCCAATCTTTCGAGGAACCTGAATACTATGAAAAGTCGCGGAGATACCACGCTTCCCGTCGAGCATCGGGCCGACGCGTTGGAACGGGATATGTCCGGGATGATGTTCTGGGGGTTGATCGCCACGAGCCTGATTCTCATCGCGTTGCTGGCGGTCGAGATCTGGTCAACCCGTGGCTGAGGGTTGAAAATCGATAACGTCCAAAAATTGAACGAACAAACGGGAGAACACCATGACCACGATCGAGATGCGTCCCACCGGCAAGGGGCCCTTTGGCAATGGTTTGATCGCGCGGGGATTCGCGCGTCGCACGATCCGGCGCGGCAGCGTTCCGGAGACCGCCGGGCGGGATTGGTCGTTCGGATTGGGCATGGGGATCAGTGGCATGACCGGTTTTACCGGCTGGATCCACATGGATTGCTCCATGGCTGGTAACGACTCATGAATTTTCATGCGACGCCGTTGACCGGGCCGCTCTTTCCACAGGGCGGGAAATGTCTGCGTCCGGTTGTCAAGAGCCGGTGGGGGGCGTGGTCGGGTGGCGGGATTCCCAAGGCCAGGGTGCGGGATGGGGAGGCGAGCCTCCCCATCCCGTCGGCCTATTTCAACTGAAATGCGCGCAGGGCTTCCGCGACCATGAAGGCGACATCGAGGCTCTGGGCCGCGTTGAGGCGCGGATCGCAGGTGGTCTCGTAGCGTTCGTTCAGATGCTCTTCGCGAATGTCGTGGGAGCCGCCCACGCATTCGGTGACGTTGTCCCCGGTCAATTCGAAATGGACCCCGCCCGGCCAGACGTTCTCGGCCTGGAGGATTTCGAAGAACTGCCGCAACTCCCCGACGATATGATCCAGCGCGCGGGTTTTGTGCCCGCTCGGTGCGGAGTAGGTGTTGCCGTGCATCGGATCGCAGCTCCAGATGATGGTGCGACCCTCCTTGAGAATCCCCCGCACCAGGGCCGGAAGGGCCTTGGCGATCTGATCGTGGCCGAAACGACCGATGAAGGTGAGGCGACCGGGTTCGTTGTCCGGGCTGAGCTTGTCGCACAGGCGCAACAGATCGTCCACCGAGGCCTTGGGACCGATCTTGACCCCCAACGGATTTTTAACCCCGCGCAGGAACTCCACATGGGCGCCATCCGGCTGACGGGTGCGCTCGCCGATCCAGATCATGTGGGCCGAACAGTCGTAGTAATCGCCGGTCAGGGAGTCCTGACGGGTCAGGGAGGCTTCGTATTCGAGCAGCAGGGCCTCGTGGCTGGTGAAGTACTCCACCTCCTTGAGCATCGGGCTGTTGATGGAGTTCAGACCGATGGCGCGCATGAACGCCAGGGTGTTGGTCAACTCGTCGGCCAGATGGGCGTAGCGTTGACCTTGCGGGCTGTTGGCCACGAAATCCTGGTTCCAGGTGTGGACGCGGTCCAGGTTGGCGAAACCGCCGTGGGTGAAGGCGCGCAACAGGTTGAGGGTGCTGGCGGACTGGAAATAGGCCCGTTCCAGACGCAACGGATCCGGGACGCGGGCCTCTTCGGTGAAGGCCGGATCGTTGACCGATTCGCCACGGAAGCTCGGCAGGGAGACGCCGTTCTGGGTCTCCATGGGGCTGGAGCGGGGTTTGGCGAACTGACCGGCGATGCGACCCACCTTGACCACCGGCTTGGCGATGCCGTGGGTGAGGATGACCGCCATCTGCAACAGCACCCGGAGTTTGTCGCGGATGGAGTTGGCGGTGAAGTCGTTGAACGATTCGGCGCAGTCGCCGCCTTGCAGCAGGAAGGCCTCGCCGCGGGAAACCTTGGCCAGATGCTCCTTCAAGGAGCGGACCTCGCCGGCGAAGACTAGGGGCGGATAGCGGGTGAGATTCTCGCAGGTAGCCGCCAGAGCCTCGGGGCTGGGCCAATCGGGCTGTTGCAGGGCGGAAAACGTTCTCCAGGAGTAGGGTTGCCAGTCGGACACGTCGATGATTCCTTGCTTTTAAGATTTGATTGGCTAGAGAGATGCACAACACGCGCAAATCGATAGTCTAGCTCAGAATGGCTCCCGGATACAGGGAGCATGATGATTTGGATCGGTTTTGTTTGTGGATGGTTCCCATGCGGGGGGATGATGGCCTGTTTTTCGCCGCGTCACGAACTTAAGGGGTGACGAATCGGTCGGAAATGGGCTAGAATGTATCGATTTGCCTGGTATCCAATCTTGTCGGGGAGTTTCGTCGAACCACCATGGAAGAGAACGTTCAACGCCATTTCGATGCCATCCAGGAGAAGCTCGATCTCCTGAGGGGGCATCTTTAACTACGATCACGGCAAGAAACGGCTGGAGGAGCTGACCTCCTTCACCGAGGATCCCACGCTTTGGAATCAGCCCGATCGGGCCCGCGAGGTGATGCGCGAAAAGAGCATCCTGGAGAAGACCATCGGCGAATGGGACCATCTGGTCCAGGAGCTGCGGGATGCCCGGGAGCTGCACGCCATGGCGGTGGAGGAGCAGGAAGAGGAGCTGCTGGCCGACGTGACGCGTCAGGCGGTGGCGATGCTCGCCCGTGTCGAGGCCCTGGAGCTGGCGCGCATGCTCTCCGGCGAGGCGGACATCAACAACGCCTTCCTGGAGATCCATCCCGGCGCCGGGGGCACCGAGTCCCAGGACTGGGCCGAGATGCTGTTGCGCATGTATCTGCGCTGGTGCGAATCCCACGGCTTCAAGGTGGAGATGAACGACTACCAGCCCGGCGACGAGGCCGGCTGCAAGTCGGTCTCCCTGCGCATCGAGGGGGAGTTCGCCTATGGTCACTTGAAGACCGAAAGCGGCGTCCATCGTCTGGTGCGCATCAGCCCGTTCGACGCCTCGGCACGGCGCCACACCTCGTTTACCTCGGTCTATGTCTATCCCGAGATCGACGACACCATCGAGATCGCCATCGAGGAGAAGGATCTGCGCATCGATACCTATCGCGCCTCGGGCGCGGGAGGGCAGCACGTCAACAAGACCAGCTCGGCGGTGCGCATCACCCACAACCCCACCGGCATCGTGGTGCAGTGTCAGAACGGGCGCTCCCAGCATCGCAACAAGGACGAAGCCATGGGCATGCTCAAGGCCCGTCTGTACCAGCTCGAACTCGACAAACGCGCCGACGAGAACAAGCAGATCAACGACGCCAAAAGCGAAATCGGCTGGGGACGGCAGATTCGCTCCTATGTTCTCCACCCCTACCGCATGGTCAAGGATCTGCGCACCGGCGTGGAGAAGGGGGCCGCCGACGCGGTGCTCGACGGCGATCTGGACGATTTCATCAAGGCCGCGCTGTCACAGAGGATCGGAGAAGGGGCTTCGGCCTGACTCCGCGTCAATCCCGAGGCGATCCATGCGCGGGATCGCCTCGGACCACGCCAGCCATTAGCCGGGTAGCCAGCCAACGACATGGGCGCCAGTCGCGATCCACCGGAACCCGAACCGCGGGTGCTCTACCGCCGGACCCACGGCGGTCGGATGATCGAGGTGCTCGAGGATGACCACTCCCGCCTGCTCGCCTTCGACAGCCACCTCACCCAGAGCCGCATGGCCATGGACGATCCGAACCGCCTGATGCTCCGCTACACCCGGCGCATGATGGCCGGATTGCTGTTTCTGGAGGCAGCGGCGCGGGATGAACCGTTTCGGGTGCTGATGGTCGGGTTGGGTGGTGGATCCCTGGCCAAGTTCCTGTTGCACCACTTTCCCGCCTGCCGGATGGATGTGGTGGAGAACGACCCCCTGTTGCCAGATCTGGCGCGTCGCTACTTTCATGTGCCCCGTGATGGGCGGCTCAACGTGATCTGCGCGGATGGGGCCCGTTTTCTGGATCTGGAACGGTTGTCCACCTGGGATCTGATCCTCCTGGATGCCTTCGATCAAAACGGGGCCGCCCGCGGGGTGTATGCCGAACCGATTTTCGAGAGCGCCCGTGAGCGGTTGAGCGCGCGGGGGGTGTTGACCCTCAACGTGTTGCGCAGCGACCAGGCGCTGTTCCAGGGGGTGATGGCGGGTCTGACGCGTCGGTTTCCGCGCGCGACGCTGGGACTGTCGGTTCCGGGATTCAGCAACGAGATTCTCTTCGCCGGACCGGGCGTCCCGGAGTGGGAGGGACGCCGAACGCTGGCTGGACGGGCACAGGTGCTGGAGGCCCGCCTGGGGATGAATTTTTCAACCTATCTCGAGGAGATGGGGCGTCTGGAGAGATACGCCCCCTGGCGGCGCTGGCTGGGGTGGACATCCTGAGGGCGCTGGACCCCAGCGGGCGGTTGTTGACCGTGGAACGCCCGCAAGGCGGATCCACGGTCGGGGTGTGAGGGGGCTCTCCTACCCACGTTTGGGATCCTCTTATCGGATCTCCCGCGAATACCACTCCAGGGCATCGGTCTGGTTGAACGGGATATTGTGCCGCTTGATGTACTCCAGATAACTGCCGGGTTCCGGGTTGGCGGTCAGCGAGTCGGGATTCACCCCCATGGATTGAATCATACTCAACAAACGCTTGAGATCCGGCAACCAGTTGCTCCAGTACAGTTCGCGGAACTCTTTCTTCAAGCGCGGATGATCCGGGGTGTACTGCTTCTCCCGCAACAGCGCCATGATCTCGTGGCGGGTCTCCTCGGTGCCGCTCTGATAGTTCTGGACCCCCTTCCACAGGCCGAAGAACACCAGGATGATCAACAGGATCGCGATCGCCGGCTTGACGACGGTCTGAATGGTGTCCTTGATGTCCAGGGCGTCGTCCGAGTCCACGGTATAGGCCGAGTTGGGCAGATGGATCCCCTTCTCCTTGAACCCCTTCTCATACATCTGCCGCACCGGATGATCCTTGGGCAGCTTGCGGATCCGCTCCGGCAGCTCGATCTTGCGCTCCTCGCGGCTGAACTTCAGATCCTCGACATTGACCTTCTCGATGGTCTTGGGCTTGCCGCGTTGCAGCTCCTGCTCGCGTTTTTTGCGCTGCTGCTCCAGCTTGCCGGCCAGGACGATGTTCTCATCGGCCTGTAACTGTTCTTGCATGGCGCTGAGTTGCACGGGCGTGGGTGGAGCGCCCTCGACGGGCTGTCCGCTCGCCTGCGCGGCGCGCGCCGTCTTCTGCTCCTCTTCGGAGGCCTTGGCCTGTTGAGCTCGTTGCGCCTGCTTCTCCAGCATCGCGCGTTTGCCTGGCAGATCGGTCATGGTCCCATCCCCGTCACCAACGTGTCCTCTGATGCATTCATATCGGTATTGACCATGATTCTAACAATAAATATTCAAAGTGTAAAATTAATTATCTCACATAAATGCTTATTCATCTGTTCGTCATGCGCGTGAAGCGGGCGACCAGTTCCACATGCCGGGTGTTCGGGAACAGGTCGATGGGTTGGACCTGTTCCAGGCCATATCCGCCGGCGATCAAGGTGGCCGCGTCGCGGGCAAAGGTAGCCGGATCGCACGAGATATACACCAGTCCTCCCGTCCTGGTCACGGCGGCCCGGCGGCAGACACTCTCCGCGCCGTTGCGGGGCGGGTCGAGCAGGATCACCTCCGGCGCGGCCTCGTCCCAGGGGAGGGTTTCCACCCCTTCGTCGCGGAACAGATCCACGCGGCGGGTCTGGATGCGATCGCCCAGGCCGGCCAGACGACCGTTCTCGACGGTCCGGCGCAGGGATCCAGGCAGAAGATCCGCGGCCACCACCGTGTCGAACCGTTCGGCCAGGGGTACGGTGAAGTTGCCCACCCCGCAAAAAAGATCCCAGGCCCGTCCGCCCGCGCCGGCCATGGCCAGGGCCAATTCCACCAGTCGTTCGTTCTGGGCGGCGTGGCCTTGCACGAAGTCGTCCGGCTCGAACCGGATCGCGTGACCCGCGACCCGATAGGCCAGCGGCTCGTGTCGCGTCAGGGGCGCGGGAGCCGCGCTTCCCACGCGGATCCAGAGCTGTTGGAGTCCCTGTAGGCGAGCGAACGCGCGCATGGACTCCTTATCGGCAGAGGAGGGGGGACGGGATAGCGCGATGATCATGCCAACGCCCTGATCACCGGAAACCAGCTCGAAGGCGGTGAGGGTTGCACGGGCGCGCAGGGAGGCCCCGAGGGAGCGCAGCGGGGCGAGCAGGGCGTTCAAGCGGGGATCGAGGGCCGGACAGGTGGTCAGATCCACGATGTCATGGGAGGCGTGGGCATGGAATCCCAGCAGCAGCTCCCGACCGTTCCAGCGGGCATGCAGCCGGGCCCGGCGGCGATAGCCATCCGTCAAGGCGGCGGGCAGGAGCGGCTGGATGATCCCTTCCGGGTCGATGCGGGCGATGCGGCGCAGGCTCTCCTCCACGAAGGAGGCTTTCAGCGACTCCTGTCGGGTGGTCTCCAGGCGTCGCAGTTGACACCCCCCGCAGCGTGTTTCGTGGGGGCAGCCCGGATCCACGGCGCCGGGACCGGACTCC
>JADGAY010000307.1 GCA_015231775.1 Magnetococcales bacterium | reverse complement strand
CTGGGCAAGAATCAGGTCATCCATCGTGCCATTCTTGTCCCGGTCTTCCTGGGTCAGGGTATTGTCGCCGATATATTCATACACCTCGTTGGCGCGCGCGCCCGATCTGGGCCCCAGTTTCACCTTGTCGCCCTTCACGAGTTGGCTGGGGGAGTCGGTGCCCTGCAGATAGGTCACGGTGCCGCTGTAGGCGTAGGGATCGTAGCCCAGATAGTTGCGTGCGATCGAAACACCGATGGAGGCCCCCACGCCCACGGCCCCGCCCACGCCCACGCCAATGGAGGCGGAGATGATGGTGGCATCGATCCGGCTGGTGGAGACCGCATCCACCACGACATCGCCGGTCGCGGTTATGGCGCTGTCATGGATACCCGCACGGGTGTCGGCCAGGATGATATTGAGGGCCGACGCACCGGCGCCGCTGACGCCAACACCGGCTGAACCGCCAATGGCCGCCGACACCGAAGCCGCCAGCGAGAAGACCTTGATGTCGGCATCCGAGTTTGCCTGGACCGTCACCCCCTCGGAGGCGGTCACATCGACCCCTTCGAGGGCGGCCAACACCACGCCGTCAATGACATTGCGGGCCAGGGAGATACCAATGGAGACGGAAACGCCGACCGTGCCGCCCAGCGCCACGGCAATGGACGCGGCACCCGCAAAGGCGGTAATCCTGGAATTGTTGTCCGCCAGCGCAGACACGGTATCAGCCTGGATGCTGCCGGGCCGCGTTTTGGCAGCGGTCTCGGTCAAGGTTCCAGCCCTGACCCGGACGCCGATCTGGTTTTCGGCCCAGACACCCGAACCGCTCACGGCGACACCCGCACTGCCTCCCGCGCCCACGGCGGCAGAACCGGACAAGACCAGGGCATCGATGGACTGGCTGGCCTTGGCCTTGAAGGTGACATCCCCATCCGTGACAATGGAGCTGTCCTCGGCCACGGCCCAAACGGTGGCGATGGCATCCTCACCCACCGCGCCGAATCCCTCCTGGCCGATCAGGTTGCGGGCGATGGCAATGCCGATCGAAGCCCCGACACCAGCGCTGCTGCCAGCGCCCACGGCAATCGACAACGAGGCGATGGTGGCGGAAATGATCGACTGGTTGACCGCGCTGAGCGTGACATCCTCGGTCGCCGTCACGTCGGAGAAGCGCAACAGGGCGTCGGTGGAGCCGCTGAGTCGATTGACCGCCACCGCGCCAGCCCCGCTGATGGCGATTCCGCTGCCACCGACCGCCAGACCGATGGCCGCCGAGGCGGCCACCGAAAGGGCATTGATGTTGTTGCGGGCCATGCTGACATCCTGACCATCCAGGGTCAGGGTGAAGCTCTTGCCATCGGCATCGACGATCTGCCAGATCCTGCCTGGCTCGATCACCGAAACAGCCAGTTCCGGCAACACCTTCTGCCAGTTGGCCGTGTCCGAATAGTCCACTTGGGTGAGGTTCAGTTCCTGGTTGTTCTTGCCGATGAAGCGATAAACCGCACCACCCACGCCGCCGTTCCGATAGGTGTTGGTCAGGCGAACGGTGTCATCCTTGCGCATGGTTTTGTCCTGGGAATCCTGTTTCTCCCAGAGATCGTCATCCTCGAAATCGGCTGTGGTGAGATCAATACGCTCAGTCGATCCTTCTTCGGCATCCTCCTGGCCAAGATACCGGTAGATGAGCACTTTGCCGTCATCATCGTAGTGCCCTTCGTCAAGCACGTAATCGTCTTTCTTCAGATCGACGGTGCCCTCTTCCGTGCTCCAGGTCCAATCGATCCCATCCGCCGAGGTATAGACCGCCGTGGGTCGGATCAGATCCGCATCGGCCAGTTGGTAGCCGGCATCGGTCAACACCTTGCGCAGATTGACCACCGTGGCCGGATCGGCAAATTCGGAAGCCAGTTCCCAGCGTGCGTAATCAAAGAAATTCTCTTTCCAGAGTTCGATATCCTCCTCGTATTCGACCTCATCCCATTTTTCGCTGTCCGTATAATCAGCGGTCGATAAATCGATGGAGAGGGAATCCTCGTCGCCGACATATTCAAACACCCGACCGGCAAACCCTTTCCGGCCAAAGTTGTCCGATACCCGGACCTTCTGCCCACTGGTGATGGTGGTGGCGCCTTCGGAGGTCACATGATCCACCGCGCCGCCGATGAAACGGTAGACGCGACCGGCCAACCCGAGCTGCGGGTCATGCAATGCGTCCACCCGCACGGTATAACCCGACTTGACCGTGGACTCGGTGGTGTCCACCTCTTCAAAATCACTGCCGCCCGTCGCAAGATCAACGATTGTCCCGTCATCACCCGTGAACTCATAGATACGACCATCGTAATCCCGAACCCGATCCCCGTCATTCAGGTAAGTCACGCCATCCGAGCGGAGATAATCCCACTCCCGGCCTTCGTCGCTGTCGAAACTGGTCTTGGCGTTGGCATTGGCGGCGGAGTCCAAAGCGGCTGCGGTAATGCCGGCCTTCTGCCATTCGGTCCACGCAATATCCGGTCCTTCCGCCAGACCGGCGGAGATCGAGCGCATGGTCAGACCACCTGATCCCGCATCGAGCACGGCATGTTCGGCGCGGGCCAGCACATCCGCGTCGATGCTGTTGAACGCCAGTGACAAACCGATCGAGGCACTGATGCTGGAGCCACCTCCGGCCAGCGATGCCGCCAGGGAAGCCGCACCCGCCACGGCGTTGATGGAGGCGCGACTTTCGCCCTTGATGTCGATCCCATTGGCGGAAACCGTGGACGGGTCG
>JADGAY010000306.1 GCA_015231775.1 Magnetococcales bacterium | reverse complement strand
GGCGATGGAGCACAAGGGATTCTCCTATGTGAACATCTATTCCCAGTGCGTCACCTACAACCGCATCGACACCATCCAGTACTATCGTGACCTGATGAAGGAGATCCCCGAGGGTCACGATGTCACCGATCTGGGCGCGGCCATGGAGATCGCCCGTGGCGATGGCGAGGGTCATCGTCCGATGGGGTTGTTGTACAAGGCGGAGCGGGAGACCCTGGACGAGCGTCTCTCCGCCATCGTCAAGATGGTGAACGGCACGCCGGATTACGATCGCAACAAGATCATCAATCTGTACCGTCCGTGATCTCTTTCTGAATACGGTTTCGACTGCCGGGGGCGTTGTGGCGCCCCCGGCTTGAAATCGGCGGGTGCGGGGAATTTCGCGTGGGGTTGGATGCGTGAGATACCATGGACGGGGTGTGGATACTGTGTTAGAGTATTCTAGAATCGTGTGGAATTAACTGATATTTAAAAAATAAGAAAAGCTTATGCAACGGTTCACCACCAAACAGGCTCTGATGGAGACGTTCGGACGCCCCGATGGCTCCTTGCGTGATGCGGATCTCTCCTTCATTCACATCGCGGGCGTGGATCTGGCCGGCATGAATCTCGCCGGGGTCAATTTTTCCGGCGGGGTGCTCAGCGATGTCAATCTGGATGGGTGCGATCTGACCGGCGCCCATGTGGTGGAGTCGCAATTCTCCCGCGTGACCATGCGCAAGGCCTGCCTCTCCCATGCCCTGTTCCAACGGGTGGAGATGGATCAATGCACGCTGGAGGGCGCGGATGCCACGGAGGCCTCATTTTTTATCAGCACCATGCCGAGGGTCGATTTTCGTGGCGCGGTGTTGGTGAAGGCGCAGTTGCTCCAGACCAATCTGGACCAGGCCGATTTCACCGGCGCGGACCTCTCCCATGCCCAGATGCGCGAGTCCTCCCTGGAGGCGACCCGCTTCATCTCCTGCGATCTGAGTGGGGTGGATTTTCGCAAGGCCAATTTTCATCATGCCGAGTATCAACATGTCTGTACCGACGATGCCCTGTACTACGGCAAACCGCCCTGGGGGGGCGAGACGATTCCTGGTCGGGACTGGGTGCGGGATCTGCCGGTCTTCGACGGGGAGTAGCCGGCTCTGGGGTTAAGGGATCCGATGGGCATGGATGGGGAGATGAATCTCGACGGAATGCGGCGACGGTTGGCCTTTTTGGCCGGGCGGCGGTCGATGGCCGAGATGGAGCGGTTGCTGGACCGTTTTCTGGAACGGGAACTCAAGGGGCTGGATGAGCGGGGCTGCACGGCGTTTCTGGCGTTGCTCGAGGAGTCGGACGCGGATCTGCTGGACTGGATGGGCGGCATCAAGCCTATTCCCGCGCGGATCGATGCCGACGCCTTGTCCCGTCTGAGTGTGCATGCCCGAGAATATTCTTGAAGATTGTACGTCGTGTTCCTGAAAAAATTGGGGAAAAATTCATTTTAGGGTATGACAAGCACGCCAGGATGGTTTAGTATCGTAAAAATTTGTCAACAGTACAATTGATTGAAATCAATATCGTTTATCGTCGTTTGTTCGACTTTGTTTCACCCACGTATTGTTCATTGTATCCAAAGGAGTTTCGCATGAATCTGATCTTCATGGGCCCCCCTGGCGCCGGCAAGGGCACCCAGGCGCGGCGCATCGCGGAAAGGTATGGCATTCCGCAACTGTCCACCGGCGACATGCTGCGCGCGGCGGTCAAGGCCGGCACCCCGGTCGGCCTGCAGGCCAAGGCCGCCATGGAGAGCGGCGGTCTGGTGACCGACGCGATCGTGGTCGGCATCATCGGTGATCGCATCGGCGAGGCCGATTGCGCCAAGGGTTTCATTCTGGATGGTTTTCCCCGCACCGTCGGCCAGGCCGAGGCGCTGGACACCATGTTGACCGAGCGGAGCTTGAAGATCGATCAGGTCATCGACATCACCGCCGCCGACGAGGCTCTGGTCTCCCGCATCACCGGACGGCGCACCTGCGGCAAGTGCGGGGAGGGGTATCACATCGAGCACAAGGCTCCTGCGGCGGAAAACGTCTGCGACAAGTGCGGTGGGGCGCTGGTCACCCGCGCCGATGATACCGAGGAGACGGTGCGCAACCGTCTGACCGTCTATCACGCCCAGACCGCGCCGGTGTTGAATTTCTATCGCGGCAAGGGCGAGATCAAGGTCGTGGATGGCATGCAGGATATGAACGTGGTGTTCGACGCCCTGTGCGCCATCATTGGCTGATAGGCAACAAATGCGCCGCCTGACGGAAATGCCAGCGGCGCATGAATCGATACAGCCCGCGCGAAGCGGGAATGAAAACTCATTTTTCGGATAAGGGGTTTGAGGCTATGGAAATATCGATGGGGGCGTTGTTCTTTTCGATACTGTGCGGAATAGGCGCGGTGGCATATGGGTGGAAGACCCGGGAGTGGATCCTGGCCCTGCCCACCGGCACGGACCGGATGCGTGAGATCGCCGGAGCCGTGGAAGAGGGTGCCCGTGCCTACATGAAGCGTCAGTACACGACGATCGGGTATGTGGGTGGCGTGCTGTTCATGTTGATGGCCATGTTCCTGGATGTGGCCACGGCCATGGGCTTCGTGGTGGGCGCGGTCCTTTCGGGTCTGTCCGGCTTCATCGGCATGGGCATCTCGGTCAAGGCCAATGTGCGTACCGCCGAAGCGGCCAAGAACGGTCTGGATGCCGCCTTGCAGGTGGCCTTCCGTGGTGGCGCCATCACCGGCATGCTGGTG
>JADGAY010000305.1 GCA_015231775.1 Magnetococcales bacterium | reverse complement strand
TCCGACCCCGATACAGCGATAGGCACTTGTACAGTGCTATATGGTAAGCAACTAGAGCCGATTGTTATTTGCCCGACACGACTAATCGAACATGGGCAGATATTCGTTGACTGTCTCCACTTGCTCACGACACATGAACCTGGAAACGAGTTGCACCTCATTTCGGAGGTGACGGTTCCGGGTGGCAGCATTGATTACTTTTTAGTCTCCGCAAAAGATGGAAAAGTGCATGATTTTGTAGGTATTGAGTTACAGACGCTTGATACCACGGGCACTGTATGGCCGGAACGCCAGAGGTTACTGAAGGAATTGGATGTTTCTCGCAGTAACGCTGAAGATATTTCTGAAAAATCATTTGGCATGAACTGGAAGATGACTGCGAAGACAATTCTTGTTCAGATGCACCACAAAGTACAAACATTTGAGCATATTAATAAAAAATTGGTTCTAGTTATTCAGGATCGGTTTTTGTCATATATGACCCGTGACTTCAAATTTGACCATCTGAAAAATCCTGCCCGAATTGGGGACTCGATGCACATGCACGCCTACAGCATGACTCGTGCGTCAACTGGCAACTTTCGTTTATCGTTGGTCTCACGCCTCAGTACAGACGCGGACGGCATTGGCACTTGCCTTGGGTTGCAGGCCGAGGCACGCGTTGAGTTGAAGCAGATTATAACCATGTTGCAGGATAAAATTTCTCCGGCGACGCTTTTCCGCCCTGTGTGATTTCTTCTGGCTCTAACGTTCCCTGACGGAAGCACGCGCTTTAACTATGCTATTCCTGATATTCAACAAAACGCTCCCATCTGTCGCATGTGTTTGTTGTTGCCCCCTCCGTATCCTCTGCTCTGGCTGTATGCCGTGGGCCAGCACTACCCTCAAACCCGCAATGGCCAGAACGGCATCCACCCTCGATTCAGCCCGACAGGCGTCCTGACATCCAGAGCACCACGCCAGTCATCTTGGGCTTGCGGTTGACCACGGAAAGCGCGATCATGCGTCATGTGGCACGTGATCAAGGGATTCGTCACGACGAAGGGGCGGCCCGGAAAACCACTCCGGGTGCGGCAGACGACCGGGCTTTGCCGATCCCGTCGCGTGATGGAGGCCGCATAATCCAACTAAGCCCAGCACAACAACGCCGGCCAATCCGAACCTGGATGGGATGAGACCGCATGGCGTATGATTTTATCCCCCGTCTGGAGATCCTGCCGCTGCCGCAGCGACGGTTGTGGGAGGAGTTCGTCACCATACCCAAAGAATTTGTGCTCTATGGCGGTACCGCCGTGGCGTTGCACCTCGGGCACCGTGCGTCCGTGGTTTTTGATTTCTTTGGGAACCAGCCACTCAATCCGGTGAAACTGCTTCCCGCCGTGCCCTTTCTCGCAGAGGCGATTGTCACGCAGCGGCAGCCCGACACGTTCAGTTGCACGGTTGATCGCGGAGGCGCGGTCAAACTGTCGTTCTTTGGATTGCCTGAAATTCCGCGTTTGCAACCTCCAGCCATTGCGCCGGATCATGGGTTGCAGGTGGCATCACTGCTCGACCTTGCGGGCATGAAGGTCTCCGTGGTGCAGATGCGCGCCGAGGCCAAGGACTACCTGGACATCGATGCCATACTGGCGGATGGCAGGATCGATCTGCCGTCGGCACTGGCCGCCGCGCGCGCCATCTATGGAAGAGCGTTCAACCCGCAAAACACGTTGAAGGCACTCACGTACTTCGAGGATGGCAATCTGCATCGCTTGCCTGAACAGGTCAAGGAGCGGTTGGTGCGGGCCGCATGCGCTGTTGACCTGGATCGTCTGCCTGTGATCGTGGCAACCGCCCAGACTGTCCACTCCGGGAGTGGGGTGTCACCATGAAAACCGTTCCCCTGACGCCGGACACCGAGGCTCTGGCGCGACGTCTCGTCTGGTTCGAGGAGCCGGAAGAGGCGTTGTCCGACACCTGCCGTTTTGTGGCGTATGCACTGGCACGGGCAACGCACGAGGAGATGAATCTGTTGCGGCGTTTCCTGACGGAAGACGACCTCCGTGAAGCGCTCGACCACGCCCCCGCAGGCATTATCGACCCCCGGTCGTGGGCGTACTGGAATGCCAGAATGGGGCGCTATCCTGCCCCGCCCATGCCAAGTCGCCGGTTGGGTTGAAGGGCTCCGATTGGATGCTTGCAGACGGGGGGAGAAGTGATCTTCGCGTTCGGGCGCGACAGGAGAGGCGAGACACAAGCCACCTGGATCCGGGAGCCCTGACATCCCGGATCCAAGTGAGCCAATCGAATGGGTAGACGGTCTGTTATTACGTCTGCCGAGCCTGTCAGATGCGTTGCAGGGCGGCTACATCTGCTTCTTGCGGCGGTAGTAGTTCAGCAGGCCGTGCAGGGTGACGAAGTCGCGCAGCACGCCGTGGTGGCTGACCACGGGCAGGGCGTGCAGACGGTGCTCCATTAAAGAGTTCGCCGCCGTTTATCATCTTTTTCGTCAACCGTCCGGATGCGATTCTGGAGAGTTACCGGCGCTATCTGGAGAACAAGCTGCGGGAGCGGTTCGAGTTTCAGGGCGTGCCGATCCGGTTGGATTTTCGCGGCAGTGACAATCCCTATGTGACGGCTGGGAAGAGGCCCACCTGAGCGGCGGACAAGGATGATGCGGAAACATTTGCCGGGATCCAGGGGCCAGTGGCCCCTGGTGGGGTTCGTGGCATAGCTCTGATGCTGGACTTTAGAGGCGCGACCATCCTGCCAGAGCAGGGCGGCTCTGTTGTTACA
>JADGAY010000068.1 GCA_015231775.1 Magnetococcales bacterium | reverse complement strand
CCTGGACCCGCACCGCGATCTCGGGGCTCAAGAACCGCGCCGAGCCGTCCAGATGCGACCGGAACGCCACCCCCTCCTCGGTGATCTTGCGCAACGACGACAGGCTGAAGACCTGATACCCACCGGAATCGGTGAGAATCGGCTTGTCCCAGGCCATGAAGGTGTGCAGACCGCCCAAACGGGCCACGGTTTCGTGTCCGGGCCGCAGGAACAGGTGATAGGTGTTGGCCAAAAGGATGTGCGCGCCGGTCCCCTTGACATCCTCGGGATCCATGGCCTTGACCGTGGCCGCGGTACCCACCGGCATGAAGGCCGGGGTCTCGATCACCCCGCGGGGGGTGTTCACCCGTCCGCGCCGCGCGCCGGAGGGATCGGTATGCAGAAGTTCAAAGGAGAAGGTGGGCTTCATCGATCCGGTTTCACGATCCAGAAAAGAGCAGGTTGGCGTCGCCATAGGAGTAGAATCGGTATCCCGAGGCCACCGCATGAGCGTAATCGCGCTCCTGGCGCGCCTTGCCGGTGAAGGCGGCGATGAGCATCAACAGGGTGGATTTGGGCAGATGGAAGTTGGTGATCATGAGATCCACCACCCGGAAGCGGTAACCCGGCAGGATGAACAGGTCGGTCTCCCCGCTCGTGGGCCGCACCCGGCCTGATGCATCCACGGCGGATTCGAGCATGCGGGTCACGGTGGTGCCCACCGCCACCACCCGCCCCCCCGCCGAACGGGTGGCGTTGACCCGCTCCGCGACCGCCTCGGAGAGGGTGAAGAACTCCCGATGCATGCGGTGTTCGGCCAGGTTTTCGTGACGGACCGGCTGAAAGGTGCCGAGTCCGACATGCAGGGTGGCCATGGCGACCGTCACCCCCTGGCCGCGCAACCCCTCCAGAAGCGCCGGGGTGAAATGGAGCCCGGCGGTGGGGGCGGCCACGGCCCCCGGCTGGGCCGCGAAGACGGTCTGATAACGCTCCCGGTTCTCCTCGGGATCCGATCCGGTGATATACGGGGGGAGCGGCAGCGTCCCATGCCGCGCCAGGGCGGCCCCGACATCCCCGTCGGGGGCGTTGAGCCGCACCCGGAAACACCCCTCCTCGCGCCCCTCGACCAGGGCCGAGAACCCCTCCCCCAGGCGAATCTCCCCACCCACCTTGACCGGTCGATTGGCGCGGATCAGCGACTCCCAGAGGTTCTCCCCGCCCGCCACCGGACGCGACAGCAGCAGCTCCACCCGCGCGCCGGTGGATTTGTGACCATTCAGCCGCGCCGGAATCACCCGCGTGTCGTTGAGCACCAGAAGATCCCCGGCCCGCAACAGCCGGGTGAGATCGGAAAACCGGCCATCCTCGATCCCCTCCGGACGACTGATCAGCAGGCGGGCGGCATCCCGCGGGGTGACCGGTCGCTGGGCGATGCACCCCTCGGGCAGGTGATAATCAAAATCGCTCAAGCACCAGGCGCGCACAGGCGCGGCATCCGTCCCGCTCATGACCCCGCGCGCCCCGTGGCCACGAAGCGACGCGCCAGCTCCAGATCCTCCGGGGAGTCCACCCCGCCCCGCACCACCCCCGCCGCCACCTCCACCCGGATGGCATGACCATGTTCCAAAACGCGCAACTGCTCCAACCGTTCGATCCGCTCCAGGGGGGTCGGCTCGAGGGTCGCGAACCGTTGCAGAAAATCGGCGCGAAAGCCGTACAACCCCACATGCCGCAGCATCCCCTCCGGCACCCAATCGATCGTCCCCCGCCCGTTTGCGAGCCGGTCCCGCTCCCAGGGGATCGGCGCGCGGGAGAAATAGAGCGCATCGCCGCGCCGATTGCGCGTCACCTTCACCACGTTGGGATTGAACACCTCGTCCGGGGAGGTCAGGGGGTGGGCCAGGGTGGACATGGGGAGGTCGGGATCGGCCAACAGGGGGGCCGCGACCCGATCGATCAGGGCCGGATCCAGAAACGGCTCATCCCCCTGCACGTTGACGATCACCGCTTCGCGCAATCCCGAAGCGGCCTCGGCCACCCGGTCGGTCCCCGAGGGGTGATCCGGGGAGGTCATCACCGCCCGTCCCCCGAAACCGGTCACCGCGTCGAAGATGCGCGCGTCATCCGTGGCCACCAGCACCGTCGAAGCCCCGGAACGGGCGGCGGCCTCGCACACCCATTGGATCATCGGCCTGCCCCCCAGATCGACCAGGGGTTTGCCAGGCAGTCGGGTCGAGGCGAAACGGGCCGGAATGATCACCGCAAATCCCTGCGTCATGGCACGCTCCTATTGGCTCTCCTTGACTTCGCGCCGATCGCCGCGACCGTCGTCGTAGCCGATCAGATCCGCGGAGATGCTCTTGAGATCCAGCCGGCTCTCCACCCGGACCGGCAAGCGCCGTTCGTCATGGGTGAGCCAGACGACGATCGAACCCTTGACCCGGAACAGATCGGAGTTGCCCACCATGATGGTGAGCGGCATGGCATCGAAAAAGCCCAGGGGGGTGGTCAGACGCTCGACCAAGCCGACATGGGCCGCCACCTGATAGATCTTCTTGCCATCCACCATGGGGATGTAGACCTCGGTGCCCGGTGCCAGCTCCGGGCAAGCCCGCAAGGCGTAAAATCCGGTCATCATGTCGTGCACGCCAGGGGTGACCCCGCGAATGCTCAACGGCTCCTCCCCCTGCTGGGTGCGCAACGCCTCGCCCCACTCCCGATCGAAGCGGTATTCGATCAGACGGCTCTGATCGCCACGCTGCTGATGCTTGGCGTAATAGCGCGCCGAGAGCCCCTGGGGGGTCCGCTCCCCCTCGGAGTGCAGCACATCCTTGACCGGATACATCAGGCGGATCATGCCGATGGACTCGACCCCCGAAACCAGGACATAATGGCCCTCCTTGGCGGGTCGAACCTCCATGTAGGCCTTGCCCGCCGGGACACCCATCCAATGGATGTTGTAGCGCAACCGCTCGCCCGCCACCCCCCCGAGCACCGAGGAGCCGGCACCGCCCGCCCACGCCAACCCCGGCAGGGCCATCAGCAGGCCGACCACGCCCCATCTCAGGAGCGACCCTACGCCACCACTCTTCATGCATCCCTTCCGCGACCGTTTCCCGATCTCGTTGAAGCCACGACCGTGACAAGCGTTTCCGCTTGCAAAGTCAGCATCCTAGCATGTCGTGGATCGCTCTTGAACGGATCGAAGGTGGGGGAACGGATTTTTTTGGTTACAGGAAGTCAGAAACAGGATGGGGCGCGTGGGAAGGGGGGTGAATCTCTCTTCGGCAGTTCCAAGGTAAGCATCAATCGACCCACCACAAGGCGAGATCCATCTCCACCGCGTCGAAGGGAACCGCCCGCATGCGCGCCTCGCCGCCATGCACCCCCTCGAGCAGCCACTGCCCCTCCACGAGCCGGAACACCTCCACGGTACGGGCCAGGGGATCGACCAGCCAACAGAACCCCACGCCGAATCGGGCGTAGACCGCCAGTTTCAGGAGACGATCCTTGCGCGCCGTCGAGGGGGAGAGCACCTCGCACACCCAGTCCGGCACCACCTCGAAACGGTGCTCCGACGGGATCTTCGGCATGCGCTCGCGCCGCCACCCGGCCACATCCGGCACCAGCACCTCGCGATCACGGATGAAGTGGAGTTCCGGCTCCATCAGGATCCACCAGCCGCCGGGACCGCCGGAACCGCGCTGAAAAGGTATGTAGGCATCCGAAAAGATTCCGCCTTCGCTCATCCCATGCGGCCCAGAGGGACGGGATTGAGTGTAAAGCGCGCCATCGATGATCTCCCCGACCAGATTCTCGGGCAGATCGAGCAGTTGTTGATACGGATCGGGTTCCAAGGCCAGGGCGGGCAGGGCATTCATGGGCGGGACTCCTCAAGAGTTGGGGGGTCAACCGGAACAACATGACACGGAACAGGGGGCAAGCGCGGGAGTCCCCGTCCGACCCCGAATGGGAGCGGACGGGGGGAGTGCCGAGAAACATCAACCGTCGGCGTTGATCTTGGCGATGATCTCCTTGAGCTTCTCGTCGGCATGGTCGTTGGGAACCTGACAGGTGCCGGCATTCTGGTGACCGCCACCACCGTAGCTCAAGGCCAGCTCCCCGACGTTGGTCTTGGAGGTGCGATCGAGGATCGACTTGCCGATGGCGAACACGGTGTTCTGTTTCTGGAACCCCCACAACACATGGATCGAGATGTTGCACTGGGGATAGAGGGCATAGATCATGAAACGGTTGCCGGCCCAGATGGTCTCCTCATCCCGCAGATCGAGGATCACGAGATTCCCGTGCACCGAGGAGCAACGTTGCAACTGCTCCTTGAACTTGCCTTCGTGCTCGAAATAGATATCGACCCGCTCCTTGACATCCGTCAGTTGCAGGATCTCCTCGATCGGCATCTCGCGACAGTGATCGATCAACTCCATCATCAACTGGTAGTTGGAGACCCGGAAGGTGCGGAACCGTCCCAGACCGGTGCGGGCATCCATCAGGTAGTTCATCAGCACCCAGCCGGTGGGGTTCAGGATCTCCTCGCGGCTGAAACGGGCGGCATCGCCCTTGTCCACCGCGTCCATCAACTCCTGGGAGATGCGCCGAAAGGTGTCCGCGCCGCCGTAGTAGTCATACACCACCCGCGCCGCCGAGGGGGCATCGGGATGGATGATGTGGTTGTCCGGCCTCTCTCCACCCCGACGAATGGTCTCGCTCAGGTGGTGGTCAAAGGCCAGATGGACCCCCTCGACATAAGGGAGATTGGTGGTGATGTCGCGATCGGTGATCGCGATCTTGCCATCCTGCATGTCCTTGGGGTGCACGAACTTGATGTCGTTGATCAATTCCAGCTCTTTCAACAACACCGCGCACACGAGGCCGTCGAAATCGCTCCGCGTCACCAGACGAAACTCTTCCTTGCCACTCATTCCACACCTCCAAAGACGAATGTCCTTAACACGAGCGTTTGCCGCGACCCAAATTGGACATGGAACACAACAGCCAGGTTCCACGACAACCCATTACAGCGCTGACGCCATAACGCGCGGGACCAATTTATACTAATCTATCCGATTCGGGAAGCGAACACCAAAAAAAATTGCACGCGATGATTCACATCAACCAAGTGAATCGCCAACAATGGTGCGTGGGGGGATGATTGGCAAAATCGGGGCCAATGGTTTGACGGGTGATCTCCTCGATGTGGAGTCCGGCGGGCAGAGCATCCGCGTCCAGATGAAAACGGCGGGCATTGTTGGAAAAATAGAGCACCCCCCCTGGCGCGAGCAGACGGGTGGCCTGGGTGATCAGGGCGGGATGCTCCCGTTGCAGCTCGAAGGGGCGTTGCATGCGCGCCGAGTTGGAGAAGGTGGGCGGATCGAGCAGGATCAGGTCGAACTTCCCCTCGTCACCCGATTCGGCGACCTGGGCGAGCCACTCCAGGCAGTCGGCGCGCACCAGGCGATGGTCGAGCCCGGTAAAGCCGTTTGCGGCCAGATTGCGTCCGGCCCACTCCAGATAGTGACGGGAGAGATCCACGGTGAGGGTGGAACGGGCCCCGCCCGCCGCCGCGTGCACGGTGGCACTGCCGGTGTAGCCGAAGAGATTCAGGAACCGTTTGCCGGATGCCGCCGAGCGGATCATGCGCCGCAACGGGGCATGATCGAGGAACAGTCCCACATCCAGGGTATCGGTGAAGTTGACCAGGAGTTTCAGCCCCCCCTCGTCCACCTCCGCCCATTCGCGCCCCTCCCCGAGTCGGCCATACTGTCCGCCCGATCCCGCCGACTGGCGATGACGGGTCTTGAGATGGATTTTGTCCGGATCCACCCCCAAGGCTCGGGGCAACACCGCCAGAACCTCGCCGAGCCGACGCCGGGCCGCCTCGGGATCGATGCCCGCCGGGGGACGGTACTCTTGCAGATGGATCCAGGGGCCGTAGCGATCGACCGCCACGGCGTACTCCGGGATGTCGGCATCGTACAACCGATAACAGCTCACCGACTCGCGCTTGAGCCAGGGATCCAGACGCCGGCGATTTTTCTTCAGGCGGTTGGCGAACATCACCGCGCCAGGGGCATCCGGATCCCCCGGTGTTGGCGGAAGATCGTCCCCAGGGGATTGATCGTCCGGACGGCTGCCACCGGTGTCACGTTCCACGCGGGCGGGGGTGATCGCATCAAAAAGCAGCAACCGACAGGCGATGGGACCGTTGTACAAGCTCTTGCTTGCGGTCGGCTTCTCCCCCAAGGCGTCGGCCAGACGCGGAGAGGCGGTCAACACCGCCCCCTTCCACCCCGCCAGACGGGTGCGCCAACGCTGGCCAAGCAACCGGTAGATGGGCTGCTCCAACCGCTCCACCTCCCCCTGGCGCTCGCCATACGGGGGGTTGACCACCATCAGACCCGCCACCCCGATCGGTCGCTCAAGACGCTCCAGATTCCCGCTCGCCAAGGCGATCCGATCCGCCACACCGGCCTGAACCACATTCTCCTGAGCCGCCTCCAGGGTCTTGGCGTCCGGTTCGAAGCCGAGCAGGGTCGGAATCGCGCTCCGTCCCGCCCGGGCCCGCTCCCGGGCCTCGGCCAGGATCGGCTGCCAAACGGCGGGGTCGTGTCCCGACCAGCCCAAGAAGCCGAAATGACCACGCGCCAGACCAGGGGCGATGTCACCGGCCATCCAGGCCGCCTCGATCAGAAACGTCCCGGAACCGCACATCGGATCGAGCAGCATGCCGCCACGCCGGGCGATCTCCGGCCAGCCAGCCAGCAGCAGGATCGCGGCGGCGAGGTTCTCCTTCAAGGGCGCGGAACCGGCATTCACCCGATAGCCACGCCGATGCAACGCCTCGCCGGAGAGATCGATGCCGATGTCCACGCCACGATCCTCGCTCAAACGGGCATGGATGCGCAGATCCGGACGGTCGAAATCCACCGAGGGACGGATCCCGCCCCGCTCACGCAAGCGATCCACCACCGCGTCCTTGACCTTCATGGCCCCGAAACGGGTATGACGGATGATGGCGTTGGTGCCGGAAAAATCCACCGCCAGGGTGCCATCGGCACGCAGATGATCCTCCCAGGGGATCTCCCGCAACGCCTGATCGAACCCTTCGAGCCCATCCGCCGGCACCCGCGCCAAAGGCAGCAGCAGACGACTGGCCACCCGCGAATAGAGGCAAACCCGACCGATCACCGCCAGATCCCCCTCAAAGGAGACCCCGCCGGTCAACGGACGGACCCGACGGGCGCCAGCCAGGCGCACTTCGTCGGCGAGCAGGGGTTCGACCCCGCGCGGCGACGAGGCGAACAGACGCATCCAGGCCGAATTCATCGCCTTGACATCCCCACGCTCACAAAGGCATGCCCAGGGCACGCTTGTACAGATCCATCAGAGTCTCCTCCTCCTCGATCTGATGCGGCTCCATGGCGCGCAGACGGATGATCTTGCGCAGGATCTTCGGATCGAATCCCATGGCCTTGGCCTCGGCGTAGATGGCCCGGATGTCCGCGGCAATGCCGAGTTTCTCATCCTCGAGCCGCTCGACCCGCTCGACCACACGCCGCAACTCCTCGCTCGAAATCCCGCCCACGTCATCCGCCGGCACCGGTTGTCCTGGTTCCACCACTTTCAAATTCATCGCTTCGCTCCCAAACCTCGCATCCAAAGGTTCCATTCTGCCGAACTCAACAGCATAGCCCCAATCCCGACCGCTTGACCAGTCCTGCCGTGGAACACCACCCCCTTGACCACGCCACCGGGCAAGCGTCATCCCCCCCCATCACACCGGTTTGCATGCGCGCGCAAACCCTGGTAGAATTTAAATATTTAGAAATACTTGCATTTTTCGCAAAACTCTCCACCTCCCCAAGGGAGTCCCGTGCATGTCCGCTTCCGAATCCCGCCCCACCCTCGCGCAACTGGACAAGATCATCGCCACCCTCGACCGGCTGCCTCGGCTCTGTTCCGGCGGCTTTCACGCCATCGTCGAGCACATGGGCGGCTTTTCCGCCAGCTTCGCCGCCAGCGCCAGCCGCGCCTCGGCGATCCGTGAACGCCATTCGGTCAAGGGGAAAACCCAGGGACTCACCCCACTCCAGAACGATCTGACCCGCATCCACCGGGAGGTCGATGCCTCCTTGAAACAGATGGACACTCTGTTGGGTCAAACCCGCGCCTTCATCCAGACCACGGACGAATTGATCCTCTGGTCCCTCACCCTGGAACAGGACGCCTATCTGCCTCTGATGGCCGATCAATTGTTGAGCCAGGGGAGCGACGCCCTGGAGCGTCAGACCCAGTGCGCCATCATCGACAGCCTGATGCGTCAGATCCGACCTCTGATCCATGACCTGACAGCCTCGTTGCAGGAGGCCTCCACCCTGATGCAGCAGTTGTCGCGCCGCCTGGTGGCGGACATGGACCTCTCCAGCCACCGGTTAAGGGCGCTCAAAAGCCGCCTGAAGGAGGTACTCGGTCGGATGGGGCTCTCCATGGGCGCCATCGACCAGGCCTGCCAGAAGATCGAGGGCCATGCCGAGGCCAATCATGGGGTGTTGTTCAACATGATGCAAACCATGCAGTACGACGACATCAGCGTGCAGCGGTTGGCCCACGTCGTCGAGACCACCCGTCAGGCCCGCGACCGGCTCGCCGAATCCCAGGGGGATGCCACGGGGTTGCGCTGGTTTGCCATGGTGACGCGCCTCTCCTCCGAACAGCTCGATGAGAGCGCCAACGATCTGGTGGGCGCGGCCCAAGAGATGCATCGCCATCTGACCGGCATCACCGATCTGGCCGAATCCCAGAAAAAGACCATCTTCGCGGCCCGCAACGTCAGCATGGAGTTCCAGCAGGATCTCTCCGAAGCCTCCTATCACCTGGCGGCGATGCTCAAACTGCCGATCCTCGAGGATGCGCTGCTGTCGGATATCCTCAAAACCCTCTCCCAGACCGAAAACATCCTGTTCATGGCCCACAAGGCAATGGAGACCCTGGACAAGACCTCTGGACGGCTCAACGGCCTGGCCAAGGAGATCAACACCCGTGGCCAAAGCCGGCTGGAGACCCTGGCCGAGGCGATCCAGGAGCTGGCGCGGCGGATTCACGACGAGGGGCGACAGCGGGCCGAGACCCTGCTCAACGCCGCCGAGGCGATCCAGGTGATCAACGAGGAGTTCTCCGAGCAGGTGGCGCCCAAGATCATGAATGCCGGGGTGATGCTGCGCCGCGTGCCGTTGACCATCCGCCGGCTGGAGATGAGCCACGCCGACCTGGCGACCATCTTCTCCGAATCCCTGGCCGAGACCCAGGCGACTTACAACCAGATCATGCTGTTGACCTCGGACATCACCTTCCACACCGAAATCCGCGCCACGGCCACGCGCATCATCCAGGAACTGCGGGAGATCCAACAACGGGAGGCAGGTCTCTACCTCCCGACCCTGGTGGAGGCGTGCGCCACCATGACGGATGCATTTCAGGGATTGTGGGCGCTCTACACCATGGAGAGCGAACGGCGGGTACACGCGGCCCTGCTGGGCCGGGGCGACGACGCGGCGGACGAGGATGACGGCATCGAGCTGTTTTGAGTCCCATTCCGTCGGATGGTACAAACCTCACCGTGCAACGGAACAGTAACCGGAAAGAATACGCTCTTGATCACTCGGTCAAGAAAGGATTGACGATTCTCAAACACGCTTCGATCCATTGACCGTGTTGCAGATCCTCGCTGTAAAGAATCTCACAACGGCTGATCAAGGCCGAGGCGATGATCAGGCTGTCGTAATAGCCGTAACCGTAACGATCCATCAGTGACAAGGCACGGTGCATCTCGGACACCCCGACCCCATGCAGGATCGTCTTATGTTCCAGATCGCGCAATGCCGCAGCGACGGATGGCCCGGACACATGGAACTTTCTGGTCAGGACGTTTGCCAGTTCGTTCAAATTTTGAGTACTGATGACCACGCCAGGTTGGTCAAGCAGCAGACACGCACGTTGTCGTTTTTCCACCTCGGTTCCGGAAAACGTGTAGACCAGAACGTTGGTATCCAAAAAAACATTCACCTGGCATTGGCCTCGCCCCGATCAAAACCCCATCCACGGGTATCCAACACCGGAATTTCGTACTGAGACGGATCCATCGCACCATCCCGAGACTCCGAGGCCCGACTCCGTTCGAGCCGCATAATAATTTCCAGAACCTGCCTGGCCTGATCTTCGCTAAGATTCAGAACCTCCGGCAGCATAATAAATTCCAGAACCTGCTTGGCCTGATCTTCGCTAAGATTCAATACCTCCGCATGGATGCGTTCTGCCGTGGTCATTGCGCCTCTCCTCATACGCCACGCTACACCAAGCCCATCACGCCAGATACGCTTGCCATCACGCACCCCGGCGCGAGAATCTATCCGGGATCCTTGGCACGCAAGCCCCCCGGCACACCCCGGCGTGACGCACCCATCTAGCGCACCCCGCGCGACATGAAGAAATCCCGATATTTCATGTCCGTGCCCATGATATGCTCCACCAGCCAGTTCTTGGCGAACACCAACAGATCGGTGCCCACCGTGGAACTGCCGCCCTCGTACTCCTTGACCAACGCCAACACCATGGCCACCAGTTTGTCATGGACGCCCAGGTGCGCCTCGGTCTCCGGATAGCCGTGCTGCTTGAACAGGGCCGCCTCGCGTCCGAAGTGCTCGACCGTGTAATCGACCAACCCCTTCAAGATGGCAGAACGCACCGCGGCCTGCCCCTCGTCCTGACTGCGCATCGACCGCGCCAGATCGTTCACCATCCCGACCAGCTTCTTGTGGTCGTCGTCGAACTGTTTGACCCCCACGCTCAGCGCATCGTTCCACGGGAAGATGTCCCGCCCCTCGTCCAACTCGCCCTCCATGTACAAGGCATCCAGGTGCGAAAACAGACTCTTCAACAACCGATCAAACTCCCGCAGACGCTGTTGCGCGGATTCACGCCCGCCCGACTCGTTGTCCACAAGAATCTGTTTACCAAGCGCGTGCAATGCCTGGTGCACCTTATCCATCTCCATGAATTCCGAACGCTCACCGTATTTCCGACGCCCCTCGTCCTCGATCCACCCACCCAACGCGCAGGCGGTGGCGGATACCGCATCGCTGCTGGGCAAGGTGATGCGGCCCTCCACGGCGTTCATCAATTGCATGTGATAATTATAATGACCATCCATCACCTTGCGCACATTGAAGGGGGGCAACCCGGAATCCAGCTCCAATTGCGCGGCATAGAGCAATTCACCCCGCCTCTGCAACACTCTGCCCATACGATCGAAGTGGCCCACCGCGCCCCGCAAGAACTCCACGGTACGCATCGCCTCGCCCATCTTTTCGCGCACCGTGTGAAACACCTCCCCCGTTGCCCCGACCGCCTGACGCATGGCCTGGGCATCGGCAAGGGCATCCTGGCTGCGGCGGGCGGCATCCTCGGCGCTGCGCGCCCCATCCGAGGCGGCATGGGCCACCGATTGCGTCCCGGTGGCCGCCTCCATGGCCGCGCGGGCCACCTCCTCGGAGGCCATGTTCAGCTCCATGGCCGAACGGGTCACCTCGTCGGCGGCATTCGACACCTGACTCATCGAGTCGGCGATCCGGCGCGTGGCCAAGGTCTGCCCATCCACGGCCTGGGTGATCTCGGCGTTGGCCTGGTTGATGTTGGCGATGATCTCGGCGATGGAATCCATCGCCTCGTTGGCCTGCTTGGTGTTGGTCTGGATCTCCTCGATGAACTGATAGATCATCTCGGTCGCCGCACCGGTCTGCCGTGCCAACTCCTTCACCTCGTTGGCCACCACCGCGAACCCCTTGCCGGCATCCCCCGCGCCCGCCGCCTCGATGGCGGCGTTCAAGGCCAACATGTTGGTCTGCTCGGCGATGCCGCGAATGATCTCCACCGCCTTGCCGATCTCCTGCGCCGAACCGGACAGGCGATCCATCACCGCATAATTGGATTGGGCCGCCTGTTCCGCCTGCTCGGACTCCCGGCTGGCCGCCTGACAGCGATCGTTGACCTGGACCAGACTGCCGTTCATCTCCTGGATGGAGTGGGAGACCAGACTCACCGAATGGTTCACCTGCTCCAGGTTGCGATTCACCTCGCGCAGATTGCTGGAGATCTCCTCGGCAGCCGAGGCCATGGTGGCGATGTTGTTGCTGGTCTGCTCCGCCGCGCTGGCGATGGTGTTCATGTTTTGCGACAACTGCACCGAGGAGACCGAAATCGCCTGCATGTTGTCCACGGTGCGATCCACCCCCTCCTCCAGCCGGACCAGTTCCGTACCGAGCTTCAGGTTCTCGTCGGTGACCGCCTGCACCACCCGATGCGACGTATCGGTATCCTGGCTCACCAGATCGCGGATGCGGATGATCTGTTGCGACGTGGCGATCATGTTCCCCGTCTGCAATACCATCTGCCGGATGATCCACTGCAAATGCTTGCCCATGGCGTTGATGCGCGCGCCGATCTGGCCCATCTCGTCGTCTGACAGACGCCCGGTCAACCGCGCGGTGATCTGCCCATCGCTCATCCGCCCCACCACCTGGGTCACCCGCGCCATGGTTCCGGAAATGCGACGGGTCAAAAGAAAGGCAAACCCACCCCCCAACAGCAGGGCGAACAGCGCCACCAGCATGGCCATGCGGCTCCAACTCCGAGCCGATTCGGTCAGCTTGCGATTGGAAGCCTCCAAAAGCTCATCCGCGTGTTGGATGTTGTCATCGATGATCGGCTCGATGGCATGGATGATCTTGCGCATCTCCTCGGACTGCGCGGCGATCTTGTCGTTGTCGGACACCAGTTGCATGAAGGAGACGCGATAGATCTCCAGCAGTTTGAACAACCCGTCCTTGTCCCCCTGCGCCAAACCGCTACCCTCGATCATGGCGCGCATGCCGGTCAAGCTCTCATTGACCTTGTTCACATACGACTTGTCCAACCGCAGCAGATAATCCTTCTCGTGCCGACGCAGAGTCAGGATATCCCGCTCCAGATTGCCAAGCCCCTGCACCGACTGGGCGCGGGCCTTCTTGGCTTCGGTTTCCAGGGTGTGCACCGCCTTGCGCAAGGTACCCTGGGAGCCGGATTCGTGATTCAGACCGCGCTCCTTCCAGGCCTCGACCACCCCCTGGAAGGCGCCATGATAGGACTCCAGCAGCATGACGATCTTGTTGCCGGTGTCGGGACCGGCATCGTCAATCTTGGCCAGAGCCTTGGCCTCATGGGTCGCTTTCTCGACCATCTCGCCCACGCGCTTGGCATATTTCTCCTCCAGACGGAGCAGGAAATCCTTCTCCGAGCGCCTGGCCTCGAGCATCCAGCGTCCGATGGCGGCGGAGTGACTCCGCTCCCGGTTGACCTGGTTGAGCAAGCTGTCATAACCATCCAACACCCGTTGCAGCGTCGAACCGTACTGCCACACGGCCACCAGGAGCAGCACCATCGGCAGGCCGACGACCAACGCCAGTTTGCGCCCGAGCTTCATGTCATCAATCGTTTGCATCATCATGGCTTCTCACGCTCTTTCTGCATGCACATCTGATGAGGAAAATTATCGATTGGATCGAATGCTCCCACTCGTGGATCACACGATCATGAGAGAAGATAAGATCTTAACAAACATACGCTTATAAATCGCTGTCACCACTAAAATGACAGCGTAGCACGTCTTTTATCAATCCGCATGAGCCTCTGTCAAGAGTACACCAAGAAAAATTTGCAATGCACAAAACCCCGACCGCCCGAGGATAGGCAATCGGGGATGAATTCAAGCGGGAAAGGGATCGATCAAAGGCGCGTACCGGCAACGAACAAAACGGCTACGCTCAAACGTGGGGATGGTTGGAATCCGTGGTCAAGAAAGAGGACGGATCGATCTCCGTTCCCGTGACTCCGGCCAGGATGGCGGTATCGAGGGGGGCGCCCTCCTGGTGGGCGGCATCGCCGAGGACCATGTCGTGATAGGGGGTGGTCACCTGGATGGTGTTGGCCGCGCTCATATCCGAGGTGGTCGGGGTGGCCGGAAGGGGTGCGCCATCGTCGAGCAGCATCTTCACCCCCTGTTGGGCGAGCTGCCAGGGATCGACGGCGCCCAGATGGACCGGGGATTCGTTGGGCACGAAACGGAACCCCACCTCCGCCATGCTCCCCTGGCTGCCGTCGCGCCACTCGAAGGTGGTGCGGGCGGTGATGGCGTTGCCCTGTTGGGTTTCGAGGCCTGCCGGTCCGGTCGGGGTGAGATTCAGGGCCGCGATACCCAGTTGGGAGAGGCCGAACAACTCCCCGGTGTCGGAGACGCCGTCATGGTTGAGATCCCGCCACACCTGCAACCGGGCGTAGGCCTCGTCATCGGCGTCCACCCGCCCATCGTGGTTGAGATCCATCGTCGCCAGGGCATTCAAGCTCGACCCACTGCCCGGCACCGCCTGATCCGAAACCAGCTCTCCGATCCCCTCGATGCGGCCATCCTGGTTGCCATCGAGCACCAGCAGGCCATCCCCCCTGGAGATCCACCCGGTGGCCTCGGTGGCGCCATCCTGGTTCATGTCGAAGCGCGCCCCATCGCCGGCGGCGGTCAAGCCGATGCCATTGCCATCCAGATCGAGCACCAATGGGTCGCCGGAAGTGCAGGTCACCTGCAAGAAATAGGTTCCCGTACCCGCATTGCTGAGGGCATTGGCCTCCAGAAAATACGTTCCAGTCGTTACAATGGAATAATTGATCTGAGAGTTCAGACCATTGTAATCATCGTTCTCGTCCAACTGCCCGCCATTGCCATCCAGAAAACGCAAATAGGGATCACCCAGGGTGCCATACCCCCCCGTGGAGCCATTCAGGTTGAACTGATAGGTGCTGCCCGCAGTCAGTTGGACATAAAACCAGTCTTGATCCCCCAAGGCATCGATGACATCGTTCACCGAACCATTCACCGCGACCTGGAAGGGGGTGCCGGTATTGTCGGGCACATCGTTGGTGACCGTCGCGCTCATCGAATACGTGGAGACACTTTCGGTCGTACCGTCACTCACCTTGAAGGTGAAGGTGTCGGTGCCTGACGCGTTGCCATTGTAATGCAAATGTCCGGCCTGCAGATCGGCATAGGAGATGACGAAGTTGGTGGGATTCGCAATCCAGAAGTTGCCGTCGAAAAAGCTCAAATGCGTGCCAGGATTGACGATCCGGACCGAAGCCAGGGTGGCGTTGTCCACGTCGGAAAAACCGAACTGATTGGCGTTGAAGGTGTAATCGGTATTGATCGCCATGCTCACGCTCTGATTCGCGCCGGTCGGGGCGTCGTTGACCCCGGTGACGTCCAGTTGGGTGGTGACGGCGGTGCTGGTCTTGATCGTGTCGCCCACGCTGTCGGCATCCGTCACCTGCCAGGAGATGGTGCGCGTGGCGGTGGTCAGGGTCTCGCTGGTCGAGGAGAAGGTCACGCTGCGCAAAGCGGTCTGATAATCAATCAGCGAGGCAGGGCCCGAGAGGGTCAACACGCCGCTGGCGTACACGCCGCTGATGCCGTTCTGATTGGAAAAATTCAAGGTGTCCCCAGCCGTGAAGCCGGAGCTGATGGCAATCTGCGCGCCAGTCAGACTGACATCGTCGGCATCGGAAAGGGTCAAGGTGTTGTTCAGGGTGACCGCTGCGCCGTTTTCGGTGTAGTTGACACTGGGTGTGGTTGAAACGGTGGACGACACCTCAAAATTATCAACAGCCTCAAAACGGGTCCCTTCGTAGGAGAAGTAGGGGTAGAGGGTATTGCCCGCGCCAAGGGCGCTGTTGGTGGCGACATAACTGGAATAAGTCGAATCCGTACTGGTATCGGTGAAGAGCGATCCGACCGTGCCCGAGGAATCGGAGTTGTAGATCTTGAAATTCATCCGAAACTGGTTGGACCCCAAATCGGTGACAGTCAGAACGAACTTGTACCAGCTATTGGCCACGAGATCGCCACTGGTCCAGCTCATGCTGTGCACGCTGCCGTTGACGGGTCCGTCATTCAGGAAACCACCACCGCCGCCATGAAAGAAAATGCCCACTTGCGATCCGCCCGGTGCGCCATAGCTGCCGGTACTGGAGGAGGGTGAAGCCGCGGTAAAGCCAATCGAGCCAAAACCAGAGTTGCTAACATTCAACATGTAAGCCGACAGGGTATACACCCCATCCACGGCACGAGCAACCCCGGAGTTCAGGGTCCAGATCTGATCCGTACTCGAGGCAATCGCCACCCCACCCCCACCGCTCAGACCCGCGCTGCTCGACCAGGCCACCGAACCGGTGGCTGACGTGCCCTGGGTGAAATTGTTGGTCAAGTCCGTGCTGGCATTGAAAACGTTGGTCGGCAAGTTGACCTGCAATAGCGGAATGGTGACCACCGGCGCGCTGTTTACCGGCGTGACAGTGACCGAGATCGTGGCCGGGGCGGAATAGTTGCTGCCGTCGTAACTCCGATAGGTGAACGAATCACCGCCGACATAACCAGATTGGGGCGTATAATTATAAAAGAAGGCTCCCGGCCCGGTGGCACTGGGGGAGACCCCGCCATGGGTGGGCTGGTCGAGAATCGAATAGGAGAGCACCGTACCTTCCGGATCGGTGCCTGTCAGGGAACCGGAGACGCTGGTGTTCATCGGGGTGGAGGTGGTGAGGTCATTGGCGCTCGGCGCGTCATTGACCGGGGTGATCGTCAGATTGACCGTGGCCTGGGTCAAGGCATAAACCGTACCGTCGCTCCCCAGCCAGTCAAAACTCACCGTACCGTTCCAGTCGGCCACCGGCACGAAGACCAGGGTATCGAGATCGGCGAGGGGGATCTCGTCGTTGACGGTCACCGCCACCCCATTCAGTCGCAGCTCCCCACCCGCCGAATCCGGGAGGGTGACAATCTTGATCTGGGCCAGCGTGTTGCCATCCACATCCGTGAACTGGTCGAAAAACTCCTGACCGGTGAATGCGATCGAGCCATCCTCAAGGGCGGTTCCGGTCACATCACCCACGGTCGGCGCGTCGTTGACCGGGTTGATGGTGATGGTCACGGTGCCAGGGTTGAGGGAGAACATCACCCCATCGCCGCCCAACCAATCGAAGGTGGTCGTACCGTTCCAGTCCGACTCGGGCACGAAGGAGAGCTGATCCAGATCCGCCACGAGAATCTCCGCGTTGACCGCGATCGGGACACCGTTGAGCATCACCGCTCCGCTGGCCGGATCCGGCAGGGAGATGACCTTGATGTCCATGAGGTTCCGACCCTCGATATCCTGGAACTGGTCGATGAAGCCCTGAGCGTTGAAGGGGATCGAACCATCCTCGTTGGCCGTGCCGAGCAGATCGCCGACCGTCGGTGGATCGTAGACCGGGGTGATGGTCAAGGTGACCGTGGCCTGGGTGGCGGCATAGGCCGTACCATCGAACCCCTGCCAGTCAAAGCTCACCACACCGTTCCAGTCGGCCACCGGCACGAACACCAGCGTATCGAGATCACCCACCGGGATCTCGTCATCCACATTCACCGCCACCCCATTCAGTCGCAGCTCCCCACCCGCCGCATCCGGCAGGGTGAC
>JADGAY010000304.1 GCA_015231775.1 Magnetococcales bacterium | reverse complement strand
GATTCGTGCAGGTTTGGTGATTCCATGAATGGAATCACCAAACAGCCTCCCAAACCGCTTCGGAGTCACGGGATCCCGTTCCCCTGGGAGAGAACCGGGGGTGACGAGCGATTCAGCTCGCCATGGATCTGCCCATTCAGAAACATCACCTTCAGATTCTGCTCAGGGACAAAGTTCTTCAACTCGATTTTCAAGGTGACCGGATCCACCTTTTCCACGTTGCCGGGGAAGCACAAGGAGATCTTTTCATCCGGCGTGGCTTTGCGCAGGATCAGGGTAAATTCTTCAATCGGTCCGGCCCAGGTGTTCGCCGTGGTCAGAATATACTCCACATGCGGCGCCAGGTCCGCCAGAAGGTCGCCCTCGGTCTCACGCTTCTTCAACAGCTCCTGGTAGATCTTGATCAAGGATGGACCCGCGCAAAAAACATCCCGCAACTCATCCGCGTCGCGATAGGTCGCACCCGCCCTGGATGGAAAGGTATCGTATTCATGTTCAACCTTGACAACCCCCCTGGCCGGGAAGGTGACCTGCCAGGAATAGGCGACCTCCACCTCCCAGAGCAATTGATGGAAATCCTTTTCATGGGCGGTATTGTCATACAGACCCCATTTCAAAAGTCTCTCCCGTTGATCGTTGGTCAGATCGCCCCCCTGGATGCCGAAAGGCCCGCCAAACGGAGAGAATGGCTTGGGGAAATAGACAATCTGTTCATCCGTCAAGCCGATTTTCTTGAGCTGGTCCGTCACATCCCGGCGCGCTTCCTTGCCGCAAGGCGGGAAGGGATTGTCGGGAGAGGTACACGCAAACGCCCTAAAGGAGGTCGAATACGACTCCATCTTGCCATTGATCAACACCTTGAAAGAGGTGGGAGAGCCTCTGGGAATCAGATATTCCGAGATTGAATCATAGGCCGGCAACGGGAAAAACACCGGCAAGGTGATTGCCTCCGCAGCGAGGTTGATGAACTCATAACTGACCTTGATCCGGTTGAGACTGATCTCCAGCACCTCCTTGCGCATCCGCACCTGGTCGCTCTTGCCCGCCACCACCACCCCGCCCACACCCACCGCGCCCACACCATCGTTGGCCTGGAGATTCCCGACCCACAACAACGAACCCATCAGCCCCATCCAAAACACGAACCACCGTGGACGGCTGAAGCCGTGCGCGC
Organism: Magnetococcales bacterium; assembly: GCA_015231775.1. Classification (GTDB taxonomy): domain Bacteria; phylum Pseudomonadota; class Magnetococcia; order Magnetococcales; family Magnetaquicoccaceae; genus Magnetaquiglobus. The sequence continues at coordinate 1,629 of JADGAY010000304.1, read as the reverse complement.
AGGTCGCACTTGAAATCAACCGCTGCCATCGAGAAATCAACATGAAGCACCCGTATCGCACGGTGGAGGAACCCTTTTTGGGCAAAACGATACAAAAGAGCGTGTTTGACCAGAATCAAACACGCTCTTGACGAAAGAAACCAACGCGAAAACCGGACCTGATCCGGTCGGGCGGACCACCCACCCGAATACCCTGGATCCCGATACAGGTGATCACACCCCCCTCCAGCACGAACATGCCGCACGGGGAGTTCCACACCTACCGGAATCCGACTCACCCCAACCAGCCGGCGACAATATCCGGGTGGAACGCCAGGCCGAAGAAACCCGCCAGGCCGGTGGCCACGCCGAACAGGGCGAACACCGTGGCCACGCCGGCCAGCCAGCGACGCCGGGTCAAGGCGCTGATACTCAACAACGCGATGGCGATCTCGATCCCGGCCTCGGCCATGTCGAACTGGTCGTCCCGATAGTTCAGATCCTCGTAAGCCTTCTCGTGCCCCTCGGCGCGCTCCCGGATCTCCTCCTTCTCGCTGCCGTACCGGGACGCCTCGGCCTGATAGTGGGCGATCCGCTCCTCGATCAAAACCCGATACGCCTCGGAGAAGCCCCCACGCGCCTTGTCCAGATTCAACGTGGCCACCATGTTCTCGGCCATGTGCTGCTTGACGTTCTTGAACTGATAGTGAGCCCAGGTGTCCACCGCCTGAGCCTGATGTTGCCCCATCGCCTGGGCGATGTTGCCATCCTTGACGTTGAACACCCCCAACATCGTCGCCAACACCGCGGTCAAGGCCGCGATCAGGAAATTGAAACGGGACTCCTCCCCCTCACGCTGCTCCGTGGTCTCGACCACCGCCGCGATCTGCTCACCGACATCCGCCATGATAATGCTCCCGCACTAGAGAAAAACAACCCCCTTGTAAGCCGCACGCATGCCAACCCGGCCATCCTAGCACCGAACTCATTGAAATTTCAAGGAGCACACCCAAGGAAATCGCGTCAGAATTTGATAAGATCCTGATATTGAGATTCATAATCATGACACTAAACTGATCCAAATAGGCCTAGAATTCACCGGTTCCCCCTTGTGTCCATCGCCAGCCGAAAGTTACCTGCATGAATGTCATCATCATTGGCGTCACCCCGATCAGCGAAGTGCTGGCCAAATACATGGTCGAGGAGGGGCACGACATCCACGTCGTGGATCCAAACTCCGAGGCGATCGCGCAGCTTCTCGCCAAGGTGGATGTACGGGCCCTGCAAGGGGACGTGCGCGACCCGGAGATCCTCCGCGAGGCCCACATCCACTCCGCCGATCTGGTGATGGCGGTCACCAACTCCGACACCAGCAACATCGTCACCGCCCTCGGTCTCCACTCCCTGGCCCCTCGGGCCAAGGCGGCCATCTGGGTGCGCGACGAGCAGTTCACCGGCAACAACCACATCTGGAACGGCTCGCAGCTCGACCAGACCTTGGTGCTCACTCCGGAGCGCAACGCCCTCAACCTGGTGATGGATCTTCTGGAGATCCCGCTCTCCTTCGAGGTCACCTCGTTTCTCGGCGGCAAGATTCATATCGCCGGCTTTCGTCTCCACGACGACAGCCATCTGATCGGCAGAAGGCTC
>JADGAY010000303.1 GCA_015231775.1 Magnetococcales bacterium | reverse complement strand
CGGCTGGTGGGGCTGCTGCCGCTGCGCTCCCCGGCGATGATCGTCGCGGCTCTGGCGATCCTCAAAGCGGGCGGGGCCTATGTCCCCCTGGACCCGGATCAACCCAAGGCGCGCCTGGGAGCGATCCTCAAGGATGCCGGCATCCGCCTGGTGCTGGCCCACGACACCTTGCGCCACCTGCTGCCCGAGGAGGCGTGCGAGGTGGTCTCCCTGGACGACTTCGATGCGCTGACCCGCGCCTTGAGCCCGGACAACCCCGGAAGCGCCGTCCAACCCGATCATGCCGCCTATGTGATCCACACCTCCGGCTCCACCGGGGAGCCCAAGGGGGTGGTGGTGGCCCATCGGGCCATCGTCACCCACTGTCTCGACTACGCGGCCCTGCTGAAGATCGGCGCGCAAGACCGGGTGTTGCAGTTCACGGCATTGCACTTTGACTTCTCGGTCGAGGATCTATTCACCACGCTCCTGGCCGGGGCCGCGCTGGTGGTGCGGGGTCCGGCGCTCTGGAGCCCGGCGGAGTTCAACCAACAGGCCCGCGCCCATGGTCTGACGGTGGCCGGACTCACCCCGGCCTATCTGCAACAGTTGCGGCATGACTGGCAGGCCCGTCCCGAGGATGTTCCCCGTGAAACCTTGCGTCTGCTGCATGTGGGCGGGGAGGCCGTCTCCCCGGATCTGCTTACCGGGATCCGCGCCACGCCGTTGGGCGCCATCGAGATCTGGAACGACTACGGTCCCACGGAGGCGGTGGTGACCGCCCTGGCCCATCCCATCCCCCAGACCATCGATCCCGACCGACGCATCCCCATCGGACGCCCCTTTGGCACGCGCCGCGCCTATGTTCTCGATCCCCTCGGACAGCTCCAACCCATCGGCGTGCCGGGTGAGTTGCATCTGGGTGGCGCGGAGCTGGCGCGGGGGTATCTCAACCGCCCGGAGCTTACCGCCGAGCGGTTCGTGCCCGATCCCTTCAGGTCCACCCCCGGCGCGCGTCTGTACAAAAGCGGAGACCTGGCCCGGCTGCTGCCGGACGGTTGTTTCGACTTTTTGGGCCGCTTGGATAACCAGGTCAAGATTCGCGGTTTCCGCATCGAGCTTGGTGAGATCGAAGCCGCCCTCACCCGTCATGCCGGAATACGCGAGGCGGTGGTTCAGGTGGTGACCGCTCCCAACGGCGAAGGGGTTCTGGTGGCCTGGGTGGTGGCCGTTGCCGCGCCGGCCCCGGATGAGGCCGACATCCGCGCCCACCTGCAATCCTGGCTGCCAAACGCCATGATCCCGACCCATCTGCTGTTTCTGGAGGCCCTGCCCCTCACCGGCCAGGGCAAGCTCGACCGCCGCGCCCTGCCGCTGCCCATGGCCACGGAGCCGGATCCGGCCACCGCCGAACCCCCGGCCACGGCCACCGAACGGCTGCTGCATGAGATCTGGAGCGCGCTCCTGGCCCGTCCGACCATTCACCGCCACGCCGATTTCTTTGCCCTGGGCGGCCATTCGCTCCACGCCATCCAGGTCATCACCCGGCTGCGGGAGCGGCTGGGCGTCGAAATCCCGGTGCGTCTGATGTTCCAGTTGCCCACCATCGCCGCGCTTGCCGCCCAACTCGATGCCGCCCTGGGGATCGCCCCCGACTCCCACCACGACGAATCGGAACGAGAGGAGTTCGTCCTGTGACGCATGCCCCCATCGCCACCCTGATTGCCGACCTGCGCGCCTTGGGCGTTGTACTGCTCGCCGATGGCGGGAACCTGCGGGTGAGCGCCCCCAAAGAGCGCCTGACCCCCGAGCTGCGCGGCCAACTGGCCGCACGCAAGGGGGAGATCCTGGCCCATCTCCAATCCGAGGCCACGGCCCGTGGGATCACGGTGCTGGGAGAGGCCGGCACGATCCCCACCCAACCCCGTGGGCCAGGCGATGAAACGCCCCTCTCGTTTGCCCAGCAGCGGCTCTGGTTTCTCGATCAGATGGAAAAGGGGTTCACCTGGAACATCCCGGCAGCTTTGCGCCTGACCGGTAGGCTGGATCACCCCGCCCTGACCCGCTGTTTGACCGCCATCGTCGCCCGTCACGAGACCCTGCGCACCACCTTTGGCCTGGCCGCCGATGGGGCCACCCCGGTACAGCGCATCGCCGAGCCCGCACCCGTCGAGCTGCCCCTGGTGGATCTGGCCGGCCTCGATCCGGCGGCACGCGCGGTTGCGGTGCGGGCCTGGATCACCCGTGGCGAGGAGCATCTGTTCGATCTGGCCACCGGTCCCCTGATCTGGACCACCCTGCTCAAACTCGACGAGAACAACCATCTTCTCCTGTTGACCCTCCATCACATCATCTCCGACGGCTGGTCCCTGGGGGTGCTGGTCGGGGAGGTGGCGGCCCTCTACGCGCGGGAGATCGGCGTGGCGAATGCCCCCGCCCTGCCGCCCCTGCTGATCCAGTACGCCGATTTCGCCCGTTGGCAGAAAAGCTGGCTGGAAGAGGGGGAGCTGGACCGGCAGTTGGCCTACTGGCAGAAACAGTTGACCGGGGCCCCGGCCCTGCTGGAGCTGCCCACCGATCGCCCCCGTCCGGCGGTGCAGGGGTTCAACGGCGCGGTGGAACGTTTTTCGTTCTCACCGGCGTTGACAGCCAGTCTGAAACACTTAAGCCGCGACCACCGCGCCACCCTGTTCACCACCCTGCTGTCCGGCTTTGCCGTGCTGCTCGCCCGCTACAGCGGGCAATCCGACATCGTGATCGGCTCGCCGGTGGCCAACCGCAACCGGGCGGAGCTGGAGGGGCTGATCGGTTTTTTTGTCAACACCCTGGT
>JADGAY010000302.1 GCA_015231775.1 Magnetococcales bacterium | reverse complement strand
GGGTGCCGGGGGGCTGGACGGCGCGACGGGTGGCAACGGGTTGGGATTGGCCTTAAGCCGCGCCCTGGTCGAGGCGATGGGCGGTGCGATCGAGGTGACCAGCCATCCGGGGGAGGGGAGTTGTTTCTCCTTCGTGCTTGAGTGTCCGACTGCATCCGGCTCCGATCGGGTGTCGGATGCCCCCCCCGAGGCGCTCTCCGTGACACCGATGAGCCTGCTGTTGATCGAGGATGATCGCCTGAGCCGCAACTACATGCGCGAATTGCTCATCGCGGAGGGCCATCGGGTGGTCGTCTCCGGGGATGCCGGCCAGGATCCCCTGGCACCGCTCGGCGTTGGATCGATCGATTTGGTGATGACCGATCTGCGGTTGGCCGACCAGGATGGGGTGGCGTTGATCCGCGCCATTCGGGCGTGGCCGGATGAGCGACTGGCGCGGGTGCCGATCGTGGTTTTGACCGCCGATGCGCGTCCGGAGCGTCACCGGGAAGCGCTCGAGGCGGGCGCCCGGATGGTGCTCACCAAGCCCCTCCCCCCTGACGGTCTGCGTGCCGCCCTGGCGCGGATCCAGAAGGGGGCACTAAATCAGAGGGGCGCGGGGGAACCCCCAACGGGTTCCGCGAGCCTGCTGCATACCCCCCTGTTGGAGGCCGGGGCGCGCTCCCTGGGCCGGGAGCGGTTTCTGGCGATCTGCGCCCAGTATCGCGACACCGAGGCGCGGGGACGCCTGGAGCTGGCGGAGGCCCTGGCCCGCTCCGATTGGCCGGCCATGCGGCGGGTGTTGCACCGGATCAGCAGCGGTGCCGCCCACCTGGGGATGGAGGCGCTGGTCGCCCGGGCCGGCGCGTTGATCGAAGCGCTCGGAGAGCGGGAGCCCGAGGATCCGACCGGGTGGTTGGCGGCCTTCGATGCCCTGTCGAGACGGTCGCTGGAGTCGCTGGAGCGCTGGATGGCCGGAATGGGGGCTCGGGATGATTGACGGACCTCTGGGTTTCGGTCATGCTCAGATGCATGAATCCCCCTTCGGCGCGCTCCAGGGTATGAAAACGAGATGGAAACCACCCACGCCACCCGATCCCGACTCTACTTCCTGCTCGGCGACCTGCTCGCCTGCGGAGTGCTCTCCGCCCTGGCCACCTGGGCGGCCTGGCTGCTCCCGTCCACCTGGCCGATGAGTGTGGAGATGGTGGTTGGCATGGGGGTGGGGATGGTGGCCGCCATGCTGGCCATGCCCCCGTTTCTGGCCCTGTTCGGTGCCCTGGAGGTGATGATCCCGGTGATGCTGGGCTCGATGGCATCCAGCATGCTGCCGAGCATGGTTCCCCGGCTGCGGGATGATCTCGGGATGTTGCTCGCCTGGGGGGCCGGGTGCGGGCTGGCGGCGTGGGGGGTCACCTGGCTGGCCGACCGCTGGTTGCGGCGCAGGGTGGGGAGAGGGTCATGAGCGGGAGCGGTTCACGCTGGGATGGCACGGCGCGGTTTTATGACCTGTTGGCCCACGGCGCGGAAAAACGGTGGGAGCCGGCCAAGCGCGGCCTCTTCGCCCGCATGCGTCCGGATGAGCGGATACTCTTCGCCGCCCTGGGCACGGGTCTGGATATCGTCTTTTTCCCGCCCGGACGCGACATCGCGGCCATCGACATCAGCCCCCGCATGCTGGAGCGGGCCAGGCCACGGGTGGAGGCCTATCCGGGTCGGATCGAGGCCCGGTGCATGGACATCGGGGCCCTCGACTTCCCGGATCAGAGCTTTGATCAGGTGTTCACCTCCTGCACCTTCTGTTCCGTGCCCGATCCCATGGCCGGGCTGGCGGAACTCAAACGGGTGATGAAACCAGGGGCCACCCTGGGGATGTTCGAGCACACCGGCAGTCACCTCTTTCCGTTCAATCTGCTGCTGGAGATGTGCAACCCCATCTGTCGCCACATCGGACCGGAGATGAATCGCGACACCGTGGCCAACGTGCGTGGCGCCGGATTCGTCATCGAGGCGGTGATCCCCCATTTTCTGGATGTGGTCAAGACCATTCACGCCCGCAAGCCGGAAGGGATGGCCTGAGGGGCGGTTATCGGTTGGAGACCGGCAGGAACGGTTCCAGTTGCGCCACCCGACGCAGGGTCAACCCCTGGAGGATCGTGTCGCGGGGAATCCGAGGCGCGGCCTGGCCCAGAAACGCCACCCAGCCATCGCGATAGGCCAGCCAGGCCCGTTGCGTCTGGCGGATTCCATCCTGCCTGACCGTGTTCCAGTTCTCCCCGAACGCCTGCCTGGATTGGCGCTGGATCGCCTTGTAGCACTTGTTGAGCCGCGCGTCCGCGTCCGTGGCCTTTTCGACCCCTTGCCAGGGGGATGATCCCTTGGCGATGGTTTCCAGGTCGGTCAGAAAAACCTCCCGCAACGCCATTTCATCCTCCAGCACCAGGGCCAGTTGGGCGGTGCCCGACCGCTCGATCTCATGTTCGCCGCGGGCCGCGACAAAGGCTTCGAAACGTTCATCGAGTCGCCGCAGCAGGGCGTTGGTGGCCTTGTCGCTCCACTTGGCCAACAGGCTCTCCCAACGGCTCCCGTTGCGCGCCTCGGCGAGCCGGGACTCCAGCCGGGCGCAGATCCCCTGCGCCATGCCGCTGGTGATATCATCGCACCAGGAGAAGTCGCTGCCTTGCCAATTCTCCCTGCGCAACCGTTCCAGATGTTTCACCCGGCCATCGATCTCCATGGCGGCGCCGTTCATGGCGCAGGCCAGGGCAATGGCCACCCCGAGGTTCCGTTCCACCCCGGCGCCGTTGGCGTGGAGCATCATGAGGATGGCCGCATGC
>JADGAY010000067.1 GCA_015231775.1 Magnetococcales bacterium | reverse complement strand
TGGCGGTCCAGTCCAATCTGCGCGACATCGTATCCGGCATCATGCTCAACATCGAACGCCCCTTCAACATCGGCGATACCATCCGCCTCAACAACAGCATGGGGGTGGTCAGCGACATCACCTGGCGCACCACCCGCATCACCTCCCTCGACGGGCAGTTGATCTCCTTCCCGAACAGCAAAACCTCGGACGCCGAGATCCAGAACTTCACCAAGCCGACCAACATCAAGCGCAACCTGGATGTCTACGCCGATCCCAGGCACGATCCGGCCTTGGTGCTGAAGCTCATCAAGGAGTGTCTGGCCCAGGTCAAGAGCCTGCCCACCGACGCACCCGCCTCCCAGGCGGCCAAGGCCTATTACTTCGGCGTGACGCTCAAGGAGGGGGCGTGGGTGGCCCACTATCCGGTCGGGATGTTCATGCCGTTCGCCAAGCGCAAGGCGGCGATCCAGGAGTTCTGGCAACTGATCTGGAAATCCTTCGAGGCCAACAACATCTCCTGGCGGGAGAGTCCGCCCCAGGCCTCGGAGGATGAGGAGGCCGGTGGTGGTTCGGCTTGAGCCGGGGCTGTGCGCGGGTGCGGGATCCGTCTTGCGTGGCGTGTGGACGCACTGAATTGAGCGTGAACAAGACCGAGACGGCGCGGGGAAGAGGATCCGATCCGGCGGACGGGGCGCGGAGGGTCTGGATGGCCAGGGGCGCGGAGCATCGATGAGAGTCGTCTGGGAGCGGTTGCGGCGCCATCCGGGCGCGTTGACGCGGTTGCTGCTCGCCGCGTTGATGATCAACATGCTCGGCATCGCCTCCTCGCTGTATACCATTCAGGTGCTCAACCGTTACGTGGTGTATGGCGTCACCGGCACGCTGGTCACCCTGACCGTGGGCGTGGGGCTGGCGATCCTGGGCGAGTTGGCCTTCCGGAACATGCGGCTGCGACTGGCCGCCGAGATCTCCGGGGATGAGGAGACCCGTCTGACCATCGGGCTGTTCGGTCTGCTGCTGACCGCGCCCATGGAGACGTTGCGGCGTCGTCCGGTCGAGGAGCTTGAGGCGTTGGTGCGGGGGGTGGAGCAGGAGGCCAATACCCTTGGCGCGGCCAACATCGCCGCCTTGACCGATCTGCCCTACCTGGCCATGTTCGTGGGGATCATCGGCCTGCTGGCCCCGGCCCTGGCGTGGGTGACCCTGGCGGTGATGGGGCTGTTGCTGGTGGCCGGCTGGTTGGGCCAGAAACGGATGAACGCCCCGGTCCGGGAGTGGCGCGAGATCAACCAGCGTCAGGCCGGATTGCTGGCCACGGCGGTGCGCGCCCCCGAAAGCGTGCGTCACTTCGGTGGCAGGGAGTTGTTGATGGCCGGCTGGAGTCGGGTGATCCACGACGGCGCCGCCATCCGCCGGCGGATGGCCCTGGCGGGTGGGGATGCCGCCTCCTGGGCCCAGGCGATCCAGGCCATGGGGAACGTGGCCATCACCGGCGTGGGGGCGCTGTTGGTGGTGGATGGCCAATTGGACGTGGGCTCGCTGATCGGGGTGAACATTCTCGCGGGTCGCGCCTTTGGACCGATCGGACGGCTGGTATCCCTGGCCGAGGCCTTCAAGAAGGCCGAGGTGACCCTGAACGCGGCGCGGGAGTTCGCCCGCGGGGTGGAGCCGGCCCCGGAGAGCGGTTCCGCCCCCCTGGTCTGTCGCGGCGCGCTGACCCTCCGCGAGGTGACGATGCAGTGGCCCGGTCGTCCGGTGGCCCTCATCCAGTCGCTTTCGGTGGAGATTTCCGCCGGTTCGATCTGCGTGGTCACCGGACCGAACGGTTCGGGCAAATCGACCCTGTTGTCGCTCATGGCCGGGCTGATCCGACCGACCGGTGGACAGATCCTGGTGGATGGGATCGAAATGCGCCAGTTGGCCCCGGAGTGGCGGCGTCAGCGGTTGGGCTATCTGCCCCAGGAGCCGACCTTTCTGGCCGGATCCCTGGGTGAGAACCTGAGCGCGGTGGATGGCTCCCTGGACGGGGAGCGCATGCGCGCTCTGTTGACGCGCGTGGGGGCGGGACGGTTTTTGGCCGAGCATCCGGCGGGTCTGGATCTGGGCTTGAGCCACGATGGCCGGGAGGTGCCGCCGGGCATCCGACGCCGTTTTGCCCTGGCCCGCGCGTTGGCCGGCGACGCGCCGGTGATGCTGCTCGATGAACCCACCGAGGGGTTGGATCGCGAGGCCACGACCCAGGTGTATGGCCTGTTGATCGAACTGGCCCGACGGGGCAAGACGCTGGTCATCGCCTCCCACGACGAGAGCATTCTCCAGGGGGCGGGGCGGGTGATCGATCTGGGGCGGCGGGGAGGTGGGTCATGAACGCGGTCTGGCGGCGGGGTGGCCGGCCCGTCCGGCGCGGTCGAGGCGGGTGATGGGCGACGAATCCTCCCTGCTCGACCGGCACGCCCGGCGCATGCTGCTGGTGAGCGCGCTTTTTTTCGGCCTCCTGCTGCTCTGGGCCGCCCATGCCCCCCTGGATGTGACCACCCAGGCCCAGGGGGTGGTGATGCCCAGTTCGCGGGTCAAGTCGATTCAGCATCTCGAGGGCGGGATCGTGCAGGAGATCCTGGTCCGGGAGGGGGAGACCGTGCGCCGCGATCAGCCGTTGTTGCGGTTGGATCCGCTCCGCTCCAACGCCGATTTCGAGGAGCTTAAACGCCGTCTGATGGGGCTTCTGGCCGAGATGGGCCGGTTGAGCGCCGAGGTGGAGGAGCACGATGCGCCGGTGTTCGATCCAGAGGTGGTCGAAGCGGATCCGGAGCGGGTCAAGACCGAGTTGGCCACCTTTCAGGCGCGCCGGGAGCGGTTCGCCCATGAACTCTCCACCCTGAAGAGTTCGGTGAGCCAGCGCGAACAGGAGTTGGTGGAGAACCGCATCCGTCTGGAGAGCAACCAGAAGATTCTGGCCACCGTGATCGATCAGGTCGAGATCAGCCAGAAGATGATGGAAGGGAAACTGACCAGCCGCATGACCCATCTGGAGCTGGTGCGGCAGCAGCGCAACATCGAGGGGCAGATCGCCGCCGACAAGGCGGCCCAGCCCCGTTTGAACGCCGCGTTGAAGGAGTCGCGGGAGCGGGCCGATTCGTTGCGGGCCAACTTTCTCGAGAGCGCGCGCAAGGATTTGACCCTGGCCCGGCAGAATTACGACGAGCAGTCCCAGCGCCTGAAGAAATTTCGCCAGGCCCAGGATCTGACCATCCTCCGTTCGCCGGTGGAGGGGATCGTCAAGAGCATGGCGGTCGCCACCGAGGGCGGGGTGATCGGGCCGGGCCAGACGGTGATGGAGATCGTGCCGGTCGAGGATCGGTTGATCATCGACGCCCGTCTGCCGGTGCAGGATATCGGCTACGTCCATGCCGGGCAGAAGGTGTGGGTGGCGCTCAACTCCCAGGACGCGGTGCTGTTCGGACGGATCGCCGGCGCGGTGGAGGGGGTGAGCCCGGATGCGCTGGTCACCTCGGAAGGCAAGACCTTCTACCGGATTCGCATCGTCACGGATCGGAACCGCTTCGAGGCCAAGGAGCAGAGTTATGCGTTGTATCCCGGCGTGCAGGTGGTGTGCATGATCCTGATCGGGAGCCGGACCGTGTTGGACTATCTGTTGACCCCGTGGTTGCGTTCGTTGCAGGCCACTTTTCAGGAACGTTGAAGGCATGAAACGGTTGATTCCAGGTGAGAGGCAGAGGGTATCGCGGGCGGGGCTGGGGCTCGTGGCCGGCTTGTTGGCTTGCGGCCTGATGACGCCGGCGTGGGCCGAGGATTGCCGTGGCCTGACGGAACGGATGTTGGAACAGCATCCCCGTCTTCTGGCCGCCAAGCGCGATGTGGAGGCAGCCCGGGCGAATGTCGGCAAGGTGCGCGGCGGCTGGTTCCCGGATCTGAAGGTGAACGGCGCCACGGGACAGGAGCAGCGCAAGCCGGCCAATGGCGGCAAGCGCACCGACATGGAGGCCCAAACCCTGACGATGACGTTGAATCAACTCCTCTGGGACTTCGGCAAGACCAACGCCGAGCTGTCCAAGGCGGAGTTGGCGTTGATGCAGTCGGAGCTGACGCTGGGCAATCAACGGGCCGATCTGATTCATGACGCGGCCACCACCTGCGTGAATCTGCTCAAGAATTACCGCGCCCTGGCCTTTGCCCAGCAGTCGGTGGAGAACATCCGCAAGCAGACCGGTCTGGAGGAGAGTCGCGTGGAGTTGGGCGGCGGTCTTGAGACCGATGCCTTGCAGTCGCGCAGCCAGTTGTCCGGTGCCCAGGCCCGTTTGGCCCGGGCCAAGGGGGCGGTGAATACCGCCATCAACCACTTCCGCAACCTCTTCGAGGTGGATCCGGGTCCGCCGGAGAGCCTCTTCGAACTGGCCAATCCGGCGGGTCGTCTGCCCGCCTCCCTGGACCAGGTGTTGGCCGAGGTGCGGGACGGCAACTTGCAGATCCAGCTCGCCCAAGTGGCGGTGACCACCAGCCAGATGGAGAAGCGCCGGGTGATCGGCGCGGAGTTGTCGCCGCGCATGGGCGCCGTGGTGGAGAAGAAGTACAAGGAGGATGCCGAGGGGGTGCAGGGCAATCAGCAGGAGTTTGCGGCGCGGGTGGAGATGAGCTATCCCTTCAATCTCGGCCTGGCCGGTTTCCACGCCCTGGAGGGGGCGCGGGAGGGGATGGCCGCTGCCGAGAACCGCTTGGAGGATGCCCGGCGTCAGACCGATGAGCAGGCGCGCAACGGTTGGGAGACGATCCGCACCACCCAGGAGAATGCGGAATTCCTGGAAAATCAGGCACGCATCGCCGCCGAATTCCTGCGCATGGCCCGTCAGGAGCGTCTGCATGGGGCCCGTTCCCTGATCGATGTCCTCTCCGGCGAAACCGGTCTGATCAATGCCCAGAGCGATGCCGAAACCGCCTGGGCCGACGTGCTCGTCGCCCGCTTCGGACTGCTCAAGATCATGGGGGCGTTGGATCTGGAGCTTCTGCAACGGGGCAAGCGGTTCGAGTTGCCCAAGGCGGATGCACTCGAAGGGGAGAAGGTCGCGGAACCGGCCTCCAAGTCGGCCCAGAAGCCGGCTTCGACCAAGCAGGATAAACCGGTCCCGGCCAAGCAGGAGAAGCCGGTCCCGGCCAAGCAGGAGAAAGGGGCGAGCGCCCCCAAGCCGCCGGTGACGGGGAGGTCGGCGGGTGGCGAGATGCCGGTGACTCCAGAGCAGGCGAAAAAACCGGACAACCGTTCGGAATCTCCCCTGGCGCCAGTGACGCCCACGGCGGAACGGTCGCCCTCGGTCCAGGATGGCCAGGTGGTCACGGTCAAGCATGCCCGGTTGCGCGCCAAACCTGAGATTGGGGGCGCGGTGCTGCGGGTGGTTGCGCCGGGTGGCGTGTTGACCGTGGTGGATCGGAGCCCGGACGGGCAGTGGTTGCGGTTGGATAGTGGCGCCTGGGTTGCCAGTGTGCTGGTCAAGCCGTTTGAAGGGTGACGGGGTGGTTTGGGGGGATCCTGGATCACCTGGCGCGCGCGGATGTGCGGGTGGGTTGTGAACGGTTTTCGTGCATGTTCGCGGCGCGTGGGAAGAGGATGAATCCATGACGATGAGATTTATGCGGCCAGAAAACACCTACATGGAAGAGGTCTCTTCCCTGGTCTGGTTGTGGGTTTTTTTGTTCGGCGTCTTTTATTTTGTCTTCAAGGGTGTCTGGCGGCATGCTTTCTTGTCGTTGGTGCTGGCCGTGATCACGGCTGGATTCTCCTGGTTCGTCTATCCGTTTTTTGCCAGAACGATCATGCGCAATCATTATCTGCGGATGGGATGGGTGCAAGTGGTCGAACAGGTCTGAGGTACGCCATGGGTTTGATGGCTGGCCAGAAAATCCACCGCTGGCACCGTGCCGCTGTTGGAGCGATCCTAGCCCGTGGAATCTCCCTCGAGGGGGTTGCCTGGCACCCGGAATGACGGGCAACCCTAACCCGGAGGCGTGGCCTCGAAGTTTCGTCGGGGGTGATGATCGCTCGCGGACCACGACGATCGCAACGGCTCCCAACCATCAGGAGATCCCCATGTCGTCCCCCCCCTTCGATGCGATCATCGTCGGCGCCGGTCTTGGCGGCCTGGTGGCCGGCGCACTGCTGGCCCAGGGCGGGCGCCGGGTCCAGGTGCTCGAACGACACGACAAATTCGGTGGCGCGGCCACCACCTTCAAACGCCGTGATCTCCAGGTCGAGGCCAGCCTCTGCATGCTGGATGGACTGGATCCCCAGGACTTCAAGACCCCCCTGTTCGCCAAGCTCGGACTGCTCGAGAAGGTGCCGGTGGCGACCTCTCAAACATTCTATAATTTACGCCATCCCCTGTTGAACGGCGATTTCTGCCTGCCGCGCGGCTATGATGCCGCCATGGAGGCGGCGACAAACCGTTTCCCACACCATGAAAAGGGGATTCGCACCTATTTTTCCACGTTGCGTCATCTGCGCAACACCCGCAACCAGAACTACATCCAGCAGCTCAAATGGGGCCACACCCCCCTAAGCGAGCTGGCCGACATCCAGACCGCCATGCTCGAGGCCGCCGGGATTCCCCCCTCGCCGGCCACCCCGCAACAGCAGCTCGATACCCTGAGCGCGGCCCAGAAGATCTCCATGCGCCGCTTTTTGACCACCCTGTTCGGGGGTGACGAGGCGATCGGGTTTGCCTTGTGCGCCAATCTGCAATTTTTCACCGAGAGCCTGGATCAGATCTCCCTGTTCGACTTTTCGCTGTCCCAGGCCTCGTACCACTACGGCGCCCACTACATTCAGGGCGGTTCGCAGCGGTTGAGCGACGAGTTGGTGGAGATCATCCGCGCCAATGGGGGCGAGGCCTGGACCCGCCGCGAGGTGACCCATCTGCTGGTCGAGGGGGAGCGGGTGGTGGGGGTGTCCCATCGCAAGGCCGGGATCATCGGTTCGGGCCGGGAGGCAAGCCAGCCCGATCCCCAGGAGAGCCGTGCCAGGATGGTGTTGGGCAACGCCACCCCACGGGTGATGCGCGATCTGCTGCCCGAGGAGCTGGGCGCGCGCTTTTATCGGCCCTACGAGGGGTTGGCGGCGGATCTCTCCAACTGGACCATTTATCTGGGGTTCGATGGACCGCCCAGCCGCTTCGGGGTGCGGGAGTATGCCCATTTCATCTTTCCCGCCTGGATGGACACCCTGCACAAGATGCCGGAGAGCACCACGCTCATGGGGCTTCCCCCTGGCAGTCGCGAGGCCCCGTTTCTGTTTTGCGATTACAGCCAGCTCGGGGAGATGACCAGCCCGCGCGGGCAGTGCCTGGGGTTGATGAACTGGATCGATCGCCTGAGCAACTGGCCGACCGACGAGGCGGCCTACCAGGCCCACAAGGCCGGCTGGCTCGAGGCCCTGATCGCGGCCCTGGATCGTGCCTTTCCGGGGATCGCCGGAAGCATCGTCTACCAGGAGATGGCCACCCCGCGCACGGTGCGATCCTATCTGAACGATCCGCTGGGCGGGGTGCACGGCTTCGGGGATCCGGGGCTGGCCAACCGGAGCGGTTCGACCTTTCAGCGCGGCTGCCAGACCGGCATCGAGGGGCTGCTCCTGGCCTCGTCGTTTGCCTTCGGACCGGGCTACAGCAAGGCGATCCTGACCGGCACCGTGGCCGCGGAGATGACTTTCAAGGCCCTCAAGCGTGGGGTATGATGGTTCCAAGCCATCCCATCACCGTTCATGCGCGCAAGGGAGAGAGAGGACATGGAACGATCCAGGGTCGCGAAGCTGCTCGGCGAGCATAGGGCGTATCTGCGGCATGAGTTTGGCGTGACCCGATTGGCGCTGTTCGGCTCCACGTCACGTGACGAGGCCGAGCCACGCAGTGATGTGGATGTGTTGGTGGAGTTCGAGGGACGGACCACCGCCAAAGGGTATTTCGGGGTGTTGGCCTATCTCGAAGATCTGCTGGGAGTCGAGGTGGATCTGGCCACCCAGGCGATGATTCGCCCCGAACTGCGTTCCAGGATCGAACGGGATTTACGCGATGTCGCGTGAGTGGCACCATTTCCTTCGGGATATCGTCGATGCGCGTGGACGGATCCGGGCGTATTTGACCGGCGTATCCCGCGCGCAGTTTTTGGAGAATCGTCAGATCTTCGATGCCGTGGTGTTGAATCTGTTGATCATGGGTGAGGCTGTCAAGCATCTGCCGGGTGAGGTGAAAACGGAGATGGACTGGGTTGAATGGTCCATGGCGGCCCGGTTCCGCGATCTGGTGGCACACCACTATTTTGCTTTGGATCCGGATTTGGTGTGGGAGATCGCCACCGAAGGTCTGACAAACCTGGCCGATGCGGTGGAAAGCTATTTGGAACGAACGGCGAATTCGGATTGAGGGAGATGGTATTGGTCATCGTGGGCGCGGAGAAGCTGTCATGGCCCGAGAAGCAACAGGCGGGTGCAAGCCGTTCTGGGAGACCCGGATGATCGATGAGGGGACGCTCCAGAGGGTGGGTGCCATCCTGGGCGAGGCCGCGGGTCCGTCACGGGTGATTCTGTTTGGTTCTCATGCCCGAGGGGAGGCATCGGAGGCGTCGGATCTCGACCTTCTGGTGATCGAGCCGGTGGTGGAGCATCGTTTGCGGGAGATGGTGCGCTTGCGGCAACTGCTGCGTCCGCTGCGCATTCCGGTGGATCTGTTGGTCTGCTCCCTGTCCGAGGCGGACGAACGTCGTGGACAGGCCACGAGTGCCGTGCATTGGGCCTTGGCCGAGGGGAGAACGCTCCATGACTCCCTGGGATGAGGCGCGACGGTTGTTTTTGAAAGGTGATCAGGTTGGGAGAGGGTGTGAAATCGATGAACGCGGAAACGTTGACCGGCTACGTGCGCGCGGCGTTGCAGTCGCTGGATGAGGGGCGGGCGGTGGAGCGGGTCGGGATCCGCGCCGGTTTGGAGTTGGTGTTCGGGCGCGCGGTCGCCGAGGAGGAGATCGATGCCGCCATCACCCAGTTGCGGCTGATCCCCCCCTTCATGAGCCTGGAGGAGCGGGTGGAGCTGGTGCTCGAATCCCTGGCCGGGGCGACGGAGGAACAACCGTTCCTGCACGAGGAGCAGCAGGCGGTGGCCGAGCTGTTCGACGCGGCGGAGCGCGGGGAGCCCTTTTCGTTGCGGGTGCGGCACGATTTCGGGGTGTTGAGCCCGTGGCACGCGGCGTGTCTGGCCGAGGCGATCCGGGGGGGACGGGTGACCCGCGCGGAGGCCCTCTCCTGCCTTCTGGATGGGGAGCGGTTGACCGCCCATCTGGCGGGATTCAACGAGATGCGCATGCCGTTGACGTTTCGCACCACCGACCACAACGGCATGCCCCGGGTGACCCGCGATCTGGAGCCGGTCATCTTTCAGGAGGCGGTGGAGATCAACACGCCGGGCCGTCCGTTCCGGATGGCGATCGCCAACGAGAGCGAGCTGCGCCAGGTGGCGATTCCGGAACCTGAGACCGTGGCCTGGCTGGATGGCACCATCACCCCGGAGAGTGTGTTGTACGATGTGGGTGCCAATGTCGGGTATTACGCCCTGCATGCGGCCAGCCTCTATCCCGGCGTGCGTGCTGTGGCCTTCGAACCAGCTCCCCTGAACGTGGCGAGACTCAACACCAACATCCACCTCAACCGTCTGGGCGGCGCGGTCATGGCCTTTCCGATCGCGTTGTCGGAGGTTTCCGGGGTGCTGCGCTTCGGGAACTCCTACTTTGTCGGCGGCGGCTGGTCCCATCGCGGCATCGATGACCGCAAGGATATTCCCGGCGAGACCTTTTTCTCGGGCTGCGTGGCCTATTCGTTGGACGATTTCCTGGTGCAATCCGCGTTTTTGCCGTTTCCCACCCATTTGAAGATCGATGTCGATGGTCCGGAGCTTAAAGTGTTGCGCGGGGCCATGGCCACTCTGGCCGATCCACGTTTGCAACACCTGTTGATCGAGATGCGCGCCGACGACGAGGTGCTCGAGGCCGAACGGCTGCTGGGCGCCTTGGGCTGGGTGCTGGTCGGCGAGCGCGGATCCGGCCTCGGCAACCGGATTTTCGTCCGCGCCTGAGATACGTCCAAACCATCGATGCTGCCGGCCAGGGAGGGTTCCGCTCCCTGGCCCCCCGTCCGGTCAGAAATGCCCACTGGCAGCCATGCATGCCCCGCCAGATCCCTGCGTCACCTCCACATGCTTGTATGCGGTCCTCCCATCCATTGACTTGACTCTGGAAAGGGGATGTGCTCGACTGTTGAAAATAATTATCGAAATGGAACACTTCTTGAATGCCTTGCCATCGTGATCGGTTGGGAGGCCAGGCCTGGGCGCATGGGTCGCTGAATCCCTCGGGGAGTGACCGTTTTTTGACAGCTTGATAGCGAATGGGACGTACCATGAGTCGCGATGTCTATCGGATCGACAGCCACAAGTTGATCTATCACCCGGAGCGGACCGCGCGGGTGTTGGCCCATCAAGGGGCGTGGGAGAAGGCCAAGGGGATCTATCCGATCTATGTGGAGATCGCCACGGTCGGGGCCTGCAACCACCGTTGCGTTTTCTGCGCGGTCGATTATGTGGGCTACCAGTCGGTGCGCATCGACGTGGCGCTTCTGGAGAAGCGTTTGCCGGAGATGGGGCGGCTCGGGGTCAAGAGCATCATGTATGCCGGCGAGGGGGAGCCCTTGCTGCACAAGGAGATGGCCCGCATCGTCACCCTGACCAAACAGGCTGGCATCGATGTCGCCTTTACCACCAATGCCACGGTGATGCCGCCTGGATTTATCGACACTCTGGATTCCATCTCCTGGATCAAGGCATCGATCAACGCCGGCACCGCCGCCACCTACGCGGCGTTGCACCAGACCAGGGAGAGCGATTTTGCCAAGGCCATCGACCACATGCGCGCCATGGTTGAACGCAAGCGACGGGATGGGTTGAAGGTGGTGCTTGGGGCGCAGATGCTGTTGCTGGAGGAGAACCAGCACGAGATCGAGGATCTGGCGCGTATTTGTCGGGACGAGATCGGGTTGGATTATCTGGTGGTCAAGCCCTATTCCCAGCATCTGTTCAGCAAGACGCGCCGGTACGAGGGGTTCTCCTACGAGGGGTTCGAGGGGATCGAGAAGTCCCTGGCCCATTGGAACACCGAGCGGTTCTCCCTGATCTTCCGCTGGCACACCATGGCCAAGATGCATGCCGCCGAGGGGCGCTATCAACGCTGTTATGCCACCCCGTTCTTGTGGGGCTTCGTGATGGCGGATGGTCGGGTGTTCGGGTGCAGCGCCTTTTTGTTGGACGAGCGGTTCGGGTACGGCAACTTGAACGGGTCGAGCTTCCAGGAGATCTGGGAGGGGGAGGCGCGGCGCAAGAGTTTTGAATTCATCCAGAAGGAGCTTGACATCTCCGCCTGCCGGGTCAACTGCCGCATGGACGAGATCAACCGCTATCTGCACGCGATCGACACCCAATCCGTGCCGCACATCAACTTCATCTGATCTTGGGACCGACGCATGAATCCGACCCAGCTCGCCACCGCCGATCTGCTCGCCATCCATCGGAACATGACGTTGATCCGCCTGGTCGAGGAGGGGATCGCCCGTCGTTACCGGGAGGATGGACAGTTGATGCGCTGTCCGGTTCATCTCTGCCTGGGACAGGAGGCGATCGCCAGCGGGGTGGGCGCCCATCTGCGCCCGGCGGATGGACTGTTCGGCGCGCATCGTTCCCATGGTCACTATCTGGCCAAGGGCGGGGCGTTGCAGCCATTCCTGGACGAGTTGTACGGGCGGAGCAGCGGGTGTTGTCGGGGACGGGGCGGATCGATGCACCTGGTGGACCAGAAGGCCGGTTTTCTGGGCGCGACCCCGATCGTGGGGGATACGGTGCCGTTGGCGGTGGGGGTGGCCTGGGCGGAACGGATGCGGGGGAGCGACAACATCGGTGCGGTTTTTTTCGGTGACGGGTGCTTTGAAGAGGGTGTACTCCACGAGGTGATGAACTTCGCGGCACTCAAGAAGATCCCGGTCCTGTTTTTGTGCGAGAACAACCAGTACGCCTGTTACACCCATGTGGGGGAGCGGCAGCCGGAACGGTCCATTCATGGCATCGCCAGGGCCCACGGTCTGGCGGTCTGGCAGGTGGATGGCAACGACGTGGAGGCGGTGTGGCATGCCACGGGGGAGGCGGTGGCGCGGGCGCGGGCCGGCGCGGGACCGGCCTTTCTGGAGTTTGCCACCTACCGCATGGTGCAGCATTGTGGACCGGACGATGATTCGGATCTGGGCTATCATCCCGACGGGGCGATGGAGGCGTGGCGTCAGCGGTGTCCGTTGCGGCTGGCCGAGGCCCGTTTGATGGAACGCGGGGTGGAACGTGACGCCCTGGATGCCCTGCGTGCCGAGGTTCAGGCCGAGGTGGACGCCGGTTTCGCGCGGGCCAAGGTCGCCCCGTTTCCGGATCCCGAGACCCGTGGGGACGGGGTGTTCGCGTCGTCCCCCGAGTGGCCGGTTGCGTTGGAGAATCGTGCAGGGCCGCGTCTGATCCGCTGTGCCCAGGCGATCCGCGAGGCCACGGCCCAGGCATTGGCCGCGGACGAACGGGTCTTTCTGATCGGCGAGGGGGTACCCGAGCCTCTGGGCATTTTCGGCACCACCAAGGATCTGGCCCAGGAGTTCGGTCCGGCACGGGTGATGGACATGCCGTTGTCCGAAAACGGCCTGACCGGGATTTGCATCGGCGCGGCACTGGCCGGCATGCGACCGATCATGGTCCATCAGCGCATCGACTTCCTGTATCTGGCCATGGATCAATTGGCCAACGTGGCGGCCAAGTGGCACTATCTGTTCGAGCGACCGGTGCCGTTGGTGTTGCGCACCATCATCGGGCGCGGCTGGGGTCAGGGTCCGCAGCATGCCCAGAGTCTTCAAGCCCTGTTCGGCCATATCCCCGGTTTGAAGGTGGTGATGCCGGTGACCGCGCGGGATGCCAAGGGGATGCTGCTGGCGGCCATCGATGATCCCAATCCGGTGTTGTTCATCGAGCATCGCTGGTTGCACGGGGTGTTGGGGGATGTGCCGGAGGCGCCGTATCGGTTGGCGTTGGACCGGGCCCGTTTGGTGCGCAAGGGGCGGGATGTGACGGTGGCGGCCTATTCGTACATGGTGTTGGAGGCGTTGAAGGCTGCCGAGGTGTTGGCCGAGCATGACATCGAGGTCGAGGTGATCGACTTGTGTTCCGTGCAGCCCTTGGATCTGGAACCGGTCTTGGTTTCGGTGCGCAAGACCGGTCGGTTGGTGGTGGCGGATACCGGTTGGACCTCGTGCGGCATGGGGGCCGAGGTGGTGGCGCGGGTTACGGAGCGGTCGTTCTTGGAGTTGGACAAGGCACCGGTGCGGGTGGCTTATCCGGACCATCCATTGCCCACGTCGTCGGTATTGGCCCGCTATTACGATCCGGACGCGGAGAGCATTGCCCGGGCGATTTTGCCGTTGTTGCGGCGCAAGCGGCGACCGAACGAGGAGGCGGTGTTTGGTCGATTGCATCGGCAGGGGAATCGGGATGTGCCCAACGCCCAGTTCACCGGCCCGTTTTGAGAAGAAGGGAGACGAAAGGAATGGCATCGAAATCAAAACCCATCGCCGTGGTGACCGGTGGGGCCGGCTTCATCGGCAGCCACATGACCGACCTGTTGTTGCGGGAGGGGTATCAGGTGCGGGTGATCGACAACTTGAGCGGCGGTCGTGAGTCCAACCTGGCCCACGAGGCCAACAATCCGGATCTGACCCTGGAAAAGCTGGACATCCGCGCGCTGCAACCGGATCACCCGATCTTTCGGGGGGTGAGCGAGGTGTACCACTTTGCCGGCATCGGCGATCTGGTCCCTTCCATCGAACAGCCCATCGACTACCTGGCGACCAACGTGCAAGGCACGGTGCGGGTGCTGGAGGCCACCCGGCAGGGCGGGGAGGGGAGCCTGAAACGGTTCGTCTACGCGGCCTCCTCTTCCTGCTACGGCCTGGCCGAAACCCCCACCCCGGAAACCCATCCGATCCGGCCCCAATACCCCTATGCCCTGAGCAAATATCTGGGAGAGCTGGCCGTGCTGCACTGGGGGCAGGTGTACGGCATGCCGGTCAACTCGATGCGCATCTTCAACGCCTATGGTCCCAGGGTGCGCACCACCGGGGCCTATGGCGCGGTGTTCGGGGTGTTCTTTCGCCAGAAATTGGCCGGAAAACCCTATACCGTGGTGGGGGATGGCACCCAGTCGCGGGATTTCATCTACGTCACCGACGTGGCGCGGGCCTTTTACCAGGCAGCCCAGGGTAACCATCCGGGGGAGATCTACAACATCGGCGCCAGCCGTCCGCAAACGGTGCTGCGGCTGGTGGAGCTTCTGGGCGGGGAGGTTCTCTTCATCCCCAAACGGCCCGGCGAGCCGGATTGCACCTGGGCCGATACCGACAAGATCACCCGGCAGCTTGGCTGGCATCCAACGGTGGATTTTGCCACCGGGGTGGCCAACATGCTCACCGAGATCGAAAACTGGCGCGATGCCCCGTTGTGGGACAAGGAGAGCATTGCCCAGGCCACGGCGACCTGGTTCAAATATCTGGATAAACCTTAAAGACGAGAGCGGGCGGATTCGCGATGACGACCCAAACCAAGATCATCACGTTGCAGGAGTTGGCCGAGAAGAGCCGGCAGTGTCGGGAGCAGGGCGAACGGGTGGTGCTGTGTCACGGGGTGTTCGACCTGATCCATCCCGGCCATGTGCGCCATCTGCAAAAGGCCCGCTCGTTCGGGGATCGGCTGGTGGTGACGATCACCGCCGACCCGTTCGTGAACAAAGGACCGGGACGCCCGATCTTTCCGGATACCCTGCGCGCCGAAAGCCTGGCAGCCCTGGATTGCGTGAGCTGGGTGGCGGTCAACCATGCCACCACCGCCCTCCCGGTGCTGCACGCCGTGCGACCCTCGATCTATGTCAAGGGGCAGGACTACAAGAATCCGGAACAGGATATCAGCGGCAACATCTCCCTGGAACAGAAGGCGGTGGAGAGCCACGGCGGGGAGATGTGTTTCACCGAGGAGATCCTGTTCAGCTCCAGCGGCATCATCAACAACCATTTCGAGGTGTTCACCCAGGAGACCAAGGCCTACCTGCGGGATTTCCGGGAACGCTACCGCGCCGATGACATCATCGCCCAGTGCCAGGGATTGCGGGACAAGCGGGTGCTGGTGGTGGGCGAGGCGATCATCGATGAGTACTGCACCACCACCCCGATGGGGCTGACCGGCAAGGGGGTGAACGTTATCGCCGCCCGCTACGAATCCAACGAGCTGTTCGCGGGCGGGGCCATGGCGGTGGCCAACCATCTGGCCGGCTTCGTGGATCAGGTGACCCTGCTCTCCGGCGTGGGCCGGGACGACCCCTACGCCCCGTTCATCCGCGCCAAACTGGCCCCGAACATCCGGACCGTCTTTTACGAGTTCGAATCCGCGCCGACCCTGCTGAAAAAACGGTTTATCGACAAGGCGATGAACAAGCTCTTCGAACTCTATTATTATGAGGAGGAGCCGCTTTCCGAAGCGCGGGAGGCCGAGGCGTGCGCCTGGATCGCCGAGCATGCCGGATCGTTCGATCTGGTGGTGGTGCCCGATTACGGCAATGGCCTGATCTCGGCCAGGATGGTGCGGGCGTTGTGCGACCACGCCCGCTATCTGGCGGTCAACACCCAGGTCAACGGCGGCAATCGCGGCTACCATGTGATCACCCGCTATCCCCGCGCCGATTTCGTGGCGGTCAACGAGCCGGAGCTGCGCCTGGCCGCCCACAACCGCTTTGATCCGCTGGAAGGGCTGATGCACACCATCAGCGCCAAGGTGCATGCCCAACAGTTCGCGGTGACCCAGGGGACCGCCGGCGCTCTGTGGCTGGATGGCGCCCGGAACCGCCTGCTCCACACCCCGGCCCTCTCCACCCGCATCGTCGATCGCGTCGGTGCGGGGGACAGCTTCCTTTCGTTGGCCTCTCTTTCGTTATGCGGCGGAATTGAGCCGGAGCTGGCACTCTTCATCGGCAGCGTGGCGGCAGCGTTGGACGTGCAGATCGTCTGCAACCGGGAATCCATCGCGCCGGTGTCGATGTTTAAGTATATCAATACGTTGCTGAAGTGACGGAACCGGATCTGGGTTCACGCCTTGAGCGCACCGACGCCAATCGAAGATCGGGGCCAACGCCCCGTTATTCGACTGGGGGCCTTTTTCGCGCGCGCGTCGCGGGTTTCGGTGTCGCGGATGAGGCGCTTTTGGAGCGGGATGGGGTCGGGGTCACGGGATTGGTGAATTTGAACAGAGGCAGGCGAATGGTGGGCCACTGCAGTCGCTGGGAACTCTCCTGGACGAACTCCCGCCAATAGGGCCACAGATTGAACAACACCGAGGTGTCGGCGAACGCCTCGATGGTTTGCATGTCCGGGAGCGATCCGTTCACGGTATAGATTGCCACCAGGTGACACTCGATCACGCCGGCCCTGATCGGTTCCTCGTTGCCCTCCTGTCCCGGACCGGTCACCATCAGGCCCATGGCGTAGCGTACCTCAATCCGGGCTGGGGTATCCCCCGTGGCGGGTTGGGTTTTGATTTCATCCCGCGCGCGTCTTCCAAGCAACTGCAGACCTTCTCCGCTTTTGATCAGGGCACGGTTATCCGTCCTGGCGACAAACCCGTCCATGTGAATGTCCAAGAGTTCTACAGAGTGCAGAAGTTCACGCAACGAATCGTTCATGCCGCGACCCGTTCAGCATCATCCAGGGCAGTTCCCTGCGGTTGATAGGTCATGGGTGCCATGAGTTCCGCGGTGACGGGTATTGCGATGGGTTGCCATTCGGAGGAGGAGTCGGGCGTATAAGAGCAAAAGTGTTCGGATACATCGCAAATTCGGATGGTTTTTCCTTTAGGGCCTACGTGGACCCGGACCTGACAATCCAGCGCATTGGCCCAACGCACCATGCTCTCGACGGTAAAATTGCCTTCGCCTCGGAAGATCTTGGAAACCTGGGGTGGTTTGACCCCCAACAGCTCGGCAAACTGTTTTTTGCTCAGGTTCTTCTTGAGCATGGCCTGATACAGGTCGGTGGTGTACTCCAGGATCACGCGTCCTTGCCAATAGGTTTCACGCTTTTCCGCTTCGGCGAAAAGGTCTGCAAATGATTGAATAGGCATCATTTTACTCCAGAGATTTCGTCGATTATTATGTTGAAATTGTTTGCGATCAACTCTTCTTTATATCTGATTTTTATTGAGATTGCCTGGGAGATTTCGAGTTTTGGGGTCTTGTTCGTTTCTTTCAGAAATGCATTGGAGCAGATGATTATTCTTCCTTTATCGTAGAACCATAACACCCTGATTCTTTCGGCAATAAAATCCAAGATATCATGCTTGCCATCAATCAGATGGCATTTATCGTCCGACAAAAGATGGGGACTTCTGCTGCCATCGGCAATCGATTTCAGGAGAAGCAACAGATTCTCCCTTGATCCATGGTACTGGGGAGACAGTTCGGAAAGGAATCGCAGCAGTTGACTCTCTCCCCGGTCATCGCAGGCAGCCAGGATGGTCCAGGGATCTTTCCTGTCGGAAATACGGCGCAGGATCGTTTGTTACCTTGTAGGTTAATTTTTAGCAAGTGTCAAGCCAATTCTTACCATTTTGTAGTCCTGACGAGCGGTCAGGATTGTGCCTGAAATTGTGAGAAAAATCGATTCAGGTTAATGTGATGGACAAGCTATGTCAAGAGGTGCGCCCAAAAACGGGTTTTAGGCACTGGGCTCCGACCATTCGCAAGATCCCATCATGACGTGAATCTGATCGCC
>JADGAY010000301.1 GCA_015231775.1 Magnetococcales bacterium | reverse complement strand
GCTCCAAGGGCGGTTCGGCTGGTGGTGGCGCCAAAGTTGCTGGCGGCTCCAAGGGCGGCTCGGCTGGTGGTGGCGCCAAAGTTGCTGGCGGCTCCAAGGGTGGCGGCTCCAAGGGTGGCTCGGCTGGCGGTGGCACCAAAATGCATGACGACAACGGCCACGGAAATGATCCGGGCAAGGTTGATCCGAGCAATCCGGGCGGCTCCAAGGGTGGCTCGGCTGGCGGGGGCGCCAAAGTTGGCGGCGGCTCCAAGGGTGGTTCGGCTGGCGGGGGCGCCAAAGTTGCTGGCGGCTCCAAGGGCGGCTCGGCTGGTGGTGATGCCAAAGTCGGTGGCGGCTCTAAGGGTGGCGGCTCCAAGGGCGGTTCGGCTGGTGGTGGCGCCAAAGTTGCTGGCGGCTCCAAGGGTGGCTCTGCCGGTGGTGGCGCCAAGGGTGGTTCCGCGGGTGGTGGCGCCAAGGGTGATCACGACAAGGGCCACGGCAACGATGCCGACGGCATGGATGATGACAATCCGGGCCAGGGTGGTGCTCAGCACGAGGCTCAGGATAGCCCGCCCGATTACAGCGACATCAAGGGCACCCACGACTATCAGGAGACCTCGGTCAAGTACGACAAGACCTCCTCGGGCAGCAACAAGGCTGACGAGATGGAAGGTACCAGCAAGAACGACCAGATGGACGGCGGCAAGGGGGATGACAAGCTCTCCGGCGGCGGCGGCAATGACAAGCTGCTCGGAGGCGAGGGCAAGGATCAGCTCGATGGCGGCAAGGGGAACGATATCCTCGATGGCGGCGCGGGTGACGACAAGATGGTGGGTGGCGACGGCAACGATGTCTTCCATGCCGGGGCCGGTACCGACACCATGGATGGTGGTTCGGGGAACGATCTCTTCCTCTTCGGCTCCAAGGATGGCCTCGACTCCGCGAATGGCGGCGTGGGCGGTGGCTGGACCGACACCATCAATCTGGAGGATGCGGGTGGTGGTCCATCTCACGCGCTGGAGCAAACCGGGGATTGGACCTTGCAGACCGATTCCGAATACACCGTGCACAGCGATGGCAGCATCGACTTCTCGGATGGCGATGCCTCCGGCACCATCACCCTGTACGATGGTTCGGTGTTGGAGTTCCACAACATGGAGCGCATTGAGTGGTAGGTTGGAGAGATTGAACGCGGGCTGACGGTTGATCAGCCTTGAAATGGAAAAACCGCCTCTGTGAAGAGGCGGTTTTTCTGCTTTGATCGGGTGTGATCGGGGAAAACATGGCATTGGTATTACAGACCCGCGCGGTTCCACCCTCCCTGCCGTCCCTTGGCGTGGGGCGTTATCGGCTGCTCGAGCGGATTGGCGCCGGCTCCTTTGCCGAGGTGTTTCTCGCCAACTCCCTGGACGGCTCGGAGCGATTCGCCATCAAGCATGCCACCACGGAGGTGGGCAAGCGGGTGCTCGCCTGGGAGGTGGAGAATCTGCGCCGCATGGCGGATTGTCCGTTCGTGTTACCCATGCGCGACACCTGGGTCGAGGCGGACGGGAGTGCCTGTCTGGCCACTCCGTATCTGGACGGTGGCGATCTGAAACACTACGTGCGCGCCCGTGGAGGGCTCTCCGTGGAGGAGGCGTTGGGGATTCTTGTGCGAGCCGTGCTGGCCATGCGTCATGCCCACGCTCTCAAACCGCCTCTCGTGCATCGCGACATCAAACCGGACAACATCCTCGGGCGCATCGAGGCGGATGGCGGCCTGACCTGGTTGCTGGCCGATTGGGGGCTGGCCGAGTCCTGGTTCGGGGAGCATGCCCCGCGTTTTTCCGGCACCTCCCGTTACACGGCCCCGGAGGTGTGGAAAAAGCGCCGGTATCTGGTTTCGGATGTCTACTCCCTGGGCATGACCCTCTATTTCATGCTGTTCGGCCAACCGGCCTACAACGGCGAATCCTTGGTGGTGGCGCGCGGACAGCGCTCCCCGGAGCCGGTCGTGATCCCCGAAGGGTGCCCGGAACCGTTGGGTGGGCTGCTCGCGGGCATGCTCGCCAAGAATCACGTCAAGCGTTGGCCGTTGACGCGGGTGTTGGAGCAGCTCGAGCAGCGACGTGGGGTGTTGCTCGAGATGGATGAAACGACCACCTCCCGGAGCTGGACCGCCCGATACCGGGGATTTGCCATGGAATTCGTCTGGATCGAGCCAGGTGCATTCCACATGGGGCTGGCCGATGCGGGGGATGCCCATCCGGACCGGCTCCTTCGACCTTCCGAGCAGCGTGCCACCCCGCGGCATCGGGTGCGGGTGGACGGCTTCTGGATGGCCCGTTTTCCGGTGACGCGCGGGCAATTCCGGTTTTTCGTTCGGGATTCGGGCTACAAGAGCACCGCGGATCGCGACGGTTGGGCCAATCCATTCAACGCGGAGTCGGACCGGTTCGAGCGGTGTGACGGGAGCAACTGGGAGCGTCCCGGCTTTGCGCAAACCGATGACCATCCGGTGGTCAACGTCTCCCATGAGGATGCCAAGGCGTTTGCCGAGTGGTTATCCTGGCGCTGTCATCGTCTGGTGCGTCTGCCCACCGAGGCGGAGTGGGAGCGGGCCTGTCGGGCGGGCGGGGAGAGTCGCTACGCGGGCGGGGAGACGATCACCCCGGAGGAGGCCAATTTCGGCGGCATGCGGGGTGGCACGGTTCCGGTGGGATCCCATCCGCCCAACCGGTTTGGCCTGCATGACATGCACGGCCAGGTGCACGAGTGGGTGCGTGATTGGTTTGCCGAGGATTTTTATGCCCGCTCACCTGAAATCAACCCGTATTGCGATCTCTCCGAGCGTGGCGAACGGGTGTTGCGGGGCG
>JADGAY010000300.1 GCA_015231775.1 Magnetococcales bacterium | reverse complement strand
CATTCAAAACAGATACGGTATTGATCGTTGATCCGAATGCTGAACTGTCCGCGACGGTCACCTTTCAATGCTTCCAGGCGATTGTTCGGAGGTTGCCGCAGATCCTCCAGGGTCTGCGCGGCGGACAGCATGTCCAATTTGCGCAGCGCCACCTTCTCAACCGCCTCGAAACGTGACACCCGTTCGCCGTGGTTGAACTGCTCCGTCAGTTTATCTTTGAAACTTTTGATCATGCCGTGAGTATGATACGTTCAACGTACAATTGCAAATCGATATGTTCAAATGCCTGATTACTGGTCAAGAAGAGCGCCAAGGCGGTCTGTTCCCGCCATTGAAAAAACCGCCCGGAGGCGGCCTGTTCACAAGCAAGCGCGCCCGGTATCGTTCGCCAAGGGCGCGAACGATACCGGGCTGGAAGGGTGGCGCGGCCTTTTTTCGCTGCGCGAAAAAAGGCTTTTGTGAAGACGCGCCTGAAAGACACAAACAAAGGAAGGACGAGTCAAAGGCAAAGTCCCGGAGGCGCTGCCTCCGGACCGCCGCCGGGGGCGATGATCCCCCCCGGACCCCCGCGATGAGCGGGGGCCGGCGCGAACCTGAACTCAAAAATCCTTCATGGTCAACTTGACACGACCCTGACGGTCGATGTCCAACACCTTGACCTTCACCACGTCACCCTCATTCAACACGTCGGAAACCTTGGCCACGCGCTGATTGGAGATCTGAGAGATGTGCACCAGACCATCCTTGTTGGGGAGGATGTTGACGAACGCACCGAAATCGGTGATGCGCACCACCTTGCCCTCGTAGATCGAATCCTTCTCCACATCCGACACGATGCCGCGAATGATCCGCTCGGCGGCCTTGGCGCTCTCGCCGTTGGCCGACGAAATCGCGATCGTCCCATCGTCGCTGATGTCGATCTGACAGCCGGTCTCCTCGGTGATGCCACGGATCACCTTGCCACCGGAACCGATCACGTCGCGGATCTTGTCCGGATGGATCTTCATGGTGAAGATGCGCGGCGCGTGGGGCGACAACTCTTCACGCGGGGTATCGATGCGCTTCTGCATCTCGCCCAGGATGTGCAGACGACCCTCCCGGGCCTGACGCAACGCCACGGCCATGATCTCGCGGGTGATGCCGGTGATCTTGATGTCCATCTGCAACGCGGTGATCCCCTGGGCGTTGCCGGTCACCTTGAAATCCATGTCGCCGAAGTGATCCTCGTCACCCAGGATGTCGGAGAGAATGGCAAACCGCTCCCCATCCTTCACCAGACCCATGGCGATACCCGCCACCATCGATTTCAACGGCACGCCGGCATCGAGCATGGCCAGCACCGAACCGCACACCGTGGCCATGGACGAGGAGCCGTTGGACTCGGTGATCTCGGAGGTGACCCGCAGGGTGTAGGGGAAGGCCTCCAGCTCGGGCAGAACCGCGGCCAGGGCACGGGCGGCCAGCTTGCCGTGTCCGATCTCACGCCGTCCCGGCGCGCCCAGACGCCCGGTCTCGCCGACGCAGTAGGGAGGGAAGGTGTAGTTGAGATAGAACCGCTCGCGACTCTCGCCGTGCAGGCTCTCGACGATCTGCTCGTCACGCTTGGAGCCGAGGGTCACGGTGGCCAGGGCCTGGGTCTCGCCACGGGTGAAGAGAGCCGAACCGTGCACCCGGGGCAGCACGCCGACCTGGCAGTCGATCGGACGGATCTGGGTAAGGGTACGTCCGTCGATGCGGGTGCCGCCCGACAGGATCCGCTCGCGAATCACCTCGGACTCCAGGTGCTTGCAGACCGTCTTGACCTCGGAGGCGCGGGCCTTGTCGCCCTCGCCCAGGGCCTCGGCGGCCTCCACCTTCAGCGCGGCCACGCTCTTTTGGCGCTCCATCTTGTCGGCTATCTCGTAGACCGCGCGCATCCGGTCCCCATATCGGCCACGCAGATCCGCCAGAACGCCATCCTCGTTCTTTTCGATCGGGGGCAACTCCATGCGCGGCTTGCCGCACTCGGCGGCCAACTCGCGGATCAGACCGAGCACCGGCTGATACCCCTCGAAACCGAACATCACCGCGCCGAGCATCTCATCCTCGGTCAGGAAGTTGGCCTCGGACTCCACCATGGTCACCGCATCAGCCGTGCCGGCCACCACCAGATCCAGGCTCGACTCGGCCATCTGTTCGGTGGTGGGGTTGAGCACATATTGACCGTTCACATACGCCACCCGCGCGCCACCCATCGGTCCCTCGAAGGGGAAGCCGGAGATGGCCAGGGCCGCCGAGGCACCGATCATGGCCGGAATGTCGGCGCTGTTGACCCCATCGAACGACAACACCGTGGCCACCACCTGGGTATCCAGGTTGAAGTTCTTGGGGAACAGGGGACGCAACGGGCGATCGATCAGGCGCGAGGTCAAGGTCTCGCGATCCGACGGGCGGGTTTCGCGTTTGATGAAACCGCCGGGAATGCGGCCCGCGGCCCAGTGTTTTTCCTGATAGTGGACGCCCAGGGGCAGGAAATCGATGCCAGGACGGGGCTCTTTTTCGGCGGTGACGGCCACCAGGACCATGGTCTCGCCGTAGGTGACCAGCACCGCACCGTCAGCCTGACGGGCGATGCGACCGGTCTCGAGGGTGATCACCTCCGGACCGAATTGTACGCTTTTCTTGAAGATATTGAACATAATTGGTTAGTTATCCATCGGTAGGGGTGAAATCCATCGAGCGCGGGAGCGCGTGCGATGGTATGGATGGCGAGGCAACCGGCCAAAGGCGCCCGGACTCTCTTAAAGGCTGTTTGGTGATTCCATGAATGGAATCACCAAACCTGCACGAATCGAACAA
>JADGAY010000299.1 GCA_015231775.1 Magnetococcales bacterium | reverse complement strand
CCTCGCTGCTCATCAATTTATTGGGATTGATGGTGCCCCTGCTGTTGATGCAGGTGTTCAACCGCATCATTCCGAATCAGGCCCTCAACACCCTCTCGATGCTGGTGATCACCGTGCTGATCGCCTTGATGGTGGATGGCGTCATCCAGACCCTGCGCTCCCATGTGGTGGGCTGGATCGGCGCCCGTTTCGTCCACAAGGGGAGCTGTCGCCTGCTGCGCCGTCTGCTCTTCGCCGAACCCCGCGAGTTCGAACGGGTGGATGGGGCCAAATACCTCGAGCAGATGAACGCCATCCACACCATCGGCGATCTCTACTCCGGCCAGGCGATGATCGCCCTCTTCGACCTCCCCTTCCTGCTGCTCTTCCTCTTCATGATCTTCAAGCTCGGCGGCATCCTGCTGTTGATTCCGCTGCTGTCGGTGGGGGCCATCTCGATCTTCTCCTCGGTGATGGGCGAAAAGCTCCACAAAACCCTCGACATCGACATGCGCGTCAACCAGCGCCGCTTCAGCTTCATCACCGAAACCCTAAGCCGCATCCATGCCGTGAAATCCATGGCCATGGAGTCGCAGATGCTGCGCCGCTACGAAATGTTGCAGCTCGGCAGTCTGCGCCACACCTACGACATCATCTTTCGCGGCGGCATCATCCCGGTCTTCTCCTCGTTCGCCAGCCAGGCGAGCACCGCCCTCATCGTCGGACTGGGCGCGGTGCAAGTGATCCACGGCGACATGACCACCGGCGGACTGGCCGCCTGCACCATGCTGGCCGGTCGCATCATGCAACCCCTGCAAACCCTGGTGCGCGGCTGGACCAAGCTGCAATCGACCCGATTGGCCAAGGAGCAGATCGACGAACTCTTCCTGCTTCCGCAACGTCCGCCACCCGTCGAGTCCGACGCGCGGGAGGGGATCGAGGGGGGGATCGAGCTGCACCACGTCACCTGTCGCTTCGGTGAGGAGACCCCTCTGTTCAACGACCTCACCCTCACCATCGAGCCGAACCGGTGCATCGGCCTGATCGGCAAGAGCGGTGACGGCAAGACCACCCTGTTGAAACTGATCGCCGGCGCGGTTCTGCCCACCGAGGGGGAGGTGCGCATCGATGGCATCGACCGCACCCGTCTTCCGGCCAATCTGCACGGCGGGATCGGTTACGTGCCGCAAACCGGCGTGCTGTTCAACGCCACGCTCCTCGAAAACCTCACCATGTTCAACGACGCGCGCAACGACACGGCCCTGCGCATCGCCACCGAACTGGGACTCGACGCCATCGTGGCGCGCATGCCGCAAGGGTATCAGACCCCGATCGGCGAAGGGGTATCGGACATCCTGCCCGCAGGGGTCATCCAGCGCATCGCCATCATCCGCGTGCTGGCCATGGAGCCGAAGATCCTGTTGTTCGACGAGGCCAACACCGCCATCGACTCGGCGGGGGACATCCTGCTGCGCAACCATCTGGAGACCCTCAAGGGGCGCTGCACCCTGTTGCTGGTATCGGAACGACCCTCCCTGCTGCGCATCACCGACCAGTGTTACCAGTTCAAGGAGGGGACGCTCGTACCCCTGGCCCACTTCATGGATGCCCTCAATCCACCGGCCCCGCCGCCGGGCGACCCGGTGACCTCTCCCGCGATGACGCCCGCCCTCGCATCCGTCGCAAGTCTGGAGAAACCACCCCAAGAGGTCGTCCACGGGTCGGAGCCGCCCCCCCCCGAGGACGGGCTCCCGGACGCGTCCGAATCCCCGTCCCAGCACCGGGAGGATTGGCGCCTTCATCTGGCGCGGATTCATGGCAAGAACCGCTTCACCATCTGCCTGGGCGGGCTGTTGGAGGCCCTGCACTGGCGCGGCACGGGCCGTCAACTCGCCGAGGCGATCCCCCATCTGATGGGGGAGTTGGATCTGACCGGTCTTTGCAACATCATGGCGAACCTGAGCTTCACCCACAAGATGGAGCGCGGCGAGATCCGCTCCGTGGATGGGCGCCTGACCCCGTTTCTGTTCGTGTTCGACGACGGTCGCGTGGAGGTGATCCAGGAGAAACGGTCCGCCACCAGCATGGTGGTGGCCAATCCAGACAACGCTGCCAGCGCGGTCGTGGAACTGGAAGGCCACGGGACCGCCTTCTTTTTCGCCCCCCCCCAGGAGGAACCCGCCGCGCGCATGGGCTGGGTCCGGAGCCAGATGCTGCGGTTTCGCCAACTGATCTGGAATCTCATGGCGATCACCATCATCGGCAACATCATGACCACCGCCATGCCGATCTACGTCATGGTGGTCTATGACCGGGTGATCCCCACCGGCTCGATCTCCACCGGCCTGGTGATGCTGATCGGCACCCTCTTCGCGTTGATGATGGATGCCGCCCTGCGGCTCCATCGCGTCCATCTGCTCGCCTACATCGGCACCAAGCTGGAGCGCTCGTTGAGCGGCATCATCCTCAACCAGATCCTCGGACTGCCCGCCTCCCTCACCGAACAGATCTCCGCCGGCAACCAGGTGTTGCGTCTGCGCTCCCTGGAGGTGGTCCGCGAAATCATGACCGGTCCCCTGGCCATGCTTTTTTACGACATCCCGACCACCCTGCTGTTCCTGATCACCCTGTCGTTCATCAGCCCGAACGTCATCGCCATGATGCTGCTGCTGATCGCCGCCATGGTGCTGGTGGCCCTCGCCCTGTTGCCGGTGATCCAGATCCGCTCGAATCTGGCCTCCCAGTACAACTCGCGCCTGCAGGCCTTTCTCACCGAGGCCTTGAGCCGCATCCAGACCATTCAGAGCACCCACTCCGAGGAGATCTGGTGCGAGCGGTTCCGCGATCTCTCCGGCAAGGCC
>JADGAY010000298.1 GCA_015231775.1 Magnetococcales bacterium | reverse complement strand
ACATGGGCGATGCGGGCAAGGCCAAAATCGAGCGACTTCATGACAACCTCACGGGGTAGTGGTGCGTAGGATGTACGAGATGGTCAAGGCCGTCAGATCCCTCAAATGCGTCGCCTCTGGCCCCTGTTTGACCACGCGACTGACACTGACGGCCTTTTTGCTGACCGTGGAAAACGGGGTCCAGAAGGATTCCGGAATCACCACCTCGCCGTTGCGATCCAATTCGAACATGTAGGCGCGCCCTTTTTCCACCTGCAACACCAAACGCAATTCGGGCATGGATTCCGGCGAGAGCTTGAAGCTCTCCTTCTGACGAATGGCGGTATGTCCCATCATGTCGGCAATGGAGAAGATCATGTCGCCATCCATCGTGCGACTTACGCGCAGAGCGCCGTGTTTGGTGTTTTTGGCCGGTTTGAATCGTTCATACGACTCTTTGGTCAACCGCACCATCGGGGTGTCGTAGCGGGCGAATTCATCCTGCCAGGAGATCGGCTCCGATGGCTTTTCCGCCTGGACCGTCGCAGACGACTCGGCGTAACGGCTGGCCGGTTCCTCAGACTTGACACCCACGTCGGCCAGGTTGTTCTGTTCGTGCGCCAGGGAGGAGAAGCGGGAAGATTCGCTCTTTCGGCTCTCCGTGGGGGCGGCTGGTGGTTCGGCGGCAGCGGAGGTCTGGGCAGGCGGGTTGGCGGCCACCAACGTTCCTGGTTGGGCGCTTGCTGGCGGTGATGCGTGTGGCAGGGCTGCCGGGGCCGGGACGGGCGGTGTGACCGGAGGTGGCACCGGTTGCGTCATGGCAACCGCGGCGGGCTCCTTGGGCGTGGTTGCGGCGGGCGTGCCAGCCGGTGGCATGGCGCCGACGGGAGACGATTTGACGGTTGGCGTCTCCTTGACGGGTGGCGCGGCCTTGCCGACACCTTCACGGGAAGCCGGAGAGGGCAACAACTGGGCGAGGGGACCGGGCAGAGAGAGCAGATCGGCCTGATGGGCCGCGACCGCCAGAAGCGCGGCAGCCGCCACGCCACCGAACATCCACACCCTTCCGCGGCTCTGCGTGGCAGCCTGTTCGACCTTCTGGCGTTGTTGCGCTTCGGCCTGGCGTTCCGCCAACTCCTGACGTGCCCGCTCCTGACGTGCCCGCTCCTGACGTTCCTGTTCCTGACGGATGCGTATTCTCTCCGCCTCGTCGTGGGCGGCCTGCTTGCGCTGCTCTTCCCGTGCGGCCTCCTGACGGCGCAGTTCCTCGAGGTGGGCCTGACGGGCGTTGGCCTCGGCCTCGCCGAGTTGCGTCTCATCCAACGCATCGGCTGCCATGAGTTCGTCCGGTTCGCTCCAGTCGGTCTGCGCCTCCACGTCGCCGGGTTGTGCCTCCGCCTGAGAATCCTCCTCGAGCCGCGCTTGCGCCTGGGCGCGCGCCTTCTTTTCAAGCCGTTCGATCTCGGCGGTTACGGCGTGAGCAAGCTCCTCCGGGATCTCCAGGCGGACGATGCGCTCCTGGGGCAACTGGATGAGTCCGTGGAGGATCTCTCCCGGCAGGACCGTGCTCAACAACAAGCGCACCATGCCACCGGGAAGATCGTCCCGCCAGGCGAATTTTTTCCCCAGATCCGGTTTCGAGGCCACCAGAGTGGCCACCACCTCGACCGAGGCCTTGAGTTGTTCGAACTGCTGCCGATTGGCCGCTGGATCGCCGGTCAGGGGAAGGTGCAGCGAGTAGAAATCGAGCCCCTGGGTCACGGCGGTGACCAACGCCTCTGGATAGTCTGCCAGATTGAACTCCGGCGGATCGGCGTGGGCGGCGATCATGTCCGAGAGGGCGAGCAGTTCCTGGTCGATGGGGAGGGGGGGGTCGCGGAGCGGATCCTCCAGCAATTGCGCCAGTTTCTTGAATGTCAACACCACCACCGCAATGAACTCGGGTCGCGCCTGCAACAACTGGCTGCGGAATCGGCCCAGAAAAGACTCCATGGCCTGACAGATACGCACCAGTTGCGGCATGGCGTGGAACCGGGCGGACCCACCGATGCCGCGGATGGTGCGGAGCTGCCGATCGAACGCCATGGACCGATTTTCGGTGCCATCCTGGGGCAGGGTGTTGAGGTCGTCCAGACAGAGCTGTACCCGGTTACGGGACTCCTGGACAAACAGTCTCAACTGGGAATTGTTCTCTTCGAGCATGGCAG
This sequence comes from Magnetococcales bacterium, assembly GCA_015231775.1. Taxonomy (GTDB): domain Bacteria; phylum Pseudomonadota; class Magnetococcia; order Magnetococcales; family Magnetaquicoccaceae; genus Magnetaquiglobus. Next base: position 656 of record JADGAY010000298.1, on the reverse strand, counting down.
CCCCCGAAATGAAACCAAAACCTGGAATAGGTCTGAATGACTATTCAATCTCAAAGAAGTTCTCGAATTTCATCTGATGCAACAGAGTTTTGACGTGCGGGCAGCAGTGGATCATCCGAATGGGATTCCCTTTCTTTTCGCGATTGTGCTGGTTGAGCATCAGCAGGGAGCCGAAGGCGGCCTTGCCGAGATGCACCGTATCCTGAAAATCGAGGATATAGTTTGTATTGCGACCGCGATAGCGATAAAGCTTGGAGAAATCGTTGCGGCAGTTGTAATCGAACATCCGGGCCACACAGATTTTGATCAAGGTCGGTTCTCCGAACTCCCGGATCGTCTCCACCTGGAATTGATGGGCGGCATCGCCTTCCTGCTCCTCGCCAAGCAGGGTGATGCCGATGGCCGGGAGGTTCAACAGCGACAGGGCATCCAGAATCTCCTTGCTGCAATTGAACAGGACGATGTCATCCCCGCTTCCCTGGTTGTGCGCTTCCAGATGCAGCAGCATGGCCACGCCCGAAGGGGAGACGCCCGTGACATTCTTGAAATCGAGCCGGTAGCGCCAATGGGGGGGACGCGTGCGATAGATCTGCACGAACTCCTCCCAGAAATCGGCGGACAACTCGCCGCGCAACCAGATGGTGCTCTCCTCTTCG
>JADGAY010000297.1 GCA_015231775.1 Magnetococcales bacterium | reverse complement strand
ACACCTGGAACCAGGAGATCACGGCGTGGCTGCCAGAAGGTGTGACACCCGCCGCCCTCCACAAGGAGACCTTTTTCGGCGGACTCTACCAGAAGGTGGTGATCACCCGTTGAACCAACCGGATCGACCCCTTACATGAATTCCCAAGGGATGCTCCACCATGTCCGACTACGCGCCCCGACAGGTTGTCCGCGTCACCATCGGTCCCGAGATCGCCGCCTACGGCTTTCCGGACGGACACCCCTTCGGAACCCATCGAATGCAGGACTTCTGGGACGAGGCCCAGGTGCAGGGATTGGATCGTCAGGTTGAGGTCGCCCACCCCTTCCCGGCCACCGTCGAGGAGTTGACCCGATTCCACACCCCGGAGTACGTCGAACAGGTGCAACGCCAATCCGAAACCGGCGAAGGGTATCTGGATTACGGCGACACCCCGGCCTATCCGGGGGTCTATGAAGCGGCCTCCAACGTGGTCGGTTCGGCCCTTGACGCCATGCGCCAGATCATGGCCGGGGCCTGCGGACGGGCCTTCGTGCCGATCGCCGGACTCCACCATGCCCGCCGCGAACGGGCGGGGGGGTTCTGCGTCTTCAACGACATCGGCGTGGTGATCCACACCCTGCGCGAGGAGTACGACATCCAGCGCGTCGCCTACGTCGATATCGACGCCCATCACGGGGATGGGGTGTTCTACGCCTTTGAATCCGATCCGCATGTGCGCTTTCTCGATTTCCACGAGGATGGGCGCTACCTTTATCCCGGCACCGGCGACGCCTCGGAGATCGGCAAGGGCGAGGCGGAAAACACCAAGCTCAACATCCCCATGCCCCCCGGCTCCGGCGATGTCCACTTCATGCAGCGCTGGCCCCAGGCGCTCCGCTTCCTGGAGGATGGACGCCCGGAGTTCATCATTCTCCAGTGCGGCGCCGACTCCCTCGCCGGGGATCCCCTGGCCCATCTGCGTCTCTCCCCCAACCTGCACGGGCAGATCGCCTCCCGGCTGGTGCGGCTGGCCGAGGATCTCGGACATGGCCGAATGCTGGCGGTGGGTGGCGGCGGGTACAATCCCATCAACATCGGGAAGGGCTGGTGCGCCGTGGTACGTGCCCTGGTGCACACCCCCTACGGCCACATCTTCTAACCCGATGATCTCGTCATGAAGGTCATCGTTCTCGGCAGCGGTACCGGTGTCCCTTCGCTGCAACGCGGCTCCCCGGCCTATTGGCTCGGGGTGGACGAACGCCAATACCTGATCGATTGCGGCAGTGGCACCCTGTTGCAACTCGAACGGATCGGCACCAGCTTCCGCGATCTCGACGGGGTCTTCATCACCCATGTCCATGCCGACCACATCGGCGATCTGACCCCGTTGGTGCACGCCATGCGCCTGCCCGGCCTGACGCGGGAAAAACCCTTCAACCTGTATGGTCCGCCGGGTTTCACCGATTTTTTCAACCGCATCGTCGCGCCGGTGGCCGCCCCCCCGACCCGATTCCCGTTTCTGGTTCAGGATGCCCCTCTGGCCTGGAACTTGAGCGGCCTGACCATCCTCACCCACCCCACCCCGCACTCCGACCGCTTTGCCAGTCGCGCCTACCGTTTCGAGCATCAAGGCCGCTCCATCGTCTTCTCCGGGGATACCGATTGGGATGACGGGTTGGTGACGTTCCTGTCCGAGGCCGATCTGGCGCTCCTGGAGTGCTCCACCCTGGACGACGACAAGGTGGACGGTCATCTCACCCCTGGTCTGTGCGGCAAACTGGCGTCCATGGCCCAGGTCCGACGCCTGCTGTTGACCCATTTCTACCCCATCGACGGACCGGACTCCCAATTTCTCGATCAATGCCGCGCCCGGTTCTCGGGAGAACTGGAACTGGCCGAGGATCGCCTGTGCGTGGAGATCACCCCATGAAAGCAACCTGCCGCACCCTGTTGACCCTGCTCTGGGCCGGAGCGATCCCGTTCTGGCCGGTGGCGGCCCTCTGCGAGGATCAAGACACCTTGCGGGAGCGTTATCTCCAGGCCGCCGCCAAGGGGGATGCCGAAGCGCAGAACAATCTGGGTCTGATGTACTACGAAGGCCAGGGGGTGCCTCGGGATGTGCGCGAGGCAGCCCTGTGGTTCCGCAAGGCCGCCGAACAGGGCAACCGGGTCGCCCGCCAGAACCTGGGACTGATGTACGAGCAGGGACAGGCCCTCGCCTCGGAGCCGCGTCTGGCCGAGCAGTGGTTGCGCGATGCCGCCGAGCACGGGATGGTCAAGTCCCAACATGCGCTGGCGTTGATCTACAAAAAGGGACAGGGGGTGCCCCAGGATTTCGCCGAGGCGGCCAAATGGTATCGCAAGGCGGCGGAACAGGGGGATATCGACGCGCAGAACAATCTGGGCGTGCTTTACGAGAGCGGACAGGGGGTGCCCCGCTCCGTCGAGGAGGCGATGCGCTGGTACCAACGGGCCGCCGAGGCCGGCAGTGCCGTGGGCAAGAACAATCTCGGCGTGCTGCACAAGAACGGCAACGGCGTGCGGCAGGACTATCTGGAGGCGGAAAAGTGGTTCCGGCAGGCCGCGGAACAGGGATTCGTGGCCGCGCAGTTTCATCTCGGCATGCTGTTCCGCTACGGACACGGCGTGGGCCAGGAGAGCGTGGAGGCACACAAATGGCTGAATCTGGCCGCCTCCCAGGGGGACGAGCAGGCAGCGCGGGAACGGGATCAACTCGCCAAAATCATGTCCCCCCAGGAGCTGACCCGTGCTCAGGAGCTGACGCGGAGCTGGAGACCCAAGGGGAGTTCGGAGTACTAAACCCCACCCAGCGTGGCCTATGACGCTTTTACTGTCAAAAAAAAGAGAGCGTCTGGGAG
>JADGAY010000296.1 GCA_015231775.1 Magnetococcales bacterium | reverse complement strand
GCCGGAAGCTTTGGGCTCCCAGCGGATCGCCGGTTTTCGTGTCAAACCATCAACAACGTCCCCAACCAGAGGATTTCCCGCATGATTGGTCTCGGCGGGCCGGATGGTCATCCATTAAGAGGCATGGATTGCATGCCTCACCCGCTGTCTTGGACGAATTCAGAAGTGCGCCAACGATCCCGGACGGGATGCAGGGTCACACCGTATGCACATCCACCCGCACGCCCGGCCCCATGGTCGAGGAGACGGTCACCTTCTTCACATAGGTGCCCTTGACCACGGCGGGACGCTGTTTCTTGAGCTGGGCCAAGAGCGCGCGACAGTTGTCGCTGATCTTCTCGGCATCGAAGGAGGACTTGCCCACGCCGGCGTGAATGATACCCGCCTTCTCGACGCGGAAGGCCACCTGACCGGCCTTGATGGAGTTGATGATGCCGGTCATGTCGAAGGTGACGGTGCCGAGCTTCGGGTTGGGCATCAGACCACGGGGACCCAGGACACGTCCCAGGCGACCAACGATTCCCATCACATCCGGGCAGGCCACCACCCGATCGAACTCCAGCCAACCTCCCTGGATCTTCTCGACCAGCTCGTCCGCGCCGACGAAATCGGCTCCGGCGGCCTGGGCCTCCTGGGCCTTGTCACCCTTGGCAAAGGCCAGGATCCGAACCGTCTTGCCGGTACCGTGGGGCAACTCCACCGTGCCGCGGACCATCTGATCGGCATGCCGGGGATCCACGCCCAGATTGACCGCGATTTCGACGGACTCGTCGAACTTCGCGTTGCTCTTCTCTTTCACCAGACGCACCGCGTCGTCCAGAGTGAACTGGGTGGTACGGTCAAGACCCTCCCAAAGAGCTTTGATCCGTTTACCGCGCTTGGCCATGACTCGCTCCTCGATTCTCTTTCAAACGTGCATGATGGGGGGTAACCCCCTCACCCGCCAACCGTGCCCGCCCAACCGACGGGTCCACGATCATTCATTCAATCACACCACTTCCAGACCCATGGAGCGGGCCGAGCCTGCGATGATCCGCTTGGCGCCTTCCATATCCTTGGCGTTGAGATCCACCATCTTGGTCTCGGCGATCTGCGTCACCTGATCCCAGGTCACCTTGCCGATCGGACCACCCTTGCCAGGCTTCACCGCCCCCTTGGGCACGCCGGAGGCCTTGCGCAACAGATAGGTGGCCGGCGGGGTCTTGATCTCGAAGGTGAAGGTACGATCCGCATAGACCGTGATCAGCACCGGGGTCGGGGCCAATGGCTCCAACGTCTGGGTACGGGCATTGAAGGTCTTGCAGAACTCCATGATGTTCAGGCCGTGCTGACCCAGGGCCGGGCCCACGGGCGGGCTGGGCTTGGCCGCGCCAGCAGGGCATTGCAATCTGACATACGCTGTGATTTTCTTGGCCATTTTGGCGAATCCCCAATCTCTGACAGACGATCTTGAAAGCTGATGATTACAGCTTTTCGACCTGAACGAAATCCAACTCCACGGGTGTTGCGCGTCCGAAGATGCTCACCGAGACCTTCAAACGGGTCTTGTCCTCATCCACGGCTTCCACCACGCCGTTGAAGGAGACGAACGGACCATCGGTCACCCGGACGCTCTCACCCACCGCGAAGGTCACCTTGGGCTTGGGTTTCTCCATGCCCACCTCGACCTGATGGAGGATCTTCTCCACCTCCCGCTCGGACAACGGCTGCGGGCGTCCACCGCCACCGAGAAATCCGGTCACCTTGGGAATGGCGTTCACCAAGTGCCAGGTCTCGTCGTTCAACTCCATTTTGACCAGGACATAACCTGGGAAGAACTTGCGTTCCGAGGTCACCTTGTGACCGCCACGCAGCTCCACCACCTCTTCCGAAGGGACCAGGATCGACTCGAACAACTCACCGGAACCGGTCAGACGCACACGCTCCTCGAGGGTGCTTTTGACCTTCTTCTCAAATCCCGAGTAGGCGTGAATCACATACCACTGTTTGGCCATGGTTGTCCTTTTTCTTTGTGCGCGGTCCCAAGCCGTCAACCGATGATCTGACGCACGACGAGCGCCAGGATCGCATCCACCATCCACAAAAACAGCGACACCAGAACCACCATGCCGAATACGACGATGGTCGTGTTCATCGTATCCTTTCGGGTAGGCCAAACCACCTTGCCAACCTCGGCTCGCACCTCGGTCAGGTAGGTTCTGAATTGGGCGATCCGCCCGCTGTCATTGATCATGGAGTGATTCTTACGGTGAGGAAGGCAAATGATTGTTGGACCTTAAGCACCAGCATCATCGAACCCCGGACAGGGGGCCTATAAGCCGATACGCCACACACATTGGCAGGACAGGAGGGACTCGAACCCCCAACCGCCGGTTTTGGAGACCGATGCTCTACCAGTTGAGCTACTATCCTAATCCAACATGTACACGTCGCATCCCGAGGACGCGACGTGGTATCTACTTGATCTTTCCTTCCTTGTGCAAGGTATGCTTGCGACACGCCGAACAGAACTTTTTGAGCGCCATCTTCTCGGGCTTGTTCTTTTTGTTCTTGTCCGTGGTGTAATTGCGCCGCTTGCACACTTCGCAACAGAGGCTGATCAGGTCACGCATCTATCTCTCCCAGTTCCCTGGCTACATTCCGTCTCGGCTTGGCCCATCGGGTTGAATCGATCTTCCCGACAATCGGCGAAACATCCGGGGATGCTCCGCCGTCGCACGCGTGCCATGGTTTACTTCATGATTTCCGAAACAACACCGGCGCCCACGGTCTTGCCGCCTTCGCGAATGGCGAAACGCAGACCCTTTTCCATGGCGATCGGTGCGATCAAATTCACCTCCATGGAGATGTTGTCGCCCGGCATCACCATCTCAACGCCCT
>JADGAY010000066.1 GCA_015231775.1 Magnetococcales bacterium | reverse complement strand
ACAGCCTCTGCAAACATCGGTCAATGGTACTCAGAACAGTCGGAGCCCAGTGCCACCACTGCTGCAAGCGCTTTAAATAAATAGCATCAATCGTGATTCCCTCTTTCTCCATGGTTCCAAACAGAATTTGGGCACTGGCAAGCAGTAAATCAACGTATTGACAATTATTTTCATCAACAACATCACGAATATCAAAATGGATCACATAATAGCGCATCGGATCATGCAATTTCGATTTCAGCCGCAACAACTCCGAACTCTTGCCGCAACCCACATGCCCGGTAAACAGCAAGCACTGATTCCTGGCCGGTTCGATCAACTCCAGAGAGTCCGGATTCATCCCCAACTGCATATAGATATCCCGAAAGGAGAACTCCCCGCGCGCCTGCTCGGTATCCACATAAAACGGATCGTCCGGAGCTGTGGGCTGTGCCGGATCCAGATTGTCTTTCAGCAAGATATAGGCGCGTGGGTCGTAACTCATCCGATTCGTCCTTTCTGGCCAGATCAAGTGTGTATCCTACACCTTAGCAAGACCAACCTCCAAATAGCAAAAAAAATCCCCGGATCCGCCTGCAAACCACAGGCCGATCCGGGGATTGTCAAGAGCCGGTCTCCTCCCGCCTGCTTCAGAGCCAAGAGGAAAACGGGAAAAAAAAGCCGCGCAGTTGGTTGAGCACTTCGTTCAGCCTCTTCTTGGCGTCGCCGAAGAGCATCCGAACGTTTCAATAACGCCATTCTCCCGAACCGAAGAGCTGGCTAGGCGCCAAAAATTTACAACAGTTTACGGACTCAATCATAAAGAGTATCTAAAAGCTGATGATTTAATAAGGAAATCTTGAACGGGATTGCATGAGACCAAACGAGATATTGGCGGAAGGGGTGGGATTTGAACCCACGGATGGTTACCCATCGACGATTTTCAAGACCGTTGCATTCAACCGCTCTGCCACCCTTCCGTTATTGTGCCGCGCGCGGTTGGGAAGATCCGTTCCGCGCTGGGGCGAACCGTTCCGCGCCAATAGGGGTGTTACGTGGCGCGGGTCGTGTCTGTCTTGATCAACGTGGCGCGATCAGCGACCGCGCATTTCGATCCGGGCCTGGCCACCCATGTAGGGACGCAGGGCATCCGGGATCGTCACGCTTCCATCGGGCTGGACGAAGTTCTCCAACAACGCCACCAGGGTCCGTCCCACGGCGATGCCGGAGCCGTTGAGGGTGTGCACCGGCTCCACCGCCTTGCTCTCGACGCGGCGCAGACGGGCCTTCATCCGTCGTGCCTGAAAGTCCAAGGTGTTGGAACAGGAGGAGATCTCCCGATAGCGGCCTTGACCCGGAAGCCACACCTCCAGATCATACGTCTTGGCCGAGGCGAAGCCAAGGTCGCCCGTGCACAGGGCCACGGTGCGGTAGGGGAGTTCCAGACGCTTCAGAACCTCTTCGGCGTGCAGGGTCAGGGACTCCAACGCCGCCATGCTCTCCTCTGGACGGGTGATCCACACCAGCTCCACCTTGTCGAACTGATGCTGCCGGATCAAGCCACGGGTGTCCCGTCCGGCGGCTCCCGCCTCGCGGCGGAAACAGGCGGTCCAGGCGGTGAATTTCAACGGCAGAACCGCCTCATCCACGATCTGGCCGCGCACCATGTTGGTCAGGGGCACCTCGGCGGTGGGAATCAGATAGAAGGGATCATCCCTTAAACAGAAGAGATCCTCCTCGAACTTCGGCAACTGGCCGGTGCCGAACAGGCTCTCCTTGTTGGCCAGAAACGGCGGCAGGATCTCCTCGTAGCCGTGTTCGCGGGTGTGCAGATCGAGCATGAAGGAGGTCAAGGCGCGGATCAGACGGGCGCCGTCACCCCGAAAGAAGGTGAAACGGGCCCCCAACGTCTCGGCGGCCACCTGGAAGTCGAGAATCCCGAGACGCTCGCCGATGTCCCAGTGGTTCAGCTCGGTGGCGTTCCCCGAGAACCCTTCCGGCCAGGAGCGCACCACCACGTTGCCGCTCTCGTCCGGGCCCACCGGCACATCCTCGGCGGGCAGATTCGGCAGACGGGCCAGCTCCTCCTGCACCGCCTCCTCCTTGGCCCGCAACGCGACCTCATGCTCCTTGAGCCGGGGGCCCAACTCCCCCATCTCCGCGAGCAGGGCCGAGGCATCCCCACCCTTGGCTTTCATCTGTCCAATCAGCTTGGAGATCTCGTTGCGACGGGCCTGCAACCCCTCGGTCGTGGCGCGCATGGCGCGCTGATCGGCCTCGAGGGCGAAAAAGGCGGTCAGATCATGACGCCCGCCACGGGTTTTCAACCGCGCGTCCACCCACTCCGGACGCTCCCGGATCGCCTTCAAATCCAACATGGCTCACGCACCTCCCTCATCCATGGGCACCCCATCGCTCTCCTCGCCCTCGGAGGAGATCACGGCAACATCCTCCTCGGATTCGGCGATGCGCGCCACCGAGACCACCCGCTCCCCGGAGCTGGAGACATCCAACACCTTCACCCCGCGGGCATTGCGGCCTGTCTGACGCACGCTCTCCACCGGGGTGCGCAACACCGTGCCCTGATCGGTGATCACCATGATCTGATCGCCCGGCGACACCACCAGACTGGCCACCACCGGACCGTTGCGCTCGTCGATCAGCATGCCGATCACCCCCTGGGTGCCGCGTCCCTTGGTGGGGAACTTCTCGGCCTCGGTGCGCTTGCCGAACCCGTTCTCGGTGATCGCCAGGATCTGACACTCCGGTTCGTTGGTCAGGACATTCAGGGCGATCACCCGATCCTCCCCGCGCAAGCGCATGCCGCGCACCCCGCGCGCCACCCGTCCCATCAGCCGTACCTGCCCGGTCCGGAACCGCACCGCCTTGCCGGAACTCGAATAGAGCAGAATCCGTCCTGGTCGCGCCTCCGTGCCCTCCTCGGACTCCTCCTCCGCCACCGGTTCGATCTCGACCGGGGCCAGCGTCTCCTCGTCGCCTTCGGTGGCCTCGACCGCCTCGGCCTCGATATCCTCCTGCAACACCGGCAACAGCGCCACCCCGACCAGATCATCCCCCTCTTGCAGATCCACCGCCCGCAGACCCGAGGCGCGGATGTTGCCATAAGCCGAGAGCGCGGTCTTTTTGATCAGACCCTTGGACGAGGCGAACAGCAGATGCCAGTTGTCCCACTGGTCACGCGCCACCGGCGCGGGCAGGATCTGGGCCAGCTTCTCGCCGGCCTCCAGGGCCAGCAGATTGATGATCGGGCGACCCCGCGCCGCGCGGCTGGCCAGGGGCAGTTCGTGGACCTTCAGGCGGAACACCCGACCCTTGTCCGTGAAACAGAGAATGAGGTCATGGGTGGAGGCGACAAACAGTTGCGAAATGAAATCCTCATCCCGGACCCCGGTGGCGCTCTTGCCCTTGCCGCCGCGACGCTGACTGCGATAATCCACCGCCGGCTGGCGCTTCACGTAGCCCGAATGGCTCACCGTGACCACCATCTCCTCTTCCGGAATCAGATCCTCGGCGCAGAACTCTCCCAGATCCTCGACGATCTCGGTACGTCGTGCATTGGCGAACATCTCCTTGATGCGCCTGAGTTCTTCCTTGATGACATCCAGCAGCGCCTGATCGGTGGCCAGAATCGCGTTCAGACGGGCGATTTCGGTCAGGGTCTCCTCGAACTCCTGATGGATCTTGTCCTGTTCCAGACCGGTGAGACGATGCAACCGCATGTCGAGGATGGCCTGGGCCTGCTCCGGGGAGAGTCGGTACCCCCCTTCGACGAATTGGGGCGAGGCGACCATGCCCGCATCCAACGCCCGGGTCAGCATCGCCTCCACCGGGCCGCGCTCCCAGAGTTCCGCCACCAACCGCTCCTTGGCGGCCTGGGGGGTCGGGGCGTTGCGGATCAGTTCGATGATGCGGTCGATGTTGGCCAGGGCCACGGAGAGCCCTTCCAGGATATGGCCGCGTGCCTGGGCCTTGGCCAGATCGAAAAGGGTGCGCCGGGTCACCACCTGACGACGGTGGTTGATGAACTCTTCGAGGATGCTCTTCAGGTTCAGGGTTTGCGGCTGTCCATGCACCAGGGCCACGGCGTTCACGCCGAAGGTGGTCTGCATGGAGGTGTGCTTGTAGAGCTGATTGAGCAGGACTTCGGTGCTGACGTCGCGTTTGGTCTCGATCACCACCCGCATCCCCTGGCGATCCGACTCGTCGCGCAGATCCGAGATCCCTTCGATCTTCTTTTCGCGCACCAGATCGGCGATGAACTCCACCAGCTTGGCCTTGTTCACCTGGAACGGCAACTCGTCGATGATGAGCGCTTCGCGGCCATCCTTTTTCGTTTCGACGTGGGTCTTGGCGCGCAGCACGATGGAGCCGCGTCCGGTTTCGTAGGCGCTCAGAATACCGGCCCGACCGTGGATCGATCCGCCGGTGGGAAAGTCCGGACCCGGCACGAAGGTCATCAGGCCACGATTGGTCAACTCCGGGTTGTCGATCAGGGCACAGGTGGCATCCACAATCTCGCCGAGGTTGTGGGGCGGGATGTTGGTGGCCATGCCCACCGCGATGCCCGAGGAACCGCTGACCAGCAGATTGGGGAATTTGCACGGCAGAATGCGTGGTTCGGTGAGGGAGCCGTCGTAGTTGGGTCCAAAATCGACCGTCTCCTTGTCGATGTCGGCGAGCAGTTCGCTGGCCAGACGGGTCATGCGCACTTCGGTGTAACGCATGGCCGCCGGGGAGTCCCCATCCACGGAACCGAAGTTGCCCTGGCCATCCACCAGTGGATGGCGCATCGAGAACTCCTGGGCCATGCGCACGATGGTGTCGTAGACCGCCACGTCGCCGTGGGGATGGTATTTACCGATGACATCACCGACCACGCGGGCCGATTTCTTGTAGGCGCGATTCCATTCGTTGCCCAGTTCGCTCATGGCGAAGAGGACGCGGCGGTGGACCGGTTTGAGTCCGTCGCGCACATCGGGCAGGGCACGTCCCACGATCACGCTCATGGCGTAATCGAGGTAGGAACGGCGCATTTCGTCTTCGAGATTGACGGGAACCCGCTTGGAAAGGTTGGGATCCACGGTCTTTGTTTCGCTATCCATGATACCCGCGTGACATCGGTGGAGAAAGAAGAGGGGTTAACCTGTCAATAATACCCCTTTTCCTCTGCTATCGCAACCGTGGCCCAGCGATGCGGGCATCCTTTTCCCCCACGCGCACCAGGGCGAGGCGGGTCATGATGGGGCCGATCAGTTCGAACACCACCACGCCGGAGATCACCACCGGCAGCAACAGATCGGTGAGATCCGGAAACCGTTGCACGGCGATGAAGGTCATGCTCATGGCCACCCCGGCCTGGGGCAGCAGGGCCGGACCCAGCCAGCGACGGGTCGGGCCGGGCATGCCGCTCAACCTGGCCCCGAGCCACCCCCCGAACACCTCGCCGGTCATGCGGCAGACGATATAGACCCCGCTGATCAGGCCGATGTCGAGCATGGCCCTGGGTTTGAGGTTGGCCCCGGCCAACAGGAAGAAGAGGATCAAGAACGGCCACAGAAACCGTTCGATGATCAGGAAGGGTTTCCACGGTCGCAAGCCGGAGTTGACCGTGACGCTCCCCATGATCATCACCGCCAGAAAAAAGGAGCTGTGGGCCCGTTGCGCCAGAGTGCCGCACAGTACCAGCAGACCCAGCGATCCGGCCAGCAGAGTGTCGGGACCGTGGACGTGATCGCACACGAAGGCCAGGATCCGTCCCAGCAGGGCCCCGATCACGATCGCGCCCCCCAACTCCCAGACAACCTGCCAAAAGGCGTGCGGGGTCGCGGACGGATGAAAAATGGCGGCCACCGACAGGGCGATGGTGAACAGCACGAAGCCGAGAGTGTCGTTGGTGGCGATGGTGCCGATCAACACCCGTGTGAACGGGCCGTCGGCGCGCATTTCGTGGATCACGTCCGTGGGGGCCACCGGATCGGTGGTGAGACAAATGCTCGCCAACAGGATCGCCGCGGAGAGCGGCGCCCCCACCCAGAGCATGCCGGAGAACATCAAGGTGGCGGTGACGGCGAGGATGGTGACGGAGATGGTCAAGACCGTGCGACCATACCGTTTCAGGCCGCCCAGGGTGATCCGACCCCCCAGCAGAAAACCGACCATGGACAAGGTGACCTGGGCCACCACGATCAGCCAGCCCTGCTGTTTGGTCGAGACCACGCCGGTCACCGTGGGACCGAGCAGCATCCCGCAAATCAGCAGCAGGGTGACCCGTGGCAGCAGAACCCGTCGCGCCAGGGCGTCGGCGCAAAAGCCGATCAGGAACAAGGCGGCCAGGGTCATCAACACGCTGGTTTCACTGGTCATGGCGTGTCCTCCGTGCCCTGAAAACGGGTTTCAATGCCGAGGAGAGCGGATGGCGCCCCTTCCGAGAATCAACGATGAAACGGGGCCGGTCTTCCCCGCGCGTTCACGCCGAACCCAGGGTGATCAGCAGATCCTTGGTCTCCACCTGATCCCCGGTCTGCACATGGATCTCCCCCACCACCCCATCCTTGGTGGCGCACACCGCGGTCTCCATCTTCATCGCCTCCAGGGAGAGCAGCAGATCGCCCCGCGCCACCTTCTGTCCCCGCGCCACGGCGATGGCACCCACGGCGCCCGGAATCGGCGCCCCCACCTGGGCCGGATCGCCATCGCGAGCCTTGGGCGCGGCGCGCTTGCCGGCCCCCTGGGCGCGGTTGTGGATCAGGATCGAACGGGGCTGGCCGTTGACCTCGAAGAAGGCCTTCACCATGCCGTCCCGGTCCGGCTCCGAGGTGGTGACGAAGTGGACGATCAACGCCTTGCCCGGCTCGGGCTCCACCACGATCTCATGGCCCGGCTCCATGCCGTAGAAGAAGACCGACGAGGGGAGCCGGCTGACATCCCCGTAGGTCTGACAGTGACGCATGAACTCGCTGAACACCTGGGGATACATCAGGTACGAGGCCAACTGGGCATCGCTCACCAGGCCGCCGGTCAGACGCGACACCACGGCGCGCTGTTCGTCGAGATTGGTATCCGGGAGCACGGCGCCGGGGCGTTCGGTCAAGGGGGTTTGATTTTTCAGAACCTTGCGTTGCAACGCCTGGGGAAAGCCGCCCGGCGGTTGGCCGAGATCGCCCCGGAAATACTGCACCACCGACTCCGGAAAGGAGATCTCCTTGTGCGGATCGAGCACATCCTGACGCTTGAGTTGACTGGTGACCATCATCAACGCCATGTCGCCAACCACCTTGGAGCTTGGGGTCACCTTGGGGATGTCGCCGAACATCTCGTTGACCTGGGCATAGGCGCGCGCCACCTGATCCCAGTGGGAGTCGATGCCCAGGGAACGGGCCTGCTGGCGCAGATTGGTAAACTGCCCGCCCGGCATCTCGTGCAGGTAGACCTCCGAGGCGCCGACATACTGACGGGTCTCGAAGGCGGCGTAGTGACGGCGCACCTGCTCCCAATAGGTGGAGATCGCGCGGATGGCATCGATGTCGAGTTCGGTATCGTGGGGGGTGTTGCGCAACGCCTCGACGATCGAACCGAGACTCGGCTGGGAGGTGGCCCCGCTCATGGCGTCCATGGCCGCGTCCACCGCGTCCACCCCGGCCTCGATGGCCGCCAGGACGCTGGCCGCCGAGATGCCGCTGGTGTCGTGGGTGTGGAAGTGAATCGGCAGACCGATCTCCTCCTTGAGCGCCTTGACCAGCACGCGGGCCGAGTTGGGCTTGAGCAGTCCGGCCATGTCCTTGATGCCCAGGATGTGGGCGCCGGCGGCCTCCAACTCCTTGGCCATGTCCACGTAGTATTTCAGGGAGTACTTGGCGCGCCTGGGATCGGTGATGTCGCCGGTGTAGCAGATGGCCGCCTCGCAGAGCTTCTCCTCGGCGCACACCGCGTCCATGGCCACGCGCATGTTGTCCACCCAGTTGAGCGAGTCGAACACCCGGAACAGATCCACCCCGCGTCCGGCGGCCTGTTTGATGAAGAACTTCACCACGTTGTCCGGATAGTTGGTGTAGCCGACACCGTTGGCCGAGCGCAGCAGCATCTGCAACAGCAGATTGGGCATCAACTCCCGCAGGTGCATCAGCCGCTCCCAGGGGCACTCCTTCAAGAAGCGCATGGTCACGTCGAAGGTGGCCCCACCCCAGCACTCCATGGAGAAGAGATTGGGCAGGAGTCGCTGATAGGCCGGCGCGATCACCTTGAGGTCGAAGGTGCGCAGCCGGGTGGCCAGCAGCGATTGATGGGCATCGCGCATCGTGGTGTCGGTGATCAGGGTGCGTTTCTGCTCCAACATCCACTGGGCGAACTTTTTCGGTCCGAGGTCATCGAGCAGATCGCGGGTGCCGAGGGGGAGTTCCTCCTTTTCGTTGAACTTCGGCACGTTCGGCTTGGCGTAGCTCTCGGGTTTCGGCAGACCCTTGGTTTCGCGATTGCCGTTGACCACCACGTCGGCGATGTATTGCAGCAGATGGGCGTGGGAGTCGTGGCGCTCCGGGGTCTTGAAGAGCGACGGGTTCTGATCGATGAAGGTGGTGGTGTAATCGCCGAAACGGAACTTGTCGTGGCGCACCACGCGGCTCAGGAAGTTCAGGTTGGTCTTCACCCCGACGATGCGGAACTCCTGCAGGGCACGGTCCATGCGGTGGATGGCCGCGTCCGAGGTGGCCGCCCAGGCGGTGATCTTGACCAGCAGCGAATCGTAGAACGGAGTGATGCGCGCGCCGCTGTAGGCGGTCCCCGCGTCGAGACGCACGCCAAAGCCGGCAGCGCTGCGATAGTCGGAGATGCGTCCGTAGTCCGGGGTGAAGTTGTTCTCCGGATCCTCGGTGGTGACCCGGCACTGCATGGCATGGCCGTGCAGGGCGATCCGATCCTGAGTCGGCAGGCCGGGAGAGCCGAGGGGGTGACCCTGGGCCACCAGGATCTGTGCCTGCACCAGATCGATGCCGGTCACCTCCTCGGTGACGGTATGTTCCACCTGGATGCGCGGATTGACCTCGATGAAGTAGAACGAGCCGGAATCCACATCCTGAAGGAACTCCACGGTGCCGGCATTGCGATAGCCCACCGCGTTGGCGACCCCCAGGGCATGACCGCACAGCTCGGCCCGTTGGGCGTCGGAGAGATAGAGCGCGGGGGCCCGCTCCACAACCTTCTGGTTGCGCCGTTGCACCGTGCAGTCCCGTTCGTAGAGATGGACCAGGTTGCCGTGCTGGTCGCCGAGGATCTGCACCTCGACGTGCCGGGCGCGTCGGACCAGTTTTTCGAGATAGACCGAGCCGTTGCCAAAGGCGGTGGCCGCCTCGCGGGAGGCGGTGCGCACCTGCTCGATGAGCTGATCCGCGCTCTCGATGACCCGCATGCCGCGACCGCCGCCGCCCCAGATCGCCTTGAGCATCACCGGATAGCCGATCTGGTTGGCCATGGCGTGGATCTGATCCGGATCCTCGGGCAGGGTGAGGGTGGCGGGCATCACCGGCACGCCGGCCTCCACCGCGATGCGGCGCGCCTGAACCTTGTCGCCGAGCAGTCGCATCGCTTCGGGGGTCGGCCCGATGAAGGCGATTCCGGAGTCCCGGCAGGCGGCGGCGAAATCCGGGTTTTCGGAGAGAAAACCGTAACCCGGATGGATGGCATCGACATGCACTTCGCGGGCGATGCGCAGGATATCCTGGATATCCAGATAGGCGGCGATGGGACGTTTGCCCGCGCCGACCAGATAGCTCTCGTCGGCCTTGTAGCGGTGCAGGGAGTAGCTGTCTTCCAGGGCATGGATGGCCACGGTGGAGATGCCCATCTCGGAGGCGGCCCGGATGATGCGAATGGCGATCTCGCCGCGATTGGCGACCAGCAGGCGTTTGAAGGGTCTGACTTCGGACATGGCATCGTTCCTTGCTGACTTGACAAAAACAGGGGAGAGCCCCCTCACCCCCCAAACCGGAGTACGCCGTCTTGTGCAAGCTCCCCGGCAATGGTCAAAAATGTGCCATTTAGGAGGTTAAACGCAATTTGGAGCCACGCCAAGTGGTCCTGTCTGGCCCGCGGATGTTTTTTTCATGGGCGCGGGTTTTGTTTTTCGTCGATCTTGGTTACCATGCAATGATTGGTTCTTCTTTTCCCGTTCATTGGCCCGCATGGAAGTTGACACGAGCATGGATCCCACCCTACTGACCGCCCTCTCTCCGTTGGATGGACGCTACGCCCGACAGATGGCCCCGTTGCGTCCGATCTTCTCCGAATTCGGCCTCATCCACCGGCGCGTGCGGGTGGAGTTGGGCTGGCTTCTGGCCCTCTCCCGCGAACCCGCCATTCCCGAAGTGCCCCCTTTCACGCCCGAGGTCGAGGCGCGTCTGAACGCCCTCGCCCTGGATTTTTCCGAGGCGGATGGCCAGCGCATCAAGGAGATCGAACGCACCACCAACCACGATGTCAAGGCGGTGGAGTACTTTCTCAAGGAGCGGCTCGGCGATCTCCTGTCC
Source organism: Magnetococcales bacterium (assembly GCA_015231775.1). Classification (GTDB taxonomy): domain Bacteria; phylum Pseudomonadota; class Magnetococcia; order Magnetococcales; family Magnetaquicoccaceae; genus Magnetaquiglobus. The sequence goes on along the minus strand of JADGAY010000066.1, from coordinate 8,158 downwards.
GAGTCGGTGCTGGAGTTCATCCATTTCGCCTGCACCTCCGAGGATATCAACAACCTCTCCCACGGCCTGGCGATGAAGGAGGCCAGAGATCAAGTGCTGCTGCCGGCCATGGATCGGGTGGTGGCCCAGGTGGCCGATCTGGCCGCGCGCCATCGGGAGCAGCCCATGCTCGCCCGCACCCACGGCCAGCCCGCCTCCCCGACCACGCTGGGCAAGGAGATGGCCAACGTCGCCCATCGGCTGAGGATTCAACGGGCCGGTCTGGCGCGGGTGGCCATTCCCGGCAAGATCAACGGCGCGGTGGGCAACTTCAACGCCCATGTGGTCGCCTATCCCGAGGTGGATTGGCCGGGTCTGGCCGAAACGTTCGTCACCTCCCTGGGACTGACCTATCAACCCCTCACCACCCAGATCGAACCCCACGACGGCGTGGCGGAGTTCTTTCACGCGGTGATGCGCTTCAACACCGTGCTGCTCGACTTCGACCGGGATCTCTGGAGCTATATCTCCCTCGGTTATTTCCGCCAGAAGACCAAAGCCGGCGAGGTGGGCTCCTCGACCATGCCCCACAAGGTCAACCCCATCGACTTCGAGAACTCCGAGGGGAATCTCGGCCTGGCCAACGCCCTGCTCGACCATCTGGCCATCAAACTGCCCATCTCGCGCCTGCAACGGGATCTGACCGACTCCACCGTGCTGCGCAACGTCGGCGTGGGGTTGGGGTATGCGTTGCTGGGGTATGATTCGGCCTTGAAGGGAATCGGCAAGCTCGAGGCCGATCCGCTCCGTCTGGCGGCTGATCTGGATAACGCCTGGGAGGTGCTGGCCGAGCCGATCCAGACCGTCATGCGTCGGTATGGCCTGGAGAAACCCTACGAGCGGTTGAAGGCGTTGACCCGCGGACGGGGCATCACCCGCGCGGGAATCCATGCTTTCATCGAGGGGTTGGAGATTCCGGTCGAGGCCAAGGAGCGCCTGCTGGCCCTGACCCCGGCAGGTTATATCGGTCTGGCGACGCGTCTGAGCCGGTTGGGGGAGGAGGAGTGACCGGCGAACGCACTGGACGGAGGATTCTCCCAAACGAGGCACGCCTGGACGTCTCGGCACTGAGTGGCTGTTTGGCACAGGCCAAACAGCCGATGCGTGCCATGCATGGCCTGCCAAATTGCGCAGCCATTTGAGAAGCACGAATCGATTTGTTCGATTTGTGCAGGTTTGATGAATCCATTCACGGAATCACCAAACAGCCTCTGAAGTTATAGCGAATGGACATTGCCGCAATCAAAAGATCCAGAAAGAAAATAGGCTGCGCGGCAACTTGACCGCGCCGACGTTTTCTTCCATCATCTGCACCTTGAGAAACTCGTCCCGGATGCGCGACATGGGGGATCGCCATAGTTCGAGTGGATGAAGCCCCGTTTGGTTCCACGATATCCTTATAATTCATCAGGAGGCGTTCAATGCAGATCGGCATTCCCAGAGAGATCTATCCAGGGGAACGACGGGTGGCGGCCAGCCCGGATTCCGTCAAGCAGTTCATCAAGTTGGGCTTTACCGTGGCGGTCGAGAAGGGTGCCGGTGCCGAGGCCAATTTCTCGGACGAGGTGTATCAGCAGGCAGGCGCCGAGATCGCGGCGGATGCCAAATCCCTTTACGCCAACGCCGACATCGTTCTCAAGGTGCGCGCCCCAATGGCGCTCCCCGGTGGCAAGGCCCATGAGGTGGATTCCCTGCGTGCCGGCCAAACCCTGATCAGCTTCATCTGGCCTGCCCAGAACAAGGAACTCATGGACCGCATGGCGGCCCTGAAGATCACCGCCCTGGCCATGGACTCCGTGCCCCGCATCTCCCGCGCCCAGAAGCTCGACGCCTTGAGCTCCATGGCCAACATCGCCGGCTATCGCGCCGTGATCGAGGCCGCCCATCACTTCGGACGCTTCTTCACCGGTCAGATCACCGCCGCGGGCAAGGTGCCGCCGGCCAAGGTGTTCGTCATCGGCGCCGGCGTGGCCGGTCTGGCGGCCATTGGCGCCGCCTCGGGCCTGGGCGCCATCGTGCGTGCCTTCGACACCCGTCCGGAAGTGGGCGATCAGGTCAAGAGCATGGGTGGCGAGTTCGTCACCGTCGATTACGAGGAAGAGGGTGGTGGTGTGGGCGGTTACGCCAAGGTGATGAGCGAGGGGTATCAGAAGGCCCAGGCCGAAATGACCGCCCAGCAGGCCGCCGAGGTGGACATCATCATCACCACGGCGTTGATTCCGGGCCGTCCCGCCCCCAAGCTGATCACCGCCGAGATGGTCCGAAACATGAAACCCGGCAGCGTGATCGTCGATCTGGCCGCCGAAATGGGTGGCAACTGCGAGCTGACCGAGCCGGGCAAGGTGGTAGTCAAGCACGATGTCACCATCATCGGCTTCACCGATCTGCCCAGCCGCCTCTCCCGTCAGTCCAGCCAGCTCTACGCCACCAACCTGGTGCGTCTGATGGAGGAGCTGTGCCGTACCAAGGATGGCGTGATCAACGTCAACATGGAAGACGAAGTGATCCGTGGCGCTACGGTCATCAAGGAGGGCGAGATCACCTGGCCCCCGCCGCCGCCGAAGCTCTCCGCCGCCCCGCAGCAGGCCAAGCCCGCCGCCATGCCGCCGGCGCCCAAGCATGGCCATGGTCCCGGCGAGCCGGCCAGCAACAAAAGCGTGCTCACCACCGGCCTCAGCCTGGCGCTGATCTTCCTGCTGGTGGGCGTCGGCGCGCCGTCGGCCTTCCTGGGACACTTCACCGTCTTCATTCTGGCCTGCTTCATCGGTTACATGGTCATCTGGAACGTCACCCCGGCCCTGCACACCCCGCTCATGAGCGTCACCAACGCCATCAGCAGCATCATCGTGATCGGCGCCCTGATCCAAATCTCCACGCCTGGAAAGATGATCACCATCCTGGCGGCTGTAGCCATCGTTCTGACCGCCGTGAACATGATGGGTGGCTTCTGGGTCACTCAGCGCATGTTGCGCATGTTTCAAAAATAAGGAGACGTGACCCATGAACCAAGGTTTGTTGACCGTTTCTTACATCGGCGCCACCATCCTCTTCATCCTGAGCCTCGGCGGCCTGAGCAATCCCGAAACCGCCCGGCGCGGCAATCTGTTCGGGATCATCGGCATGGCCATCGCCGTGCTGGCCACCCTGATGGGCCCGAAGCTGGCCGGTGCCGGCAATCTGGTGCTGATCCTCATCGCCATGGCCATCGGTGGCTCGGTGGGCATCTTCGCCGCCATCCGGGTCAAGATGACCGAAATGCCGGAGCTGGTCGCCCTCATGCACAGCCTGGTCGGTCTGGCCGCCATGCTGGTGGGCTTCGCCAACTACATCGATCCCACCTCCACCCTGACCGGCGCCGAGAAGACCATCCATGAGATGGAGATCTACATCGGCATCCTGATCGGTGCCGTGACCTTCTCTGGCTCCATCGTCGCCTTTGGCAAGCTCTCCGGCAAGATCAGCGGCAAGCCGTTGACCCTGCCTGGCCGCCATCAGTTCAACTTCGGCCTGCTGATCGTCACCGTGATGCTGGGCAAGGTGTTTTTGAACGCCCATGGCATCTCGGCGGGCATGACGCCCCTGTTGGCCATGACCGCCATCGCGCTGTTGTTCGGCGTGCACATGGTGATGGCCATCGGTGGCGCGGACATGCCGGTGGTGGTGTCGATGTTGAACAGCTACTCCGGTTGGGCCGCCGCCGCCACCGGCTTCATGCTCTCCAACGACCTGCTGATCGTGGTGGGTGCCCTGGTGGGTTCGTCGGGCGCCATTCTGAGCTACATCATGTGCCGCGCCATGAACCGCAAGTTCTTCGCGGTGATCGCCGGTGGTTTCGGCTCCGATGGCGGTACGCCGGCGGCTGCCTCGGGCGCGGCCCCGGCGGGCGAGGTGGTGGCCGTGTCGGCTCTGGAAACCGCCGAACTGCTGCGCGAGGCCAAGAGCGTGGTGATCGTGCCGGGTTACGGCATGGCGGTTGCCCAGGCCCAGCACACGGTGTTCGAAATCACCCAACTGCTGCGTTCCAAGGGCAAGAATGTCCGTTTCGCGATTCATCCGGTGGCCGGGCGCATGCCGGGTCACATGAACGTGCTGTTGGCCGAAGCCAAGGTGCCGTATGACATCGTGCTGGAGATGGACGAGATCAACGAGGACTTCCCCTCGACCGATGTGACCATGGTGATCGGTGCCAACGACATCGTCAATCCGTCCGCCATGGAAGATCCCAACAGCCCCATCGCCGGCATGCCGGTGTTGGAGGTGTGGAAATCGACCACCTCGATCGTCATGAAGCGCTCCATGGCCTCGGGTTACGCCGGCGTTGACAATCCGTTGTTCTACAAGGAGAACAACCGGATGCTCTTCGGCGACGCCAAGAAGATGTTGGACGAAGTGCTCAACCATCTGCGCGGTTGATTTTTTTCAACCGTTTTCCTCTTTGCTCTGAAGTAGGCGGGAGGGAGACCGGCTCTTGACAATCCCCGGATCGGCCTGTGGTTTGCAGGCGGATCCGGGGATTTTTGTATCTAGCCAGAACACTCCAATGGGCTTCAACGCTTGAAGGGATTCAGATCTCTTGCCGGCATGCCGCCCTTGTCCCATCAACCCCACGCCTGATCGTTCCCCTCTTGCCCGCGACCCACCATCATGCACACCCTAACTCCCGTTGAGCAACGGCGCCGCTGGTGGGCGCTTGGCATGGTCGGCGCCACCTATGTGATCGCCTTTTTCCAGCGTTTCGCGCCGGTGGGGATCACCCAGGAGTTGGAACAGTCGTTTCACACCTCCGCCACCGCGTTGGGGGTATTGGCTGCCACCTATTTTTATATCTATCTGGTCATGCAGGTGCCCACGGGGATGCTGGTCGATACCCTGGGACCACGCCGCATTCTGCTGTTGGGGGGGCTGGTCGGGGGGGCCGGAAGCCTGCTCTTCGGGATGTCCACCACCCTGGATGGCGCCCTGATGGGACGCACCCTCATCGGCCTGGGGGTCTCCGTGACCTTCATCGCCATGCTCAAACTGATCGCCGTCTGGTTTGAACCCAACCGCTTCGCCACCCTGGTCGGCGTCTCCATCCTGATCGGAAACCTGGGCTCGGTGCTGGCCGGCGCACCGCTGACCCTCACCGCGCAAAGCTTTGGCTGGCGTGGCGTCTTTATTGGCATTGGCGTGGTATCGCTGCTGCTGGGGGTGGGGTGTTGGCTGCTGGTACGCGATCACCCGGCAGGGGAACCCCATGCCACCCACCCGCACCCGCGCCTGGATCTCGCCGGCGCCCGCGCCGGTCTGCAAACCGTGTTGGCCAACCCCGCCACCTGGCCCAGCGCCATGATCAACGTGGGCATCACCGGCAGCTTCTTTGCTTTTGGCGGGTTGTGGGCCATGCCGTACCTCACCCAGGTCCACGGCATGAGCCGCGCCACGTCCGCCTCCCACCTGTCGGTCTACTTTGCCGCCTTCGCCCTTGGCAGCCTGATCGTCGGCACGCTCTCGGACCGCCTGGGTCACCGCAAACCGATCATGCTCATCACCACCCACTTAAACGCCCTGGTCTGGCTGGTGTGGCTGGCCGATCTCCATCTCTCCCCCACCGCTTCCTACCTCCTCTTTGCCCTCATGGGCTTCACCACCGCCGGCTTCACCCTGACGTGGACCTGCGCCAAGGAGGTGAACCCACCCCATCTTTCCGGGATCGCCACCTCGGTGGTCAACATGGGGGGATTTCTCTCCTGCGCGGTGCTGCAACCACTGGTCGGCTGGGTGATGGATCTCCACTGGCAGGGCGGCATGATCGACGGCGTGCGACTCTACAGCCCGGAGGAGTACCACCTGGGCCTGCTCCTGCTGGCGGGCGCGGCGTGGTTCGGTGCCGCAAGCGCGTGGTGGTTGCGGGAGACAGGGGGCAATCACGTCAAGGGAGCATGAGATCCGCTCCGTGGTGATCCTGCCAGAAATGGCTCAAAACCTCTCTTGCCATCAGAGGTTAGCCGTGCCCCATTCGGTATGCCGGGAAGATTCCGCTGGGACGCTTGTCCGACATGCCTTGCGTTTCCCAGGCAGCTCCCATTTTTCCGTCACGCTCTTTGCGTATCCGCTCTTGTGAGCGAACCGTGCCAACATCCGATCTTGCCGTTGCTTTCAGGATAGCCGGGCGCTGTTCGGTGCCGCAGCATCCCGGAACGGGAGGCCCTCTCGTCGCAAACATCCTGGAATCCGTGCGCGCCCATCGCGTTCCTTCTGGTTGATCCGATCTGCCCCCTCCATCAAATCGGATCCATTCCACGTGTCGCAACACAAAACCCTTTGCGCAGAATCCCTGGTGAGGGTATTTTGGGTGCGATCTTCGCACCACCCTATTATCAGGAGAATCTGGGCAGGCGCCCCAAGGATCCACCCCGCGCCAATCCGGGCCCCATGGGAATCGCACCGAACCTCTTTCGACCGCTTCTTCCCCTGGTCATGAGGTAAAACGGGGTGATGAAGCGCCTGGAAGGTGCCTGAGAAGAGACTTCCCGTGCCGATCATACAACACAAGGCGGCATCAGAATCGCGGTAACGCGTCGAAAAAATTGTCCCCGTAGCTCAGCCGGATAGAGCAACGGATTCCTAATCCGTAGGCCGTGCGTTCAAATCGCGCCGGGGACACCAATAAAATCAAATAGTTAGAAAAACGAAAAATCCTCAAAAACCCGCTTGGGTAGCAATTTGGGTAGCAAAATCGAAGTTGCTTGCCTGTTTTCGGTGATCTCCACACCGTGTGGACATCACCCCAGAAACGACAAAACCGGGAAGGTTGCCCGCCCCGGTCGTTGTCAGATCATCAACCGCCAGTCGTCAATCGATTGCGTCAAACGCACTCCTCGCCAGGTCAATCGATTCGTGAATCACATTGAAAAGTTCACCAAACGATCTCACATCGTCATGCCACAAATCCGTTGTCGGGTTGTTTTGACGATTGGCGAATGCTGCATCGGCCCACCGATCCATTGCGAGACGCCCAAAATTTGCCAACAGTGCGGCGCGTCGGCTCCAGCGATGAAACGCCTCGTAGGGGTTTTCGTCCCGATACCATGACGTTGATCCGTAATCGTAACCGTTATTTCGCGGGAACGGTGGCGTTGCACAATCACGCCATGCGTTTGCGTTGTAATGGACTTTTTCCGAATCGATTGGTGTGGTGGGGTTCGGGGGTGTGGTCATGGTCTGATTGCTCCTTTTCGAGGATGGTTGATTGACCGGGTGCCGAAAACCGCAATCAGACGGCGCGTTTCTTTCCCCTTGCAGGGTATTGTATCCACGCACACCCGGCCAACAATGACGACACGGCGCGAACCGTGCCGAATCGCAGGCGCAAAAATACCGCATGGTCTGACGGGTGCGGTTTCCGCTGATTGATATAGGGGTTTTCGGCCCCGTGAATCAATCGTGAATCAGACCGTGGCCGGGGTCAAGGAATCATGTGGACGCGATTGGCGTTGATCGGATATTATCGGGGAATATCCACACTCCAGGGAGTGAATCATCTATGTCCGGACTCATCGCCGCATTCGACACCCATAAATTCGTCAAACAGATGGTCGCCACTGGCTTTACAGAAGAACAGGCCGAAATGCAGGTGAATCTGTTGACCGATATTCTCGGGTATCAGCTTTCCACAAAGGCCGATGTGGCCAAGATGGATACGCACGTTCTGGAGTTGCAGCGAGATATCAAATCGTTGGATGCGAAGATCGAATCCACCAAGGCCGATCTGCAACGGGATATCAAAGAGCTGGATGCGAAGATCGAATCCACCAAGGCCGATCTGCAACGGGATATCGAATCCACCAAGGCCGATCTGCAACGGGATATCGAATCCACCAAGGTGGAACTCAAGCGCGACATCAAGGAACTGGAACTTCGCATGGTGATCAAGATGGGAGCCATGATCATCGGTGGAATTGGATTGCTGTTCGGCCTTATGCGCGTGTGGCCACTCCCGGTTCAGTACGTCGCCCCACCTGCCCAAGATCTTCGCTTGCCGGCCCAACCCCCGGCACGGTAACCCCCCTTTATCCCCCTGATTGGTGGCCTGCTGGTGCGTCTGGTCCTGCTGGTGGCCTGCTGGCGCGTCTGGTCC
>JADGAY010000295.1:1612-2883 GCA_015231775.1 Magnetococcales bacterium | reverse complement strand
CAGAGCGGCTTTTTTTGTGGGAAAAATTCCAATATTTTCAATAGATAGCCAAACTGGTTTGGAAACACACTTGGTTGGAAACTGAACCCGCAGGAGTCGAAAAACGGCCTTTCTCCCTTCTCTCCGGCGACATTCTCCAAAAGCTGTGGACCGTCTCATGAAGTGGCCTGGAATTTTGGACCGAACTTTCTTCAATAAAATCAAATAACAAAGCAGACCTGTTTTTTGGACCGTTTTGGAAACGCAATCGGTTGGCAACAGGAGTTGAACGTGTGTCTTGTTTGGTGTTATCTTGTCAGAAAATGTATTTCTATTTGTGATTTACAAATTTTATATCAAAAAGAATTATTTTTTCCTGCCATGACCGTTCCACTCAAACACGATCCATCTTGGGGCTTTCGCCCACCCCTCCCGAACTCTATAATCCGGCCTTTTGCGGGAGTGAAATGATGGCAACAACGGTATGCGTCCCGGAGGGGGAGATTCGACTGGATTTCGTGCGGGCCTCGGGTCCGGGCGGTCAGAACGTCAACAAGGTCGCCACGGCGGTGCAACTGCGCTACGACGTGGCAAACTCGGCGATCCTCACCCCGTCCGTTCGAGCGCGGTTGGTACATCTGGCCGGAAACCGCATGACGGACGCGGGTGAATTGGTATTGGATGCCCGTCGCTTTCGGACCCAGGAACGCAACCGGCAGGACGCCATGGAACGCCTTGACCACCTGGTCCGGCAGGCCATGGCGGAACCCGTCCCGCGCAGACCGACCCGCCCAACCCGTGCCAGTCGCATGCGCCGCTTGGAGGCCAAGAGCCATCGGGCCGACATCAAGCAGGGGCGGCGCGGGGTATCACTCTGTGACGGGTGAAGTGACGGCGGGTATTGGTCAAAACCCTGTTGCGCCAGACTGGCGCCCCAGTCGGCCCACGTTCGCACCAGGCCCATTCACTGGTACACATGCCGCACTGCCCCATGACGGGCGGCCCGTGCGCCAATATGGGGAAATCCAGCGTGCGTCTCTATCGGGCATGGAAGCGTTGAGACGGGAGAATGGAGAAAGAACTACCGGAAGGGTGTTACGGTACGACGGTGCGTGTTATGCCAGGGTTAAATGTCCACCCTCTTGCGCAACTCCATACCTGCTTTGAAAAATAGAACCCGTTTGGCGTCCACCTGGACATGGTCGCCCGTCTTGGGATTGCGACCATCCCGTGCATGACGACTCTTGATCCCGAAGCTACCGAACCCCCTCAACTCCACCCGATCACCCTGT
>JADGAY010000295.1:0-1602 GCA_015231775.1 Magnetococcales bacterium | reverse complement strand
ATGGTGTCGAAAATGGTGTTGACCGCCATTTCGGCCTCCTGGCGTGAGATTTCCATTTTTGCCGCAATCGCTCTGATCAGATCTGATTTGGTCATGTTCTGCCCTTTCTGAAGAAAAGCCGGCCCTCATTCCCAATTCGCCCTAGGGAAAGGTTCCAACAATTTTGACAGAAAAGTGGCAGGAAAACAATGGCGAGGAATTGTTGTGCGGAATGTCGCCGTCCCAGGGGCAAACCTAAAGCGACGACATGGGATTTCATCAAACCGGCTCCGGGATGCCCCACCGCTTCCTCTGTTCGCTCCAGAGCATGGGAAACGGATGCTTCAGCTCCTGCCATGTCAGAACATCCGGCTGCCGTCCGTCCAGGATGGTCTCCACGATGTCCGGTGCCAACAGCGTCAGGTTCAGAATCTTGGAGATGTAGGAGATGTCGAGATTTTCTTTCTCGGCCAACTCCCTGACCGATCTGAACTTGCCTCCCTCCAACTGGCGCAACCAATGGTGCGCCTTGACCACATGTTTCAACAAAGCGCCATCACGCGGTGAGGATGGTGGGGAGACATCCAATCCTTCCGGCGCAATGATCTTCGTGCGCCCACCCCGCCACCGCATCTGCATGGGAATGCTGACGACGATGGTCTTGCCGTCTCTACTCAATTCTGCCTTCATGCCGCACGCTCCTTTTTGCTCCAAATGTCGGTCAATTCGCGGGCCAGGGTATCCAGCCCCTCGGCGCGCAAATGCACTTTTAGCTCACCCTTTGCCACATCCACCCTGGAGATAAGCAGCGTGATCAGCCGATGTTGTTCCACCGGGAAAAGCTCCTCCCACACCGGATCCAACCGCCGCAAGGCCTCCCCCACATCGCGCTCCTCGATCCCATCCGCAGACTGCCACGTCTTGACGATCATCTCCGGCGATCTCAACATGGTGCGCACCTGACCGACCACCATGGCTTCGATCTCTCCGGCGGGCACGGATTTCAAATTGCAAAACTCATGACCATTCTTCCTGGCGTTCTGACAAGTGTAGTAACGGTACAATCGGCCACCGTTTTTCCGGGTGAAACTGGGACTCATGGCCCGTTCACAAGACTGGCAACGGACGATCCCCTTCAGAACAGCATCGGACTGAACCCGACAGGAGGAAACCTGCCGACGGGTGTTGTCGGCCAACGTCTGATGCACCTTGTCCCATGTCTCCTGGTCTATGATCGCCTGGTGTTCGCCGGGGAACACCTCCTCCCTCATGGTGATCTCTCCCAGGTAGAGACGATTGGACAGGATCCGATAGATGTACCCCTTGTCCATCAGGCTGCCGTTTTTGCCCGTGGCACCGGCCTCGGCCAGTTCTTTGACCATCTGGGTGACGGAACCGCCCTCCGCGACGCGCTGAAAGATGAGCCGGATCGTTTTCGCCTCCTCGGGCACAATGAGCAGTTTCCGTTCACGCACTTCATACCCGAGGGGCAAATGCCCGCCCATCCAGATCCCTCTGCGCTTCGATGCCGCGAACTTGTCCCGGATGCGCTCGGCTGAGATTTCGCGCTCAAACCTGGACTGTATCAGATTGCGCAAAATCACGTTTTGACGGTTTCTTAAA
>JADGAY010000065.1 GCA_015231775.1 Magnetococcales bacterium | reverse complement strand
TGGAATCACCAAACCTGCACGAATCGAACAAATCGATTCGTGCTTCTCAAATTGCTGCGCAATTTGGCGGGCCATGCATGGCCCGCATCGGCTGTTTGGCATTTGCCAAACAGCCTCTTACTGATTTTGCTTTGAGTGCGCCGTCAACGATTCAGGATCCAGCCAGTCAAACAGGATGATCAACCGGCTCATGTTCTGCCGGACAACTCGTTGTCAAAATAGGCGATCGTCCGGCGCAACCCCTCATCCAGCACCACCGTCGGCTGCCAATCCAGCCGCTCCCGCGCCAATCCGATATCCGGTTGACGCTGTTTGGGATCATCCGTGGGCAACGGCGCGAATACGATTCGCGATCGGGAACCGGTCAGATCCACCACCTTGCTCGCCAACTCCAACATCGTGAACTCACCGGGATTGCCCAGATTCACCGGCCCGAGAAAATCATCCCCGGAACACATCAACCGCAAAAACCCCTCCACCATGTCATCGACATAGCAGAACGAGCGCGTCTGCGTGCCATCCCCATACACCGTGATCGGATCGCCGCGCAACGCCTGAACCACGAAATTCGATACCACCCGACCATCGTTGGGATGCATGCGCGGACCATAGGTGTTGAAAATCCGCGCCACCTTGATGCGCAACCGATGCTGACGATGATAATCGAAGAACAACGTCTCCGCGCAACGTTTGCCCTCGTCGTAACAGGAGCGTGGTCCGATGGGATTCACATGGCCCCAGTAATCCTCACGCTGCGGATGAACCTGTGGATCCCCATACACCTCGCTCGTCGATGCCTGCATGATTCTGGCCCGTACCCGTTTGGCCAGACCCAACATGTTGATCGCCCCATGCACGCTCGTCTTGGTGGTTTGCACGGGATCAAATTGATAATGTATCGGCGAGGCCGGACAAGCCAGATTGAAAATCTCGTCCACCTCGACATACAGCGGAAAGGTTACATCGTGACGCAGCAATTCAAAAAAGGGATGATCCAATAGAGCGAGAATATTCCTTTTGTTGCCGGTAAAAAAATTGTCCACGCACAATACATCCGCACCCTCGGCCAGAAGATGCTCACACAAATGCGATCCGAGAAACCCTGCACCGCCGGTTACCAATACCCTTTTTCCGGAAAATCTGCTCATATCCGCTCCCCAATAACGAAAACATCAGACCCTGAAAACCAATCCAGACTCCTTGTGAATCAAGAAAAAAAACCTCTACGTCACGATTGGACAATTGGAATGATCAATAGGGATCATGAATGGAAAAATCCTTAAAAAACAAATAAGAAAAAAAATCAAATTTTCCCTTGAACTCCTCGTCCATTCCAGGCAGAATTCGGCTTGCCTGACGGGGAGACCTGTTAACGCATCCTTGAGATCGCCAACCGACAGCCTCTTCCCGCAACCACTGACAAACGTTAAAAATTGGTCGCTCCAAGGTGGCAAGATCACGACGCATCGTCAAGCATGCCATGGTAATCGCCTCTTGGCTAGCTGAAAAATCTTGCAAAACCAAAAACCAGCAACACCAAAGAATACAAAATGAACGTCTTAACTCATCGAGGAAGCGCCATGACCTACAATGAAGCCGTCGTCGCGGCTCGCGAGAATGCCGCCAAAACCCGGAAAAGCTGGTATATCCTCTCCGATGGCCGCGAAAACTACAAAATCCGCGACCATCACTCCGGATTGACGGGCAAGATCGGCCAGGAGAGTCGGGATTTCCAGATCACGGCGGTGGTGCATCCGGTCTGGCAGGAGTAGGCGCGCAGTTTTGAGTTCATGGTGCCATTCAGGTCACAAACCGGAATGGCGATCAAAAACATCCCGGTCCGGCATGCGACCGGGATGAACGTTTCCACACCACGCTGCACCCCCCGCGCCACCCCTGGGCACCTCGCGTCTTGCGACACGGCATCGTTGCCACGAATTTGCAGGGTGGCACCCCATCACCCCAGACCATGGACCTCCTTCACGGGAGTTCAACGCCAAAGACCTGGGAAAATTTCACGCACATCCCTTCCCAACAGAGCCCGGCTGGATAATAATCAGCGTTGCGACCTGACAAGGCGTGACCGGGGGAGAACCGCTCTCCAACCCCTTCCGTGCACCCCTGGGGGGCGTGCAACGATCAAAACCGGGGCCCGCGCATGCTTTGGCTTGTCCCGGCCCCACTCGAATTGATCGCACGGATGCAGACAACATATGGCTGGAACCCAGCACAGAACCCCATACAAGAATCTCAGCCCCGAGGTGATCCTCCAGGCCACGGAACGGCTTGGTGAGCGTTGCGATGGCCGGTTGTTGGCCCTCAACAGCTTTGAGAACCGGGTCTATCAGGTCGGTTTGGAAGGGGGTGGCGCCCTGGTGGTCAAATTCTACCGCAAGGGTCGTTGGAGTCGCGCTGCCATCCTCGAGGAGCATCTTTTCACCCAGCAGCTTGCGGATCTGGAAATCCCGGTGGTGGCACCCCTGGCCGATTCCAGGGATGAAACCTTGCACACCTGGCGCGGGTTTCGTTATGCGCTCTACCCGAACTGTGGAGGTCGTGCGCCCGATCTGGAAAACCACGACCATCTCGAACGGTTGGGCTTGGCCTTGGGACGGATTCACGCCCTGGGTGCGACCCGTTCCTTCGTCGCCCGTCCCACGTTGGATGTGGAGAGTTTCGGCGAGGAGCCGCATCGATTTTTGATGGACTCGAAATTCATTCCATTGGATTTGCGCACCATCTATGACACCTTGATCAAAGAGTTGTTGCAGCGCATCCGCCGTTGTTTCGCGTTGGCCGGGGGGGTGCGTCTGATCCGGCTGCATGGGGATTGTCACTCCGGCAACATTCTCTGGACCGAGCGTGGACCGTTGTTCGTGGATTTCGACGATGCGCGCATGGGACCGGCCATCCAGGATCTCTGGATGTGTCTGTCGGGTGATCGGGATGAGCAGGGTACCCAATTGGCCGCCCTGTTGCGGGGCTATCGGAAGTTTCATGATTTCAACCCGCGCGAGGTCCATCTGATCGAGGCTTTGCGTACCTTGCGGATGATCCACTACGCCGCCTGGATTGCCCGCCGGTGGGATGATCCGGCGTTTCCGCGCGCTTTTCCCTGGTTCGACGCGCCACGGTACTGGGACAATCACATCCTTTCGTTGCGGGAGCAGGTGCTGCTCATGCAGGAGCCGCCCTTGGAGTGGAATCCAATGGCCTATCGGGGGGATTATTGATGGGATGGTTTGTGGGAATGGGGTGCCAGGGGCCCCCGATCCCCGGTGACCCTTAGAGGCTGTTTGGTGCTTCCATTCATGGAATCACCAAACCAGCACGAATCGAACCAATCGATTCGTGCTTCTCACATGGCTGCGCCATTTGGCGGGCCATGCATGGCCCGCATCGGCTGTTTGGCATCTGGCAAACAGCCTCTTAACCTCACGGCAAGGCGTTGGTGAGCGGCCAGGTCTTGATCACCGGCGAGGCAATGCCCAACTCCGCCACCCGCGCACTCATCTTGCGCGCCCGCTCCTTGTTCTCATAGGGTCCGAGCAACACCTTGCGCACCGTCATGTCGCTCTCCACCTTCACCAACCGCACCTGCGTCACCCCCAACTTCTTGACCTTCTCCATCTCCTCCACCGCGTGACTCAACAACAACGACTTGCCGAGCACGATCACAAACCCCTCCCAACTCTCCTCGACCCGCGCCACCATCCCGCCGGATTTCAAACGCGCCTCGGCCTCCTTGGCCAAATCGAGCTTGGCGAATGGCCCCACCTGCACACTGTTCAAACCGGTCCGCTCCCGCACCGTCTCCACCCGTGGCGACAGCCCCTCTTTTCGCAACCGCTCAACCAAAGAGTCCACCCCCATCTCCACCGTGAAACTGCCCACCTGCACCATGAACTGCTCACCCGCGACCACCGGCATCGGGGTGTGCTTCTCCGGCGCGGGCTCCGGCTTGGGCTCCGGTTTCTTCTCCACCTTGGGCTCCGGCTTGGGCTCCGGCTTGGGCTCCGGCTTGGGTTCCGGCGGCTTTTCGGCCACCACCGGCGGCGAGGCATCCCCCTGAATGACCACCCGCGCCTTGGCCGGATCAGGCAGCTCCAGGAGCTTTTCCGGCATCACCGGCCCTGGCCAGATGGCACTCTCCGGGGTTTTGAACCCCATGCCCATCATGCCCATCCCCTGCACCAGCAGGTTGAGCACGGCCAACAGCGCCACGGCCAACAACGGCATGACCCTTGTCTTGAATTCAGAGGAGCGCACCACGGCTTGATCCCTCAACGATTGCGTTCATACAACATCCGAAGACCGGTCAAGGTCAAAAACTCATCCACCTCCTCGATCAACGCGCTTTCGCGCGCGATCAGACGCGCCAGGCCACCGGTGGCCATCACCCGTACCGGCGTGAATCCGGATTCGGCGATCATGCGCGTGATCAGACCATCAACCAGTCCGACATAACCCCAGAACATCCCGGCCTGCATCGCCCCCACGGTATCCCGTCCGATCACGCTCGCCGGGCGCACGCACTCCACCCGCGGCAGCTTGGCGGTGCGTTCGAACAGGGCATCCATGGAGATCCCCAGACCCGGCGCGATCGCGCCACCCAGGTATTCGCCCTGGGGTCCGATGAGATCGAAGGTGGTGGCGGTGCCGAAATCCACCACGATCGTCGCGGCCTGCATGCGCTGATAGGCGGCGACCGCGTTGACGATCCGGTCCGCGCCCACCTCGCGCGGATTGTCGTAACGAATCGCCATGCCGGTCTTGAAACCCGGCCCCACCACCAGCGGCGAGACGCGCAGATGGCGTTTCACCCCACCCAGCACCGCGGCCTCCACCGGCGGAACCACGCTCGCGGCGATGGCACCGGTCAGATCCCTGGGGTCCAGGCCAGCCAGTTGGAACAACTGGATCATCCAGATCCCGTACTCGTCCGCCGTACCGCCGGCACGGGTACTGATGCGCCAGTGGTGGGTGAGCCGTTCTTTCTGATACACCCCCAAAACGATATTGGTATTGCCGATGTCGATCACCAGAAGCATGTCAATCCCATCCCGTCAGCAGCACGTCGCCGGCCAGCACGCGAAACGGTTCGCCGCCCTCGCGGTCAAGCGCCAGCAGAAAGCCCTCTTGGTCCAGATCGAGCAGTTCCACCCACCGGGTTCCCTGGGGCGTTTCGACGCGCCCCTTCTGGCCCGCCAACAGCGCCCGTTCGCGCCACGCCAATCGGATCGGTGTGAATCCCTCACTCAGAAACAGACGATACCACGCTTCCCAGGCCGACAACAGCCTTGCCAACACAATGCCCCGTTCCATGGAATTTTGCAAGATATCGGCCATGGTCACGGCGTGCGCCGCCACCTCGGCGGGAAACCGTTCCGCCCGGCCATTGACGTTCACCCCCACCCCGACCACCACATGGCGCACCCGTTCCCCCTCGGCGGCCATTTCGGTGAGAATGCCCGCCAGTTTGCGGCCCTGGACCAGGATATCGTTGGGCCATTTCAGCCGTGCCTCGGTGATCCCGGCCTCCCGGACGGCATCGAGTGTCGCCAGTCCGGCCACCAACGTCAGGCGTGGGGCATGGGCGACCGGGATTTCGGGGCGCAGGATCAGGCTGAAATAGAGATTCTCCCCAGCCGGCGAGGACCAGACGCGACCGAGGCGCCCCCGACCCTGGCTCTGCGCGTCGGCCACCACCACGGTTCCTTCCGGCGCACCGGCGCGGGCCAGGTCGAGGGCGTGGCGGTTGGTGGAGTCGAGTTGGGGATGAAAGTGGTAGCGATCCGGCGTGAATAAAGGTCCGGTCAAGTGGGGGGCGATGGAGGCCGGAGTCAGGCCGTCGAAGTCGGTGGACATGGGGGTTGGTTGGGATGCTCGTCAAGTGATGCAGGGGTCCGGGGACCGCAAGGTCCCCGGCGGAGGTTCGGAGGCAGAGCCTTCGAGGTTTTGGTTTTTAGGCTCGTTTTTAAAGAAAATTTTTTCACGGTTTTGGTGAAAAAATTTCGCGCCAGCCTTGGCCGCGAGGTCGTTTCGCGCCGTTGGCGAAACGATCTCGCGAACATGGCCAGAAAAACAGGCCGCCGGAAGCGGCTGGCAGCGCGCGTAACCTCAAGCGGTCGCCACCATCCTTTCCCAATGCGCACCCGTTTGCGTATTGGAAACCAACAGCTTGCCCTGATCCGGTTGCAACAACTGTTCGTTGGCGTTCAACAGTTCAATGCCGCATACCTGGCCATCAGGGGATAAATCAATGTTAAGTTCATCGCTGATGCGTAGCGTCTCGACCTGCGTGGTCTCTTCACGTAGACGGATGTAAGCAACGTTGTAGCGGGGATCATAGGTCAAACGCATGTGAGATCTCCCCCATCCGCTCCCGCGCATGGGGATGTATGAGAATGGTCTGTTTCGGGTTCATGCCACGTTCATCCACTTCTGTTGACCCATCTGGATCCATCGACCGACGCCAAAGGCGACGCCTGTGCTGACGCGCAATTCGCCCTTGGTCGTTGCCCAAAACCGGCAACGACCAAGGGCACATAAGACCGCGCGCTTGCGCGATTTTTCGCAAATTTGCATGGTGGAGGAGATCCCCCACACCCCCCGACCATGAGCCTCCCTTCGGGAGTTCCACGGTCAAATGCGCGAAAAATCGCTTATCGTGAAAAGCGCGCGAAAGACAAAGGAAAGGACAAAAGCAAAGTCAACGTCGCGGGGCGCTGCCCCGCCCCCGCCGGGGACCTTCGGTCCCCCGTCCCCTGCGAACGTAAAACAAAACGCTTGACCCCCTACGCCACCCGCAACGACACATCCACCGACCCGGCACTGTGGGTCAACGCCCCCACGGAGATCAGATCCACCCCGGTCTCGGCCACCCCGCGAATCGTCTCCAACGTCACATTGCCGCTCGCTTCCAATATCGCCCTTCCCGCCACCAACCCCACGGCCTGCCGCAACCCGGCCAGATCCATGTTGTCCAAAAGCATCACCTCCACCCCGACCGCCAACGCCTCCTCGACCTGGGCCAACGTCTCGCACTCCACCTCGATGCGGTGCAGATGACCCACCCGCGCCCGCAACCGGGCCACGGCAGCCGTGATCCCGCCCGCCAACGCCAGATGATTCTCTTTCACCAGGATCCCGTCATCCAGACCCAGACGATGATTCTGGCCACCACCGATGCGCACCGCGTACTTCTGCATCGAACCCAATCCCGGCGTGGTCTTGCGGGTGTCCACCACCCGCGCGCTGGTCCCGGCCACCCGCTCCACATAACGATGGGTCACCGTGGCGATGGCGGAAAGGTTCTGAAAGAAATTCAACGCCACCCGCTCCCCAGTCAGGATCCCCCGCGCCGGACCCTCGACCCGACAGATCGCCTCCCCGGCACGCACCACCTGACCCTCGCCGCGGGCCGGCTCCAGACGAATGCGACCATCCACCTGGGAAAAGACCTCGGCCATCACCGGCAAACCGCAAGCCACCAACTCCTGACGCGCCCACAACACCGCGCACCCGGTTTGATGATCATCCACCAACACCTCGCTGGTCAGATCGCCGCGCCCGATGTCCATCTCCAGGGCACGGGTGACGATTTTTCGCCAGTTGCGATCAATCATGCCACCTCCCCCAAACGCCGCATGCGCGCCAGGGCATCCTCGAGCACCTGACGCTTTTCGGTGAACGCACGCGCCTTGGCCTGCTCGCCGGCCACCACCTCGGGTTTGGCGTTGGCCAGAAAACCGGCATTGTTCAGTTTGCCCGTTACCCGAGTCAGATCAGCCTCCAGTTTCTGCAACGTCTTCTCCAACCGCGCGATCTCCGCCGTCGGATCGATGATCCCGGCCAGGGGAATGAAAATCCGCATCCCCGGCAACACCGCCGTGGCCACCCCCTCCGGGATCTCCCCGGTCAGCTCCGACCACCCCTCCAGACGGGCCAACACCGCGATCAACCCCTCATGACGCCGCAAAATCGCCACGGCTTCCGGCTCGCCGCTCACCAGCACCGGCAGACGCCGACCGGGCGGAATGTCCATCTCACCCCGCACGTTGCGCACCGCGGTCACCATGGCCATCACGAACTCCGCCTCGGTCTCGAGGCTTTCGTCCTCGAACCGGCTCTCCACCACCGGCCAGGGGGCCCGCATCAACGTTGCCCCACCGCGCTCCACCAGGGGCGCGACCTTCTGCCACAACTCCTCGGTAATGAACGGCATCAACGGATGCAACAGCCTCAAGGAGGACTCCAGCACCGTCACCATCACCCGACGGGTGTGGCTCTTGTCGGCCTCGGCCAGCCCATCGTCATAGAGCACCGGCTTGACCATCTCCAGATACCAGTCGCAGAACTCCCCCCACAGAAAACGGTGCAGCCCCGCCGCGGCCTCGTCGAAACGATAGCGCTCCATGGCCGCGTCCATGGCCGCGATCACCTTTTGCAAACGGGAGAGGATCCATCGATCAGGCAGGGTACGGGCCTCGACCGGACCGGCGAGGGCATGCCCCTCGACGTTCATCAACACGAAACGGGCGGCGTTCCAGAGCTTGTTGCAGAAGTTCCGATACCCCTCGACCCGCGCCAGATCGAGCTTGATGTCACGCCCCTGCACGGCCAAGGCCGCCATGGCGAAACGCAACGCATCGGTGCCGAAGGCGGGAATCCCCTGGGGGAATTCGGCGCGGGTGGCGGCGGCGACCTTGGCCGCAAGCTGCGGCTGCATCATGTCGCGGGTGCGCTTCTCCACCAGGCTTTCCAGGTCGATGCCGTCGATCAGATCCAGGGGATCCAGAATATTCCCCTTGGATTTGCTCATCTTGTTCCCGTCCGCGTCCCGCACCAAACCGGTGATGTACACCTCACGGAACGGCACCTCGCCGGTGAACTTCAACCCCATCATGATCATCCGGGCCACCCAGAAGAAGATGATGTCAAAGCCGGTCACCAGCACATCGGTGGGATAGTAGCGGGCCAGCTCCGGGGTTTTCCTCGGCCACCCCAGGGTGGCGAAGGGCCAAAGCGCCGAGGAGAACCAGGTGTCGAGCACATCCGGATCCCGGGTCAGCCGCACGACCTGGCCGTAGTGTTCGGCGGCCATCTCGTAGACCATCTCCTCGCAGTTGCAGACGAACGGGTGACCATCCGGACCGTACCACACCGGAATGCGATGGCCCCACCAGATCTGCCGCGAAATGCACCAATCCTGGATGTTGCGCATCCATTCGAAATAGGTCTTGTCCCAGTTGCCGGGAATGAAACGGATGCGGCCATCCTCCACCGCGCGAATCGCCTCCTCGGCCAGGGGAGCGGCCTTGACGAACCACTGATCGGTCAGATAGGGCTCCAACACCGCCTTGGTGCGATCGCCACGGGGGATCATCAGCTTGTGGTCGTCGATCCGCTCCAGCAGACCCGCCTGGGTGAGATCCTCGACCACCTTCGCCCGCGCCACGAAACGGTCCAGACCGCGATAGGGCTCCGGGGCCTGATCGTTGATGCGCGCGTCCGGGGTGAAGATGTTGATCACCGGCAGGCCATGCCGCGCCCCCACCTCGTGATCGTTGAAATCATGGGCCGGGGTGATCTTGACGCAGCCGGTGCCAAAGGCCGGATCCACATGGGTGTCGGCGATCACCGGGATGCGTCGTCCGGTCAGGGGCAGGATCAACTCCCGTCCCACCAGATGGGCATGCCGTTCGTCCTCGGGATGGACCGCCACCGCCACATCCCCGAGCATGGTCTCCGGACGGGTGGTGGCCACCACCACATATCCGTCCCCCTCGGCCCAGGGGTAACGCAGATGCCACAAGGAGCCGCGCTCCTCCTCGGAGACCACCTCCAGATCGGAGACCGCGGTCAACAACACCGGATCCCAGTTGACCAGCCGCTTGCCCCGATAGATCAACCCCTCGTTGTACAGACGCACGAACGCCTCGCGCACCGCGTGGGACAGCTCCGGATCCATGGTGAACCGCTCGCGGCTCCAGTCGCACGAGGCCCCCAGGCGTCGCAACTGCCGCACGATGGTCCCCCCGGACTCCCCCTTCCACTTCCAGACCCGCTCCAGAAAGAGCGCACGCCCCAGCTCGTGACGATTGCTCCCCTCGGCCTCCAACTGACGCTCGACCACCATCTGGGTCGCGATGCCGGCGTGATCGGTGCCGGTCTGCCAGAGCACCGGACCGCCGCGCATGCGTCGTTGCCGGATCAGGGCATCCATGATGGTGTCCTGAAAGGCGTGTCCCATGTGCAGGCTGCCGGTCACGTTCGGCGGCGGGATCATGATGCAGTAGGGCGAGGCATCCGGCGTGGTGCTGGATGGGGCGAAATAGCCCCGTTCCTCCCAGAGCGCATACCAGCGACTCTCCACGCTGGCGGCATCGTAGGCTTTAGGCAAGGTCGTATCAGACATGATGTTTCGGATCTCTTTCGGATTTTTGATGCAGGTCCGCGGATTCTTCAGATCGGGGGAGAACCCACGGTCCCCCAACCCCGCACGCCACTCAAGGCGTTCCACGCTTAAAACTTCCATGATGGGGGGAGAACCCCCTCACCCCTCCGCCTGGGACCTCCCTTCGGGCGTTCCCCGGTCAAAAAAGTCCGGGGGCGGTAGTCGCCCCCGGTACGGAACTGAAGGTCAAAACCTCCAGATTTCATCCCCTTCGCGCGCCGTTTGAAAACGACCCAGGGCTCAACGTCCCCCCTTGAGCCGCTCCAGCTCCTCGCGGATCACCTCCTCGAGCAGCACCGGCAACCGCTCGGACAACACCTCGCGAATCCAGGAGCGGGCCACCTCTTCCACCTGCTCGCGAATCGCCGCCCGCATCGGACTGGCCTCCAACGCCTCCCGCACATTGAACGGTGACGGCTCGGGGGAGGCGGGCGCCGGCTCTGACGCAGGCGCGACTTCCGGTTCGGGTGCCGGTTCGGGCGCCGGTTCGGGTGCCGGTTCGGATGCCGGTTCGGGTGCCGGTTCGGGCGCGGGCGGCGTGGGCGCTGGTCCCAACGCCAACACCAGCTCTTCCTCCTCGTCCTCGGCTTCCGGCTCCGGTTCGGATTCCGGCTCGGATTCCTCCGTCAGCTCGGATTCCGGCTCGGCTTCTGCTTCCGGCTCGACTTCTGCTTCCGGCTCGGCTTCTGCTTCCGGCTCGGCTTCTGCTTCCGGCTCGGCTTCCTCCGTCAGCTCGGATTCCGGCTCGGCTTCTGCTTCCGGCTCGGCTTCCTCCGTCAGCTCGGATTCCGGCTCGGCTTCTGCTTCCGGCTTGGCTTCAGCTTCGGACTCGCTCTTCGTAGGCAGCGGACCCAACGCCAACACCAGCTCATCTTCCTCGTTCTCGGCTTCCTCGACAATCTCTTCAGCCAACTCGGGCTCGGCGATCGCCTCTTCTTCAGTTTCCTCGACAATCTCTTCGGCCTGCTCGGGTTCGGCTTCCGGCTCGGCGATCGCCTCTTCGTCGGGTTTCTCGGCAATCTCTTCGGCCTGCTCGGGCTCGGCGACGGACTCCTCCTCGGCAATCTCTTCAGCCAACTCGGGCTCGGCTTCAGACCCGACGACCGCCTCTTCCTCGGGTTCTTCGACGATCTCTTCGGCCTGCTCGCGCTCGGCTTCCGGCTCGGCGACGGCCTCTTCCTCGGCCAGCTCTTCCGCCAGCTCCGGCTCGGCGACCGCCTCTTCCTCGGTTGCCTCAGCGATCTCTTCAGCCAACTCGGGCTCGGCTTCAAACTCGGCGATCGCCTCTTCCTCGGTCTCCTCGGCGCTCTCTTCGGCCAGCTCGGGCTCGGCTTCAAGCTCGGCGACGGCCTCTTCCTCGACCTCCTCGGCCAGCTCTTCCGCCAACTCCGGCTCGGCGATCGCCTCTTCCTCGGTCTCCTCGGCGCTCTCTTCCGCCAGCTCGGGCTCGGCTTCAAGCTCGGCGACGACCTCTTCCTCGACCTCCTCGGCCAGCTCTTCCGCCAACTCCGGCTCGGCGATCGCCTCTTCCTCGGTCTCCTCGGCAATCTCTTCCGCCAGTTCGGGCTCGGCTTCAGGCTCGGCGACGGCCTCTTCCTCGGCTTCCTCGGCCAGTTCTTCCGCCAGTTCCGGCTCGGCGATCGCCTCTTCCTCGGCCAACTCTTCCGCCAGCTCCGGCTCGGCGATCGCCTCTTCCTCGGCTTCCTCGGCGATCTCTTCCGCCTGCTCGGGCTCGGCTTCAGGCTCGGCGATCGCCTCTTCCTCGGCTTCATCGGCAATCTCTTCGGCCTGCTCGGGCTCGGCTTCAGGCTCGGCGACCGCCTCTTCCTCGGCTTCCTCGGCCAGCTCTTCCGCCAACTCCGGCTCGGCGACCGCCTCTTCCTCGGCCAGCTCTTCCGCCAGCTCCGGCTCGGCGACCGCCTCTTCCTCGGTCTCCTCGGCGATCTCTTCGGCCAGCTCCGGCTCGGCGATCACCGCTTCCTCAGCTTCTTCGGCAATCTCTTCGGCTTGCTCGGACTCTGCGACGGACTCTTCCTCGATCAGCTCTTCCGCCGGCTCCAGCTCGACGACGGACACCTCCTCGGCGCTCTCTTCGGCCAGTGCTTCCTCGGCGACCGCCTCTTCCTCGACCATCTCCGGCTCGGCGTCCAGCAGTTCGTCCACCACCGCCTCGACCTCGGCCTCCAGCGCTTCGTCCAGATTCAACGCCTCGTCCGGTGCCGACTCCTCCTCCTCGAAATCTCCCCCCGCCTCGAAGTCCGGATCCACCTCCGGCTCCTCCACCGGCTCCCCGGACACCTCGACCTCGGCGCCGAACTCCTCGTCCGATTCGAAGGCCTCGTCCAGATCCGACTCCCCTTCGTGGGGATGCGGATGGTCGTGGTCGTCACCGTGCTCCTTCCCACCGTCGGAGGCCTTGCCGGCCTCCGGTTCGGAAGCCTGATCCATGAACGACAGCGCCACCTCCATGCCGGAGAGATCCAAGGGCT
Organism: Magnetococcales bacterium; assembly: GCA_015231775.1. GTDB lineage: Bacteria > Pseudomonadota > Magnetococcia > Magnetococcales > Magnetaquicoccaceae > Magnetaquiglobus. The sequence continues at coordinate 5,735 of JADGAY010000065.1, read as the reverse complement.
CCTCGTCATCCAGATCCATCGGCAGGCCGTCCCTATCCAGCGCCTCGGGTTGAGCCGTCTCTTCCACCTTCATGTCGCCTCCCATCGCCAAACCCTCGCGCGCCAGGGCACCCTCGTCCAATACCGATTCCAACTCCACTTCCACGGGTTCGGTTCCCGAATCCTCCGGTTCGGACGCCGAACGCTCCCCGTCCAGCTCCATCAACAACCCCTCGTCATCCCCATCCAGCAGATCCTCCAGGGAGGCGAGAATCTCCTCCATCGAGGGACCGGTATGATCCTCCGGCGCGTGCGACGTATCCGTACCCAGGTAGGCGCCCCCAAAGCCCCCTTCGGCCTCATCAGACTGGGAATCCTTTTTCTTGTTCTTTTTTCCAGACATCGCCTTCACTCCGCCTCATCGCGCCTCAAGGAGGGATCACCAACCGAGCGTCACGCGCACCGAATCAAACATCACCCGGAAGACATTGCCCCGTTCCACCGCAGTGCCCGCCACCAGATCCCGGGTGAACAGCTCCTTGCCGCCCGCCTTCACCACCACGGCACCGATCTTCTGTCCCACCTGGATCGGCGCCACCAACGGCTCGTCGTAGGAGACCCCCACCTCCACCGATCCCCGCTCCTTGCGCGGCACGGTCACCACCAGCGGCTCGCTCACGACCCCTTCCACTTCCCGTTCGATCCCCTTCCACACCCGCAACTTGCGCACCGTCGCCTTGGCATCGAAGAACTTGACCGTTTCGTACATCCTGTTCCCGTAATGGATCAGGCGCAAGGCGTCGTCCTCGCGGATCTTGCGCGTTGACGCGCCCATCACCACCGCCACCAGACGCTGCCCCTCCTTGTCGCTCGTGGCCACCAGACAGTAGCCCGCCTCGCGGGTGTGACCGGTTTTCAAACCGGTGATGATCGGATCGCGCCACAGGAGATTGTTGCGGTTGTGTTGGCGTATATTGTTGAACGTGAACTGTTTTTCCTGGGAGTAGTGGCTGTACTGGGGAAATTTGCGCATCAGGGAGACCGCCAGGGTGAACAGATCCCGCGCCGAGGTGTAGTGCTCGGGATCCGGCAGACCGGTGGCATTGGTGAAATGGGTGTTGGTCAACCCCAGCTCCACTGCCTTGGCATTCATCTTGGCGACGAAGGCGCTCTCCGAACCGCTCAAGTGTTCGGCCATCACCACGCAGGCATCGTTGCCGCTCTGAATCGCGATGCCGCGGATCAGATCCTCCACCTTCACCCGGTCGCCCACCTTGACGAAGGTCTTGGATCCGCCGGTGCGCCAGGCGTTTTCGCTCACCAGGAGTTCGGTGTCGAGCTTCACCGTGCCGGCGGCCATGGCCTCGTAGATCAGGTAAAGGGTCATCACCTTGGTCAGGGAGGCCGGCGGCAGGCGGGTATCCACCTCCTGGGCATGGATCACCCGTCCGGAGTCGATGTCCCCCAACAGCGCCGCCGTGCCGCGCACCTTGGGTGGCGCCTCGTCCGCCGCCCACGCCACGCCGATCAGCCACGGCATCAGCAACAGCATCACCACCACCCACGAATGGATGACGGAATGGTGGAAGAATCCCCGCCCCCCTCTTCCGCGCAACCCCCGCGCGAATGTTTCACGGTCAAATCGACTCTCTGTTCTCATGGCGACCACGGTTGGCAACTCACACGGTTACGGTTGTTCATGGAATTCTCACCCCGGTCCATCCTCAATCCCGGATGATCACGGCCTCTCCGATCTCCAACTTGCGGATGGCGCGCTCCACCCGTTCGGCCTGCTCGGCGGTGGCGAACGGACCCAACCGCACCCGGTACATGATGCGCGCGCCGATGGAGCTTTTGATGATCTTGGGCTTGCCGACGCTCCGCAAGCGCCGCTCCACCTCCTGGGCATTTTCATAGCGTCCGAAGGAGCCGACCTGAATGTAATGATCCTTGCCCGACCCCCCCGCCTTCCACGGGGTGTCGTGAACGGTTTCACGACGGGGCATGGGCGAGGGCGGGGAGTCCGGACGCTTGCGCCGGATCTCCGCCGACTCGGCCCTGGCCAGCATGCCCAAGGCCTCGACACGCACCCGCGCCAACCCCTTCTGGGCATAGCCGAGCTGTTCGGCGGCGGCAAAGGAGAGGTCGATCAACCGATTGTCGATGAACGGACCGCGATCGTTGACCCGCAGCTCAATGGAGCGGCCATTGTCCAGATTGGTGACCCGCACCATCATCGGCAGGGGCAGTACGGTATGGGCGGCGGTGGGCTTGAACATGTCGAACCGTTCGCCGATGGCGGTCGGGCGATCGTGAAACTCGCGACCATACCACGACGCCACCCCCTCCTCGGTGTAACCGGCGGCCTCCTGCTCGGTGAGCGGGTAGTAGGTTTTGCCGAACACCTCATAGGGTTTGGAGGTTCCTTTTCGGACCGTGGTCGTCTTTTTCGGCTGGGATTCGACCTCCGGGGTCTCCGGAAACCGTCCGCAGGCCGCGGGCAGCAGCAACAGAATCAGCAGCCAACTCCGGACCATGAAACGCCCGAAGGGGCATTTCACGGGTGGGGTGGGAGGAGGTTCTCCACCCATCCTGAAAGTCAGCCAAAAAAAACCTCGTTTCCGCATGCTCTCTCCATCCGGCGCAACGCACGGGCGAACTCACACACCACCATGGCGAACCGGTTGGATCGATTCCAGCGCGTGATCACCCAAAAATTCATGAAGGTCATATAATAACGGGGTCCATCCCGTTCTTCCAGGACAATAAGCGCCAAACCCTCCTCCGGACCGGGTTCCCGTTCGCCCGCGGGCCAGGCGATCCCCGCCTCGCGCCACGCCCGCCAGGGACGACGCGCCGCGGCGGACGGCGATACCAGAGGGGCCAATTCCGGAGTGGCCGGCAACTCCTGGATCAGGGGCGCCTCCGGGCACCAGCCGTGATTGAAGAGAAACGAGGCGATGGAGGCCAACGAATCGGTCACGTCGCCCACCACGTCGCGCCGGCCATCCTGGTTGAAATCCACCGCGTGGCGACGCAGACTGCTCGGCATCATCTGCACCTGGCCCATGGCCCCCGCATAGGAGCCCTTGGGCTTGCGCGGATCCCACCCCTCCTCGCGGCAGAGGAGCAAGAACGCGCGCAGCTCCCCCTGAAAGTACTCCGCGCGGCGCGGATAGCGTGTGGAGAGGGTGTAGAGGGTGCGCAGCACGTTGAAGCGACCCTGATTGTTGCCGAAATCGCTCTCCAACCCCCACAGGGCGACGACGATCTCCGGGGCCACCCGGTAGAAGGCTTCGACCTCGGCCAGAAGCGTGACGTGGCGATGGATCAGGCGCCGGCCAATGTCGATCCGCCGCCAGTTGAGCACCATGGCGCGGTATTCGAAATAGGGCTTGGCTTCGGCCTGGTGATCCATCAGATGGAGCACCTTGGAATCCGGCTCCAGGGGATTGAGCAGCCCTTCCAGCCAGGCGGGATCGAAACCATCCTTCTCGATCCAGGGCATCAGCCACGGATGGCGACTCAACCACCCCTCCGTCGCCCGTGCCTCCCCACTCCACCAACCCCACGCCCCCAGGGCCAAAACCCCGACGCCACCCAATCCACGCAGCAGGGCGCGCCGTCCGGCATCCGGCCCGTCGGAGGCGCGCGCGATCCCTTGCTCTCGGCCTGGACCGGGTGCATGCTGGATTCGACGCGCTCTTCTTGGCATGGTTTCGTTCATCACACGGACAGTCAGAACCCCCTTTTTCCATGGAAGCATCACGTTGGATTCCACGGATGAGGGGTAAGGGGGGCTCCCCCCATCATGGATGTTGATGCATGATACAAAATTCGCCACCAATAAAAACCGTTTTTCATGCGTTCGACCCATGAAAAGCTTCCTTTCCGATGCAACCCGCACGCGTCTGCGGCATCTGCTGCCCCTTTTGGCCGGTCAGGAACGGGCCCTGGCCATGGGTTTCCTGCTCCTGGTCGCCACCAACGCCAGCGCCGCGGCCATCCCCTACCTGATGAAACTGGCCACCGAAGACCTGCTCAACCGCACCTCCCTCGATCTCCACCTGATCATCCTGGTGGGGGTGGCCCTGGCCAACGCCTACTTCCGCGTTCAGTCCCGCACCCACATCTTCGGCATCGGTCGCGATGTGGAATACGCCCTGCGCGCCCGCTACCACGCCAAGCTGCTCTCCCTGGACCTCCCCTTTCTGGAACGGGAGCGAACCGGTGACCTGGCGGCCCGCGCCGCCGCGGATGTCAGCGCGGTGCGCATGTTCGTGGGACCGGGGTTCTTGCAAAGCTCCAACGTCATCATGGCCTATGTGGCCACCCTGCCGGTGATGCTCGGCCTGGATCCCCTGCTCACCATCCTCACCCTGGCCCCGATCCCGATCGTCATGGGGGTGTCGCGTCTGCTCACCCGGCGCATGTATCGCTTGAGCCGCGTGGTGGCGGATCGTTTCGGCGCCCTCTCCGGCTTCATCCAGGAGAGCATCTCCGGCATCGCCGCCATCCACGCCCACGCCCGTGAGGCCGACTGGAACCACCGCTTCGCCGCCGAGACCGCCGAACTCTCCTCAGCCGCCCTGCGCCACGCCAGGTTGCAAAGCCTGTTCGGCCCCATGGTACTGCTCGCCGGGGCCACGGGCGGGTTCATCATTCTGGCGCATGGGGGGGCACAGGTGGCCGCGGGCAGGCTCACCATGGGGGATTTCGTCGCCTTTTCCGGCTATCTGGCCATGCTGATCTGGCCGACGGTCGGCTTCGGCTGGATCCTGACCGTCATGCAACGGGGCCTGGCCGCCCTCGACCGCATCAGCGGCGTGCTCGACGCCCAACCCTTCCTCGATCCCAAGATCGCCGCCGCCCCACCCGGCAATACCCCCTGGCAGGGAGCCATCCGGATCCGGGATCTCGATTTCGCCTTCACGCCCGGCACGCCGGTGCTGCACGGCATCTCGCTGGAGATCCCGGCAGGAGGATTGACCGGCCTGGCCGGACGGGTCGGTTGCGGCAAATCGGCCCTGTTGCAGGTGCTCGCCCGGCTCTATCCGGTGCCGGATGGACGGGTTTACTTCGATGACCAGGATCTGGCCACCATCCCGGAATCCGAGCTGCGTCGCGAATTGGCCATGGTGCCCCAGGAGAGTTTTCTCTTCTCGGCCCCGCTCCTCGACAACCTGCTCCTGGATCGGATGGATCCGGAGCGGGTGCGGGCCGAACGGGCGCTGGAACTTTCGGCCCTGGAGGAGGAGGTGACCCGCTTTCCCAAGGGGATCGACACCCTGATCGGCGAACGGGGCATCACCCTCTCCGGCGGCCAGCGGCAGCGCGCCTCCCTGGCCCGCGCCCTGGTGGGGGATCCGGCGATCCTGTTGCTCGACGATGTGTTCTCCCATGTGGATGCCCGCACCGAGGAGCGGATTCTCGACGCCATCCGCGCCGAAAGCCGGCAACGCACCGTGCTGCTGGTCTGTCACCGGGTCGCGGCCTTGAAGCGGGCCGACCGGATCTTCCTGTTGGATCACGGGCGGATCGTGGCCAGCGGCGATCACGCCACGTTGCTGGCCACCTCCCCCCTCTATCGGGATCTGCACGACACCATGAGCCGCGCCGAGGCCCTGGAGGCCCTTTCCAAATGATGCCCGCGAGTCCAAATCGTATCCAGCAAGAAAAATGCGGCTTTTACTGTTGAAAAAAAAGAGAGAGTTTGGGAGATTCCTCTCCCAGGGTTTTGATTTTGAATTTTGGCG
>JADGAY010000294.1 GCA_015231775.1 Magnetococcales bacterium | reverse complement strand
CGCCTGCGACTGCAAGGTGGCGGTCGATGTCGGTCATGCCACCTTCGCGCCGGGGGCCACCAGCGCCCGCGGCAAGCCGGAGTTCGAATTCAATCTGGCCATGGGCACGCTGATCCACGAGGAGTTGATCAACGCCGGCATGACCCGCAGCTTTGCCATCATCGAACCGCCCAGCCTGAAGGATCGGGTGCGCATCGCCGAGGAGAAGCAGGCCGATCTGCTGGTATCGGTTCATCACGACTCGGTGCAGCCCTTTTTTCTGCGCGATTGGGTTCACAACAACAAGCACCTGAAATATTCCGACGCCTTTCAGGGTTATTCGATCCTGGTCTCCACCAAGGGGTTTCAGTACTCCAACAGTCTGGAGTTGGCCAAGATGATTGGCAGGCGTTTTCGCGCCGCCGGATTTTTGCCCGCCTATCACCACTCCAAGAACGTCCTTGGCGGGCGGCACAACATGATCGACGAGGATCTTGGCATTTACCAGTTCGACAACCTGGTGGTGTTGAAATACTCGGTGATGCCGGCCATTCTGATTGAATTCGGCGTGATCGTCCATCGGGAGGAGGAGTTGCGGTTGCAAGAACCGGCGACTCGCGCCAAACTGGTACGCGGCGTGGTGGATGGCATCGAGGAGTTCAATGCCCGTTTCTGTCTGCCCCGCGATTGACATCCCACCTTTCGTTCAGCCTAGGAGATTGCCATGACGTTGCGCAACGTGGTGCGTTTGGCCCTGTTGATGGGTTCCTGTCTTCTTTCCGCTCCTCTGCATGCCGAGGAGATCGGCACCGTGGACACGGTTTTCAAGCTGCTCGGACCGGACAGCAAGATCGTCATCGAGGCTTTCGACGATCCCAAGGTGGATGGGGTCGCCTGTCATTTGAGTCGTGCCAAGAAGGGTGGCATCTCCGGCGGGTTGGGTCTGGCCGAGGATCCTTCCGATGCCTCGATCGCCTGTCGTCAGGTGGGACCGATCAACATCAAGGGGGAGTTGAAGGATGGCGAAGCGGTCTTTTCCAAGAGCACCTCGATTTTGTTCAAGAAGATGCAGGTGGTGCGTTTTTTCGACAAAAAGCGCAACACCCTGGTCTATCTGGTCTACTCGGACAAGGTGATCGAGGGGTCGCCGAAGAATTCGATCTCCTCGGTGCCGATCATGCCGTGGCGCAAGGAGTAGCGGCGCGAGGAGAGGGGGGCACGAGCTGACTCACTGTCGCGGGGGACGGGGGGCCGAAGGTCCCCGGCGGGGGCGGGGCAGAGCCCCGCGACGTTGATTTTGTTTTTCGCGCGCTCTTCACGATAAGCCCTTTTTTGCGCCTTTTGCGAAAAAGTGCGCAAGCGCGCGGTCTCATGTGCCCTGATTCGTTGCCCGCTTTTGGGCAACGAATCAGGGCGAATTGCGCGCGGCAACCCATGCCGCTCCAGCGGCCTGTTTTAGGCAAGGCGAAGGTGAGTCGTTTTGCCAAAATCGCAAAACGACTCACCTTCCAAGGCAGCGCGCAGGCGATTTTCACAAAAAACGTGAAAATCGCCTTTTTTGTAGAGCGCGCTAAAAGATAAGGTCAAAGGCAAAACCTTGGAGACTCTGTCTCCAAACCTCTGCCGGGGAGCTTCGGCCTCCGGTCCCCCGTGACCGTTTATTGGGAACCTTTGCGCCCTCTCAACGCACAATCGGCCCACCGGACAAAATCCGACTCGACACCCGCTCCGCGAACTTCTCGGAAAAATTGGCCACGAAACGATGCGCCAACTCCCGCGCCTGCACATCATAACGGGCCGGATCCTTCCAGGTGGAACGGGGATTCAAATATCGGCTATCGACATGCAACACCTCCACCGGTACCTGGAAACCAAACACCGGATCCATCCGGGTCTGGGCAAAATCCAGATCGCCATCAAAAATGCGATCAATGATGGCACGGGTCTCCTGAATCGGCATGCGGAACCCCTCGCCATACGGACCACCGGTCCAGCCGGTGTTGATCAACCAACACTTGGCCTGGGTCTCGGCCAATTTGCGCCCCAACAGATCTGCATAGAAAACCGGATCGAGCACCATGAACGGCTCGCCGAAACAGGCGGAAAAGGTGGCCTTGGGCTCGGTGATGCCACGCTCGGTGCCGGCGAGCTTGGCGGTGTAGCCGGAAAGGAAGTGATACATGGCCTGCTCGACGGTCAGCTTGGCCACCGGCGGCATGATGCCAAAGGCATCGGCGGTGAGCAGAATCACATGGGATGGGTGCTTGGCCTTGCCGCTGATCTGGATCTTGGGCAGGGAGGCGAGGGGATAGGCGGCGCGGGTGTTCTCGGTCAGGGAGTCATCATCCAGATCCGCGCGCCGACTGGTGGGATCGAGGACCACATTCTCCAGCACGGTGCCGAACTTGCGGGTGCAGTCCCAGATGTCCGGCTCGGCCTGGGGATGGAGCCGGATCACCTTGGCATAGCACCCCCCCTCGAGATTGAACACCCCATGCTCGGACCAGCCGTGCTCATCATCCCCGATCATGCGACGACGCGGATCGGTGGAAAGGGTGGTCTTGCCCGTGCCCGACAGACCGAAAAAGACCGCCACGTCATCCTGTTCGCCGATATTCGCGCTGCAGTGCATCGACAACACCCCCTGCAACGGCAGCAGATAGTTCATCAGCGAGAAGACCACCTTCTTGTTCTCGCCGGCATAGGCCGTGCCACCGATGAGCGCCTCGCGACGTCCCAGATGCAGCAGGATGAAGGCCTCGGAACGGGTGCCATCCACCTGGGGATCGGCATGGAAGCCACCGGCGTTGATCAGGGTGAAATCGGGCAGGGCCACCAGCTCCCTGGGCAGATCCGGCATGGTCTGGCAAAGATCCGCGCCAAGCTGGCCAACACCTCCGCATCCTG
>JADGAY010000064.1 GCA_015231775.1 Magnetococcales bacterium | reverse complement strand
GCGCGCTCTTCAAAAAAGCGTTTTTTCGCGATCTTTGCGAAAAAACGCTGCGCGCAGCCTTGGCTGCGGGATCGTTTCGCGCCTTTGGCGAAACGATCCCGCGAACATGGCCCAAAAAACAGGCCGCCGAAGGCTGCTTAGGTGCTGACGTGCAATTCGCCGTGAGTCGTTGCCCAAAACCGGCAACGACTCACGGCACATGAGACCGCGCGCTTGCGCGATTTTTCGCAAAAGGCGCGAAAAATCGCTTTATCGTAAAAGCGCGCGAAAGGCAAAAGAAGAGTCCCAAGGGCTTTGCCCTTGGATCCCACCAGGGGCCACTGGCCCCTGGACCCAACCAGTTTTCCACCACCGGTGGGCAGGCCCTACTCCACGATAATGTTGGGGAAACGACTCTCCGCAAACCCCATGCTGGCCACCTTGGCCGCGATTTTTTCCGCGATTTCACGATACTTGAGCGCCTGGGGGCTCTCCGGCGCGGCCATCACGATCGGCGTGCCGACATCCATGTTCTCACGGATGACGATATCCAACGGAATGTCGCCCAGAAACTCCGCGCCCATGGCCTCGGCCTCGAGACGGGCACCCCCATGATCGAAGATATCAGCCCGATGGCCGCATTGCGGACAGAGATAATAGGACATGTTCTCGATCACCCCGAGCACCGGGACATCCACCTTCAAGAACATGTTCACGCCGCGACGCACATCGGCCAGAGCCACGGCCTGGGGCGTGGAGACGATCACCACACCGGTGATCGGCACCTTTTGGGCGAGCGTCAACTGGGCATCCCCGGTGCCTGGCGGCAGATCCACCACCAGATAGTCCAGATCGCCCCAATCCACATCCCGCAACATCTGCTCGACCGCCATCCCGACCATCGGACCGCGCCATACCACCGGTTGGGCCTCGTCCATGAAGAAGCCCATGGACATGGCCGCCAGACCGTGGGCCCGGATCGGACTCATCTTGCGTTCCTCGCCCGGCTCGGGTTTTTCGGTCACATTGAGCATGCGCGGCAGTGACGGACCATAGATGTCCGCGTCGAGAATACCGACCGACGCCCCGCTCGCGGCCAAGGCCAGGGCCAGGTTGACCGCTGTCGTGGACTTGCCCACCCCACCCTTGCCCGAGGCCACGGCGATCACATTGCGCACGCCGGGGATCAGGTCGGTATTTTCTTTTTGTTGGGCATGCCGCACCTGGGCGGTCATGGTCACCTCGACCGACTCCACCCCCGGCAGGGCGGCGACCACATCGTGTGCCTGTTTTTGCAGCATCCCCTTGACCGGACAGGCCGGCGTGGTCAACTCCACCTTGAAAGAGACCTGCCCTCCCTGGATCACGATATCCTTGACAAACCCCAGACTGACGATATTGCGCTTCAAATCCGGATCCATGACCTGTTTGAGGGCATCCAGGATTTGTTCTGCTTGAATAGGTGGCATTCCGATCCTCCCGATCGAGTTGGATTTACAAGCTATTGTTACCGCTACAAAAAAATATCATTTTGCCCCTCTTTCACCGATCCGTCAAGTGGTATTGCAGTGCAACATGATGTTGGGGAAGATTTTTTTCCATTGTCTGGTATCCAAATAAGTAGTATCTAATATACCGCCTCATCCTGCCACACCATCGGATCTTGACGTTGAGGGGCGTCGGAATCCGCCAGACCAAGCAACTTCCACTAAAGGTGCGCTCGCCATGACGGACTACATCATGATTTTGGTCAGCACGATCCTGGTCAACAACTTCGTCTTGAGTAAATTCCTGGGGATCTGCCCGTTTCTGGGCGTCTCCAAAAAGGTCGAGACCGCCGTGGGCATGGCCTATGCCGTGGTGTTCGTCATCACCCTGTCGTCGATCATCACCTGGCTGACCCAGCGCTACATTCTCGACCCCCTGGGACTCGACTATCTGCGCACCCTCTCCTTCATCCTGGTGATCGCCGCCCTGGTGCAACTCACCGAAATGATCGTCCACAAGACCAGCCCGGACCTCTACAACTCCCTGGGCATCTTCCTGCCGCTCATCAGCACCAACTGCGTGGTGCTGGGGGTGACGATCATCAACATTCAGAAAGAACTCAACTTCCTCCAGGCCACGGTCAACGGCTTCGGTGCGGCCACCGGCTTCGGTCTGATCCTGGTGCTCTTCGCCGGCATGCGCGAACGGATCGATCTGTCCGACGTGCCAGCCCTGTTCAAGGGGGCGCCGATCGCCCTGGTCAATGCCGGTCTGCTGTCACTGGCCTTCATGGGCTTCGCGGGCATGGTCAAGTGAGCCTCTGAGAAAAATCTATCAATCACGCAAGCAACGTCCATGATCTCAAGTAGGAGAAAGCTATGATTGAAGCGGTATTGAGCATGGGAGGCATGGCCCTGGTGGCAGGGCTGGGACTTGGCTACGCGGCCATCAAGTTTCATGTCGAGGTGGATCCCCTGGTCGCGAATCTGGAGTCCGCCCTGCCGTCCACCAACTGCGGCAACTGCGGCTTTCCCGGCTGTCACGCCTACGCCGAGGCACTGGCCGGCGAAGAGTCGGTCTCCATCGGTCTGTGCAGCCCAGGCGGCACCAAATCCATGGAGGCCATCGCCGGCATCCTGGGGGTGGACCCCGTGGCCATGGAAGAGCATGGCCCACGCACCGCCTACATCCACGAAGATCGGTGCATCGGCTGCACGGCCTGCATCAAGGCCTGCCCGGTGGATGCCATCGTCGGCGCCAACAAACAATCCCACACCGTGATCACCGACATGTGCACCGATTGCGAAGCCTGCGTCGAACCTTGTCCGGTCGATTGCATCGACATGGTGCCAATCCCGACCAACATCCACAACTGGCAGTGGGTCAAACCGATCCATTACCAGTCGCTCCACTGATGCCAGCCGCGCGGATCCTTCCGGTCGGCGACATGTACCGTGGAACCCGCTTGGGCCAGACCACGGAAAAGGGGTAAGGTTCCCCCTTCACGCGAGCATTAGACGAACGAGGCGTCAACATGGGAATCATACAACGTACCTTGAAGAAGTTTCATGGTGGCGTGCATCCAGTCGAGAACAAACATCTCGCCAAGCACTGCGCCATCGAGGAGATCCCGATGCCCAAGCGGTTGTACATTCCGCTGCAGCAGCACACCGGGACGCCCTGCGAACCGTGCGTCGCGCCTGGAGAGAAGGTCTACAAGGGGCAACTGATCGGACGATCGGTCTCCAACGTCTCCGCCACCGTGCACGCCTCCACCTCTGGAACCATCGAAGGGATCACCGAACACATGGTGGGCCACTACTCCGGCCTGCCCGATCAGTGCATCGCCCTGGTTCCGGATGGTCTGGACGAATGGGATCCCACCCTCAAGGGGCTGGAGAATCCCTTCGAGGCCGATTCCAAATCGATTCGCGACAAGGTACGCGAGGGCGGCGTGGTGGGTCTGGGCGGCGCGGTCTATCCCACCCACATCAAGCTCACCCCGCCGCGCGGCAAGCCGGTGGAGGTGATGCTGATCAACGGCGTGGAGTGCGAACCCTACATCACCAACGACTCGCGGATGATGGAAGAGCGCTCCATCGAGGTGGTCGAGGGGGCGCAACTGATGATGCGCGCCATCCAGGCCACCCACTGCCTGATCTGCATCGAAGCCAACAAGCCCGGCGCGATCAAGGCCATGGAGAAGGCGATCCAGGGGTTGCCGAACTTCGTTGTCCAGGTGCTGCCGGTGCTGTATCCGCAAGGAGCCAAGAACCAGCTCATCGAGGCGATCACCCATCGTCAGGTTCCCTCGGGAGGTCGTTCCACCGATACCGGAGCCACGGTGCAGAACGTCGGCACCTCCATCGCGGTGCGCGACGCGGTGCTGCATGGTCGTCCCCTGATCCGGCGCATTGTCACGGTATCGGGTCGCGGCATCAAGCGTCCGGCCAACCTCGATGTGCCGATCGGCACCCCGATCCAGGAGCTGATCGACCACTGCGGCGGCCTGAAACCGGGCGTCAAACAAATGATCATGAACGGCCCGATGATGGGTACCGCGGTGCATGATCTGGCCTCGCCGGTGGTCAAGGCCACCGCCGCCGTGCTGGCGCTCACCGCCGAGGAGATCGTGGACAAGCCCGAACAGGCCTGCATCCGGTGCGGCAACTGCCTGGAGGTGTGTCCGGTCGAGCTGACCCCGTGCGAAATCGTCTGGCGCGCCAAGAACGACCTGGTCGATCAACTCCCCGAGGTGCATGTCAAGGATTGCATCGAGTGTGGCAGTTGCGCCTATGTCTGTCCCTCGCACATCCCTCTGGTCCACTACATCCGCTATGGCAAGATGGCGGTGTCCGCGCAACGGAGCGAAAAGGAGAAGGCCGAGTTGACCCGGCAACGCAGTCAGGCCAAGCTGGCGCGCGTCGAGGCGGAGAAGGCCGAGAAGGAGCGGAAAAAGGAAGAGATGCGTCTGGCTGCCGAGGCCCGCAAGAAGGCGGCTGCCGCCAAATCCGCGGATGAAACCGCCAAACCCGCCACCGTGGAGAGTGTTGCATGACCAAGAGCAGCTTCAAGATCTCCTCCTCGCCCTTCGTGCATGGGGGACTGTCCGTTCCCGAGGTCATGAAGAGCGTGATCTGGGCCCTGTTGCCCGCCGCCGCCATGGGTGTCATGGTGTTCGGCTGGTCGGCTTTGTTCGTCATGCTGATCACCGTCGCCGCCTGCGTGGTCTCGGAACGGCTCTTCAACATCATCCGGGGACGCCCCTCCACCGTCGGCGATCAATCGGCGGCCCTCACCGGCCTGCTGCTGGCCATGAGCATGCCGCCCAACTCCCCCTGGTGGCTCTGTCTGGTGGGCGGCTTCTTCGCGATCGTTTTGGGCAAACAGCTCTACGGCGGCCTGGGCTACAACATGTTCAACCCGGCCATGATCGCCCGTGTCTTCCTGCTCATCTCCTTCCCGGTGCAGATGACCTCGTGGCCGGCGCCGACGCCGTTGACCGGCGATCACGCCCTCACCCTCTCCCAGGGTCTGGCGATGATCATCTCCGCCCCCTTCAACACCCCGGAGTTGCTGGATGCCCTCTCCACGGCCACCCCGCTCGGTCAGTTCCGCACCGAGACCGGCATGGGCAAAACCGTGCGCGAAGCCCTGGGCGGCGCCTTCGGTTTCGACATCCTGGCCGCCATGGGCGGCATGATCAAGGGCTCCCTGGGCGAAACCTCGGCGGTTCTCCTCACCCTGGGCGGGATCTATCTGTTGCGCAAGAGGGTCATCTCCTGGCACATCCCGATGACCATGATCCTCGGCTGCATCGTGCCGGCGGCGATCTTCTGGCTCATCGACAACAGCACCTATCCGGATCCCTTGTTCCATCTGGTCACCGGCGGTCTGATCATCGGCGCCTTTTTCATGGCCACCGACTACGTGACCTCGCCGGTCACCCCCAAGGGACAGATCATCTTCGGGCTCGGCTGCGGACTGCTGACCTTCCTGATCCGCACCTGGGGCGGTTATCCGGAAGGGGTGTCGTTCGCCATTGTCATCATGAACGCCACCGTGCCCCTCATCGATCAATATACCAGGCCGTTGACCTACGGCAAAAAGAAACAGACCCTCTAGGAGACCGCCAATGCCGCATTTTCTCAAGATGGGTGTCATTCTCATGATCGTGGGTCTGATCGCCACGGCGATCCTGGCTGGCGTCGAGGATGTCACCCGCGGGCCGATCGCTCAGACCCAACGGCAGGAACTGCTCAACTCCCTGGCCCAGGTGCTGCCCAAGGGGTTCGACAACGCCCCGGAAAGGGATTTCGTCCAACTGGCCGACAAGCGCATCAACCGCAAGGCCAAGCCGGTGCCGTTCTACCGCTCCCGCAAGGCGGGCACGGATCTCGGCGTGGCCTTCATGGTCACCGCTCCGGACGGTTATTCCGGCAACATCGACATCCTGATCGGCGTCGATGCCACCGGTACCGTCACCGGCATCAACATCGTCGCCCATGCCGAAACGCCGGGATTGGGTGACAAGATCTTCAAGAATAACTGGCTCGGCGCCTTCATCGGCAAGAATCTCAAGAATGCCAAGTGGGGTGTCAAAAAGGATGGCGGCGAATTCGATCAGTTCGCCGGCGCCACCATCACCCCGCGCGCCATCGTCAATGCCATCAAGCGCGGTCTGGATTTCTACGCGGAAAATCAGGAAAAGATCTTCAAAACCCCTGCCGAGGAGTCCGCCAAATGAGCGTATCCGAGACCAAGGAAATCATCGTCAACGGCTTCTGGAAGAACAATGGCGTCTTTGTCCAGATGCTCGGCATGTGCCCGACCCTGGGGGTGACCACCTCGGCGGAAAACGGCATCGGCATGGGTCTGGCCACCACCGCCGTGCTGGTGGGCTCCAACCTGGTGGTGTCGATGGTGCGCAAGGTGGTCCCCAACGACGTGCGCATTCCGGCCTTCATCATCATCATCGCCTCGTTCGTCACCATCGTCGATCTGGCCATGAACGCCTTCGTGCACGATCTGCACAAGGTGCTGGGACTCTTCATCCCGCTGATCGTGGTCAACTGCATCATCCTGGGACGGGCCGAGGCGTTCGCCTCCAAAAACACCCCGGTGTCTGCGATCCTGGATGGCATTTCCACGGGGCTCGGTTTCACCTTTGCCCTGTTCCTGCTCGGTGCCGCGCGCGAACTGCTCGGCTCCGGCCAGCTTTTTGGCCAGCAGATCATGCCCGCCGATTTCCAACCCGCCTTGGGTTTCATTCTGCCGCCGGGCGCTTTCATCGCCCTGGGATTCATTCTGGTGTGGCAAAAGTGGATCGACCAGCGATCCGCCGCGAAACGGTGATTCTGCCGTTTTATGACCGATGTCCACTTCAACCGGGAATGGTGTTGACCATTCCCGGTTCGCGTTTTCGATTTCCACTTGCCGATAATGGACATGTTTGCTATTAATGATTATGAATAATTGCAACAATCCGTAACCTTGAGCGCTCATTCAAAAAGCCAGGCACACTATGAACACCCTGATCGTGGATGACATTCCGGAAAATCGCTCCCTTCTGGCGGATATTCTCAAGCCGTTCGCCCATTGCGACGTGGCGACCAACGGACAGGAGGCCGTGGAGATCTTCGAGGCCGAACTGGTGGACGGCACCCCCTATGATCTGGTCCTGCTCGACATCATGATGCCGATCATGGATGGTCAGGAGGCGCTCAAACAAATGCGGGCCCTGGAGCGGGAGTATCAGGTGACCGAAGAAAATCGCGCCGCGATCATCATGGTGACCGCCGTCGATGCCATGTCGGAGATCACCGAAGCCTTCGATGTCGGCGGCTGCTCCGACTATCTCAACAAGCCGATCACCCGTGGCAAATTGCTGGTCAAACTCGGTGAACTGAATCTGATTCCCAAGGATTGGTGGAAAGCGGATTGAGGTGTGAATTGGGCGGGCGGTTGACACCCCATCCGTTCAATGACGGATTTCGACTCTGGATGGTGGCAACAGGATGACGGGGTGAGACGATTCGGTCTCACCCCGTTTTTTTGGAGTATATGATTACTTTTGTTAATATTTCGAACGTTCGACCGATCTGATCACGCTCAAAATTGGATTATTTGCCCACCCGCTTACGCCAAACCGGTCTTCTGCACAAAATTCTTGGCCCCAACGGTAACCGCCTTGGCCAGGGAGGCCTGGTGCGAACTCTTGCGCAGGAGCATCTCCTCCTGACGGTTGCTCAGGAAGGCCATTTCGACCAGGACCGAGGGGATCTCCTGGGTCTTGAGGACCGCGAAGCGGGCCTGTTTGATGGTTTTGAAGTGCAGGGAGAGACTCGGGGTGCTGGCGATGGCCGAAAGCAGCGTATTGCCGAGCATCAGGGATTTGTGGTTGGCCGGAACCGGATTGCGGCGCCCCCGTTCGGAGAGGCAGTAGACCGAAGCCCCACGGGCCGAGGGGATATGGAAGGCATCGGCATGCAGGCTGATGAAGAGGTCGGCCTTGTGGTTGCGGGCAATGGCGCAACGACGGCTCAACCCCACGAAGCGGTCTTCGTTGCGGGTGAGGAAGGCCTTGTAGCCAGGGGTGGCATTGATTTCGCGGGCCACCTGCCGGGCGACCGCCAAAGCGACATCCTTCTCCTTGACGCCACCCGCACCGATGGCGCCCGGATCGATTCCCCCATGTCCCGGATCGAGCACGATGACGATATCCCGCTTGCCCTTGCGCGCCACCAGCGGCTTTTCGGGCCTGGTCGATTGCGCCTGGCTGGCATCAGCCTCATCCTGGGTTTCGGTGGCGGTGAACTCGACCACCAGGCGGGGACGATTCCCCTCTTTGTCCTTGATCAGGAAAGCCCGACTGGTGGCATCATCCTGGAGTTCGAAGACGGCGCGCATGGTGCCGTTGCCCAGGGAGTCGGTGCGCACCTTGCGCACGATCGGATCGGTGAAGGAGAGCAGATTAAGATCCGAGGAGAGTTCGGTATCCTGCAGGTCGAGCACCACCCGATCGGGATCCCGCAGCGTGGCCAGGGCGTGTTTGATCTCCTGATTCAAGGAGAAGATGATGCGGGTGCGGTTGGGGGTCGTGGAGAAACGCACATCGGTGATGCGCGGTCTGGACATGGCCGCGTGCACCATCGATCCAGGAAGGAGCAGTCCTCCCATGGATAGAGCCAAAGCCTTGAGAACAAATCGTCTGTCCAACATGATCCGGTCTCCTTCGTGTGCCTTTTTCAAGACGCGGGGCAAGCGTTGGGGGCTTGACCCTGCTTTCGCATGGTTTTGTTGCCAAATGTGACAATTCTTTAACGTAAATTTTATTGAATTCTTTAATTTCAACCCATTAATCAAACTTTACCGCTGCGCTTCCGATGACGATTTCGAGGTTGCCGGTACTTTAGCAAGTGGCATGCCGGCATTTTCCCTTTTGGCAATTCATCATGGGATCATTCGGGAAATGCCCATTTCGCTTATGGTTTATGGCGACGTGGGTCGGTTTGGCGGAGAAGGGCCTGCATCCTTGAGCAAGATTATCGGATGGTGGAACCATGACGGCGTTGGAATGATGTCCCGCTTGGGATGTCAAATCCGCCAAGACCTTCTTTTTGATCGAATTATCGAATGGATACTCTGCTTCGATCGGCTGGATTTCGCCAATCGCGCGTGCTAGAATGGGACTTTGTCGTTGAGTTCCCAAAAGGATCCGCGCTCCAACCCCGCGTTGTTCGGGACGATCGGATCGATTCGAATCCGCGTTGATGGGTTGGGAAAGGGCTATTCCAGCCAACCGCGCCCGGTCAACGCCTGCCGCGAGGAGTGTGCGCTTCCGATGAGACCAACCCGATTCGTCACGCGCCTGGTGGATCTGTCCAGGTGGGCCGTTGTTCCGTTGCTCCTGGGTGGCTGTTCCGGTGCGCTCGTGCCGGACCCCGAGTTGGGGGCCGATCCCAAAATCCTGACCACCATGATCCAGGGTACCCCCTGTTATTTTCGGGGCGTGGTCCACCATTGCGACGATTTGAACGATGCCGATGGCGATGGGGTGAAAGATGGCAAGGATCGCTGTCCAGCCACCCCCAGGGGGGTGCCGGTGGATCGGGAGGGGTGTCCGCTGGATAGCGATGGCGACGGGGTGACGGATGATCTGGACCGCTGTCCGGAGACTCCGAAACGGGTCGAGGTCGATGAGAAGGGGTGCCCCCTCGATCGGGACGCGGATGGGGTGCCCGACGACCGGGATCAGTGTCCCGACACCCCCGCCGGGGCCAAGGTCAATGAGGCTGGCTGTTGGGTGCTGGAGAATCTCCGCTTTGCCACCAACCGTCATACGATCGCCGCCACCGACTTCCCGCTGCTCGACGGGGTGTCACAGGTGATGAAGGAGAATCCAACCCTGCGGGTGGAGATTCAGGGCCATACCGATCGCATCGGCTCCGCCAGTTCCAATGAACGCCTCTCCAAGCAACGGGCCGAGGCGGTGCGGGCGTATCTGGTCGGACACGGGATACAGGCGGAACGGTTGCAGGTGATCGGCCTGGGCTTCGAGCAACCGGTCGCCTCCAACGATACGGTGGAGGGACGTGCCAAGAACCGGCGCGTGGTGTTGCGGCCCGTGCCGTGAGAAGGTCGGGCCCGAGCTGTTCTCAATTCAATGCATGCCTGGAAATCGGAGAAAAAAATGTTGAAAGTCAATGAGTATTTTGGTGGCACGGTCAAATCGATCGCCTTCCAGACCGCCACCCTGCCGGCCACGGTCGGCGTGATGGTGCCCGGTGAATACGAGTTTGGCACCAGTCAGCTCGAGACCATGACCGTGGTCAGTGGCGCGTTGACCGTGATGCTGCCGGGTGAAACCGAATGGCGCACCTTCAACCCCTTCGAGAGCTTCATCGTGCCGGCCAACGCCAAATTTCAGTTGCAAGTGGCCGTGGACACCGCCTATTTGTGCACCTATGGGGAATGATTCAGAAGCGGTTCGGCCCTTGTCATGAACAACGGGCCGGACCGCTGCCGTGGTGGGAGCACCGCCAGGGAGGTCCACGCATGGGGGGGTGAGGGGGTTCTCCCCCCATCATGCACGTTTTCAGTCAGAAAAGTTTCTTGAACCAGGAGGCGGTGCGCTCGCCGGAGGTGGTATCGCAGAGGGTGGCATCCCAGGCCGGAACCGGCTCGGGGTTGAAACGGGTGAAGACCTTCCAGGGGAGGATCCCGCCGCCGCCGCCACAACCACAACCCGCGCGCCGGGGATGGAACACCTTGATGATGCGCGGATCCTCGAAGCTCTGCACATAGACCATGGTGGTCCAGACCCCACGCTCCTCGCGCAGAATCTCCCCCACCAGCTCTTGCAGATGGGAACTGGCCGTCGAGCCGTCGATCGGCTGCTCCGGGAAGGGTTGACGCGGTTCGAGAACGTACCAGCCGTCATGTCGGGAGACCGCCTCCCCGAGCGTGGAGAGATCCGTCAGGCGGATCATGCCATCAAAGCGACCTTCCAGTCGCTGATGAAACGGAAGATCAACCCCCTCACCGCCCAACGCCGTCATGTCCACACCCCTTTCCACCGGCACGGCAATCCCGCCAGATTCAAGTGAAAAAAGAATATTTTAATCCTGGATGCACCGCGCATCAAGATAAAACGTGGTCAAACAGGTGTCGGCATCGGTCTTTCAGAAGCGCAGCACGAACCGGTCGCAGCACTCATCCAGAATACCGCGCAGCCGGGATTGACGCGACTCATCCACCCCGCCCTCCATTTCACACAACCCTTCGCCGTGCAGCCGGGTCAGCAGGCTCTGATAAGCCACTGGAACCCCCTTGATCAGATCCAACTGAATGCGCATCCAGTCCGCGGTTTCAAACATGAGCGATCTCCTCACCTACCATCGCCGTCAATTGCATGATGGGGGGAGCCCACCACGCACACCCCGCCCGTGGACCTCCCTCGCGGGAGTTCCTCGGTAAACGGAAAGAGATTCAAAACCTAGCAATAAACAGACCATGCCCATCCTGACACCCGCGCCGTGAAACGGCGCATCCCCCCGACAACGCCACCGCCGACCCTGGTCAAAAAAAGGATGGTATCCACCGGACATTGCCAGTAGAATTCATCCCATGACCACCCAACCGCATTTCCCTTCCCCCCGTCACGATCCATGAACACCACGCTCCGAACCGGCACGCTGCTCCGTCTGCTGGGATCCGCATGGCTCCGGAGCCAGTTCCAGATGCCGCGCGACCATCTGGCGCGCCTGAGTCGGCTGCCACGGAGTCGCGCCTTTGCCAAGGTGGCCTGGCGCGATCAACGCCGTTATCTCACCGGCACGGTCCAGCCCGTGGATGGCGTCTGCCGGCAACGGGCCCACGCCACCGCCGAATGGCTGATCCGCGCCTGGGAGGCCACCCCCGATGACGGGCTCTCCGAGGGTTACTTTCCCTGTGATCCGCAAGCGTTCAAGCACTCGGGCCATGGATGGCGCCCCTCCTGTCCGCAGAGCACCGGATCCGGCCTTAGCGCCCTCCTTGACTACGCGCTCCGCTTCTCCAACGCGGTGATGCGCGAACGGTTGCTGGCCATGGCCCACTGGGCGGCGGATCTCCAGATGCCCTCGGGGGCCATCCAGACCGACGACCGGGGGTCGGATCCCCGCGAAGCGACACGGTTGGCCACGGGCATGGTGTTGCACGGTTTTGCCGCGCTGCTCAAACACGAACCCGATCCGCGCATCGATCAGGCCGCCCACCGCGCCGCCGACTTCCTGGTGCGCTGCCTGGATTGGGAGGCCGAAGAGCGCGCGCATCCGCTTGAACCCGTGCCCGCCCGGTCGTTCCAGGCCAACCAGGTGCTCGGCGCCTGGGGGTTGCATCTGTTTGGAACCCTGAAGGGGGTTACCCTCTACCGGGAGGCGGCGCTGCGACTGGCCCGGAACACCCTGGCCCTGCAACAGGAGAATGGCTGGTTCGCGCGCAACGATCCCGCGCGGAATGGAGCGCCCCGAACCCTTGCCATTGCCCAGACCGTGCAGGGGTTGCTCGAGACCGGCATCGCCAGCGGCGATACCACCCTCATCGACGCGGCACGGCGCGGCACGCTGCCCCTGGTCCAGGTCATCCGTCCCAGCGGATTCCTGCCGGGCCGGTGGCATGCCGACTGGTCGCAAGCCTCCCGCAGCGCCTGTCTGACCGGCAGTGCGCAGCTCTCCGTGGTCTGTTTCCGACTCTATCAGACCTTGGGGGATGCCACCTTTCTGGAGGCAGGTCACCGGCTGGTGGATTTTCTCAAGGGGGTCCAGGTGGTCGATCCCTTCGACTCGCCGATGCGCGGCGCCCTGGCCGGGTCGTTTCCGCTCTTTTTCGGTCCCTTTCAATCCGCCGGATTCCCCAGCTCCACCAGTCAATACCTGCTCCACGCCCTGCTGCTCCAGGATCGGATCATCGAGGCACGCGGATAAGTTATATCATCCCGGATCTCCCGGTTCCGGACCACTCGGAGCCGAGGCGATCAGCGCGGCTCTTTCAAGCCCCGCCCTCTGCCGATACGCCCGGCCACCCAGAAGAGAAGACACACCCCGGCCCAAAAGGCCGGCCACAGATGGCCGTATCCGGACCAGACGCTGCCACCGGGTCCGGCGGCGAGGGTGACCACCAGGGCCCCTTGCTGGTTGGAGGGGATGCGACCCAGCTCCCGTCCCAATGGATCGATGACCGCCGAGATGCCGGAGTTGGCCACCCGGATCATGGGCAGACGATTCTCCACCGCGCGCATGCGCGCCATGGCCAGGTGTTGCGGTTTGGCCGACTCGCCGAACCAGCCGTCGTTGGTGAGATTGACCAGCCAGCGGGCCCCTTGAGCCGCCAGCGTGCGCACCTCGTCCGGGAAGATCACCTCGTAACAGATCAAGGGGCCGATATCCCCCATCTCCCAGCGCAACAGCTCCGGGCCGGGACCGGGGGTGAAATCCTTGCTGCCGTGGGTGAGTTTATGCACCGAATCCGGGACCAGGGCGCGAAACGGAATGTACTCTCCGAAGGGGACGAGGTGGTGTTTGTCGTAGCGGTAGTCGAAATCCCCGATCTCCTCGCTCCCGATGATCACCATGCTGTTGAAAAACCGCACGAGACGATCATCCAACCGCTCATACATCGGCGCGCCGGTGAGGATCGGGGCATCGATGCCGCGACTGATATCCACGATCCTGTCCAACTCCCTGGGGGATGCCTGAAGAAAGAAGGCGGCGGCGGTCTCGGGCCAGACCACCAGATCGACCTGCTGTTCCAGTCCGGCGGTCAGGTCGAGGTAGCGTCCCAACCACTCCTTTTGTCGTTCCGGCACCCATTTGAGATCCTGGGCGATGTTGCCTTGCACCAGGGCGACGCGCAATCCCCGCGCCGACTCCAGCGACCCCTCGGCATCGGCCAGGGTATGCCAACGCCATGTGCCGTAGCCGTAACCGGCGGCGCACGTCCCGATGCCCAACAGCAGCACCAAACCAACCCGACCCGGCTTCTCCCAGCTTTGGGAACGGGAGAGCCAGGCCAGCAGGGCGGCCAGAAACATCGTCAGGGCCGAAAGCAGATAGACCCCGCCCAGATCCGCCAGCTGCAAAAGGATCGGCGCAGCATCCCAGGTCTGGCCAAGGGGGTTCCAGAAAAAGCCGCTGAACAGATGGGCCCGCAACCATTCGGTCACCACCCACAGGGCTGGGGCGGCGGCGAGGATGAACAACGGACGGGCGGTGAGGGTGGAAAGCAGGGCGCCGAAAACCGCGGGATAGAGGGCGAGCACCGCGGCCAGAAGCACGATGATCAACATGGCCGCCGGCGAAGGGATCTTTCCGTAGAGGTGCAGGCTGGTCCAGAGCCAGTCGAGACCTTGCAGAAAATGGCCCAAACCAAAGAGAAAGCCCAGCCATGCCCCACGTTTGGGGGAGGTGTTCTCCAACAGGCGCAGCCAGATGGCCGCGCCGACCACGGCCCAGAGCGGATTCGGAGCAGGCGGCAGCCCCCACATCGCCAGCATGCCGGCCAGGAAGGCCAAGAGCGACGCGCGGGCGGAACGGGTTTGCCACCGCGCGTTCAACCGGTCAAGGAGGGTGTTAAATTTCATACGGGTTGGCAATCCCCAAACCAGCCAGAATCGCCACCTCCCGCGCCTCCTGGCGCTCGGCCTCGGCCTCGGAGCGTTCGTGGTCGTAGCCGAGCAGATGCAGCACCCCGTGAATCACCAGATGGACCAGCCGATCCCCCGGCTTCAATCCCGCCTCGCCGGCCTCCCGCTGGGTGGTCTCGAAGGGGATCACCACATCCCCCAGCAGCACCGCGCCGGTCTCCGGATCCGGGAACGCCTCTCCCTCCTCCATGGCAAACGACAGGACGTTGGCCGGACGATCCAGACCGCGAAACTCCTGGTTGATGCGCCGTGATTCGGCGTCATCGGTCAAAAGCACGCCGACCTCGATCTCCTCCCCGACGCGACCTTCCGCCTCCAGGGTGGCATGCACCGCGCGGGCGACCCGCTCCTCATCCTCAGCGGGCCACAGGGGCGATGACAGGTTTACCAGAACCGTGGCCGACATGATGACGCGCTCCTTCCGTGCGTTTCTTGATTTGATCCGGATACTCGATCCGGCGATGGTAGAACCCGAGGGTCAACACCCGGGTAAAGGCATCCTCGATGCGGGAGATCTCCCGCAGGGTGAGGCGACACTCCTGCAACTGGCCGTCCGCGATCTTGGAGGCGACGATGCGCGCCACCAGGGCCTGGATCTGGGCCGGCGAGGGGGTTTTCAGGGTACGCGAGGCCGCCTCCACCGAGTCGGCCAGCATCAGGATGCCACCCTCCTTGGATTGCGGCTTGGGACCGGGATAGCGAAAATCACCGTCGTCGATCTTTTCCCCACGCTTGGCCGCCTGATTGACCGCGCGGTTGTGGAAATATTGCAACAAGGTGGTGCCGTGATGGGTGGTCACCGCCTCCAGGATCGGTCCGCCGAGTTTGTACTCGCGTACCATGTCCACCCCATCCTTCACATGGCCCTGAATCACCCGCACCGACATGGACGGGGAGAGGTGATCGTGACGGTTCTCGCCGGATTGATTCTCCACGAAGTAGTGGGGCTTGTTCATCTTGCCGACATCGTGATAGAGCGCCATGACCCGCGCCAGGAGCGGATTGGCGTTGATGCTCTCGGCGGCGGCCTCGGCGAGATTGCCCATCATCACCGAATGGTGGTAGGTGCCCGGACTGCGCAGGGAGAGGCTTTTGAGGAGCGGATGATCCCCGCTGGCCAGTTCCAGCAACCGGGAGTCGGTGGTGATGTCGAAGAGGTACTCGAACAGCGGAATCAGGGCCAGTCCCCACAGTCCGATCAGCATGCCGCTGGTCAGGGCGACGCCGGCCCCGGCGATCCAATCCAGGGAGGGCATGCGATCCGAGAGCAACTCCACCGCCGGCACGGTCAACGCCTGGGCCAGCCCGATCCAGAAGCCGGAGATCAGCACGTCGTAGCGTTTGCGACAGACCCGCAGCGTGGCCCCGCCCGCCAGGGAGCCGACCATGAAGTAGAGAAAGATCGGCAGGCCGCCATCCGATTCCATGGCCGACAGAAACGACAGAATCGCCCCGAGCAGCATCGCGCCGCCCGGAATCCCGGCCCGCGCGCCGATGGTGAGGGAGGCCATGGCCGAGCCGAGGGCGGTGATGGGCAGGTAGTTGGCCAATCGGGCCGGCAGACCGAAAAAGTCGGTCAATCCCTGCCCCATGGTGAAGATCAGGCTTGAGAGCAGCGAGGTGATCAGCAGAATGGTGCCGAGGATGTAGAGGGTCTTGCGATCACGGGGGAAATCGGCGGAGGTGGTGAGAAGGAATCGGCGTCCGAGCCACATCAGGAGCACCAGGGCCATGGCCATCCCCATGAGGTTCAAGGCCATCTTGCCGGTCCAGCGGGTCTGGTTGAGGGCTTCGATTTTCAAACGGGCGGCATCGGTGACCTCGGCCCCCTCCTGGATCACCAGTTGGCCCCGTCGTACCCGATAGAAGACCGGATCGATCCCGGCGGCGGCCAGTTCGCGACGGGTGCGGGTTTCAGCCAGGTTGAGCACCAGCGTGGGTCGCATGTTGACGCTGATCTGCTCCATGATCCATTTGCGCAGCACGCCCGGCAGATGGGTGAAGCGATCCTCCACCGACTTCTCGAGCATGCGCCGCATGCCGATCAGATCCATCAGGCCGATGGCCCCGCTTCCCGAGGTGCGGATCTCCTCGTCCCCCATGGAGTGGATCACGAACGGGTTGTGGGCCAGGTCGTTGAGCACCTCCGGACCACTCACCACGCGGATCTGGGCATGTTCGGCCAGCCAGGCGCCGATATCGGTGGAGAGGCCGTTGAGATCCTTGGTGGCCACCAACGACGAAAAGGCCTGCTCGTCGATCACCTCCTCGATGCGTTCGGAGAAGGCGTCGCGGAGTTTGTCCCAATCCAACCGCGACACCGCCGCTCCGCGGGATTCATCCAGCCACTTCAGATGTTCGCCGATGCGACGCGCCACGGTCTCCATCACGCCGGGATCCCAGTCGTAGACCGGTACCGCCGCCGAGGCCGCCTCCTGACGCCGTTTTTTGGTGGTTACCGCGTCCTCGACCAGGATATCCCGATCCGCCTTGATGTCGCGGGTGGCGATGTCGCCCACGTCCGGCAGATAGAGGGGCCGCAGCACCACCGGTGAGAAGATCACCGTGAGCATGGTCACCACCACGAAAAACAGGACCAGATCCAACAGCGTCGTCCAGGAAGGCAACATCGGGCGATCCGTCGGACGACCCCGCGGACGCTCCCCCAATTTCACCCGTTCCGTTCCCATCGCACCCTCGCAACCAACCCGCTCATGCCAACCGGCCCGCCGCCATCCCTTCACGGGTCGCCGCCTCTTCATAGGCCTGCACGATCCGCTTCACCAGGGGGTGGCGTACCACATCCCGGTGGGTAAACCAGACAAAGGAGATCCCATCCACCCGTTTGAGCACCTCCAGGGCGTGGGCAAGCCCGGAGCGGCGGTTGGAGGGCAGATCGACCTGGGTGACATCCCCGGAGACCACCACCCGTGAACCTTCGCCCAAACGGGTCAAGAACATCTTCATCTGCTCGATGGTGGTGTTTTGCGCCTCGTCTAAGATGATGGTCGCCTCGGCCAGGGTGCGTCCGCGCATGTAGGCCAACGGCGCGATCTCCAACTGGTTGCGCCCGAGCATCCGTTCCACCCTCTCGTAACCGAGCATGTCGTACAACGCATCATACAAGGGACGCAGGTAAGGATCCACCTTGTCCTGCAAATCCCCAGGCAGAAATCCGAGATGCTCCCCGGCCTCCACCGCCGGGCGGGTGAGCACGATACGCCCCACCCGTCCCTCGATGAAATCCAGCACCGCCGCGGCCACCGCCAGATAGGTCTTGCCCGTGCCCGCCGGTCCGATGGCGAACACCAGGGGACGCCGCCCCAGTTCGCGGATGTAATCGGCCTGTCGCGGGGTGCGCGGACGGATCTCCCGCAAGGGGGTGCGCAGCACCGTGGCCTCGTCCAGGGGATCCGATCCGTCGTCCGGGCGCTCCAGGGCCAGAATTCCGGCCTCCACCCGCGCCTCGTCCACCGGTTGGCCCAGCTCGAGCGCGCCATAAAGGGCGGTCAACAGGCCATGCGCCCGTTCCAGCATCTCCGGGGGGCCCAGCAGGGTCACCCGGTTGCCGACCGGATAGCAAGCGATGCCGAGCCGTGCCTCCAGACGGTGCAGATGGGCGTCAAAGGCCCCGAACAGCAGGGCGGCCAGACGATTGTCCGGGAAGGTCAGGGTCAACCCCGACCCCTCACCCGCGTCCACGGGTTCGACGACCATCCCACGGGGCGTGCTGCCCTGAGGTTCCTTGGCGTGGGGGTCTGGCGCACCGGGATTCGCCGGGGGGCACGTCCCATCCATTACATTTACGGCTGTTTGGGAGGGGGTCTGAAATGAATTCGTCTCATCCGACGAAAAGGGGGGCGTGGACATGCTAATTTGCATGATGGGGGGAGAACCCCCTCATCCCCCGACCCTGGAACTCCCTGACGGGAGTTCCAGGGTCAAGCAACTGTCCTCGCAGGGAGTTGGCCAACCCGTCGGTGACACGCACGCGCACGATCCGACCGATCAGGGCCGCGTCGCCGGCAAAGTTGACGGTACGGTTGTGGGCCGTGCGACCGGTCAGA
>JADGAY010000063.1 GCA_015231775.1 Magnetococcales bacterium | reverse complement strand
CGGATTGATCGACGAAGTTCAATACATCCTCGGAAGAGAGATAACTCCCGGTGATTTGAACCGATGCCCCCGAGATGTGGGTGTCATCCACATCCGAGAGCGAAATCCCGGCATCAATCGACGTTGCGGCATCGCCCTCGGTGTAGCTCAACGGGGCAATGGTAGTGGAGACACCCGGCGCATCGTTGATTGCCGAGAAAAGAATCTGCCGGGTGGCGGTGGTGGTGAGCGCGCCCGACCCTTCGCCGTTGGAATTCGCATCGGTCACCGAAAAGGTCACGGTGCGGGTGGCGATACTCGGGTTGTCGTGATTGCTGTTTTGATAGGTGATGGAGCGCAATGCCGCCTGATAGTCCGTCTTGGTGGCGGTTCCAGTTAACGAAAGAATGCCGGTGGCCGGATTCCAGGAACCGGTGATGGCGGGCTGATCAACAAAGGAGAGAACATCCTCACTGGCGAGAAAATTGCCGGTTATTTGAACGGTCACGCCCGAGATGTGGGTGTCATCCACATCCGAGAGCGAAATCCCGGCATCGACTGGGGTGGCGACGTCGGCCTCAAGATTGGTCAGAGGAGCAACGGTGGTGATGACCCCTGGTGCGTCGTTAACGGGTGCAATCAAAATCGAACGGCTGCCGCTGGTGGTGAGGTTGGTGTCGCCGACACCGTTGGAGTTGCCATCCGTGACGGTGAAGGTGACGGTGCGGATGGCGGTGCTCGGGTTGTCGGTGTTCAAGTTTTGATAGGTGATGGAACGGAGGGCGGCTTCGTAGTCCGATTTCGAGGCCGTGCCCGTCAAGGTCAAGGTGCCGGTGATGGAGTCCCAGCTCCCGGTGATGCCGGATTGATCAACGAACGAGAGAAAATCCTCGCTGGCAAGATGGTTGCCGGTGATCTGCACCAGGCCGTGGATGATCGTCGAGTCATCCACATCCACCAGACTCAAACCCGCATCGATTGGCGTGGCCGGATCCCCCTCGGTGTAGGCGAGGGGGGTGTCGGTGGTCATGTTGGGAGCATCGTTGAGGGCGGTCATGATGATGTTGCGACCGGCGGAACCGGTGAGCACGCCGGAACCTTGGCCTTGGGAATCAGCGTCCGTGATTGAAAAGAGCACGGTGCGGGGGGCGATGGAGGGGTCGTTGTCGTTGCTGTTGCGATAGGTAATCGAGCGCAATGCGGCCTGGTAATCGGCTTTCGAAGCGGTTCCACTTAACGAAAGAATGCCGGTGGCGGAATCCCAGCTTCCGGTGATGCCGGATTGATTTACGAATGATAGAGAATCCTCGCTGGAGAGGTGATTTCCCGTGATGCGGACCGTGGCGCCGGTGATCAACGTATCATCCACATCCGCGAGGGTGAGGGAGGGGTCGATCACTTTGGCGGTATCGCTTTCGGTGTAGGCGAGGGGCATGCCGGTGGTGGCGATGGTGGGTGCGTCGTTGACCGCCGCGAGGGTGACATCACGCTGGATGCTGACGCCCAGCGCCCCGTTGCCTTGGCCGTTGGAGTTGGCGTCGGTGATGGTGAAACGGATGGTGCGGGTGTCGAGATTGGGGTCGTCGGTGTTGGTGTTGCGATAGGTGATGGTGCGCAACGCGGCCTGGTAATCGGCCTTGGTGTCCGTGCCGGTCAGGGTCAAGGTGCCGGTGGCGGCGTTCCACGATCCGGTGATGCCGGAAACGTTGAAAAAGGCCAACTGGTCCTGATCCGCGTGGAAGTTGCCGACGATCTGGACCGAAGCGCCGCTGATGTTGGCGTCGTCGTTATCGCTCAGGAGGATGGCGGTGTCGATGGGGACGGGTGTGGAGCCTTCCGAATAATTTTGCGCGGCGGCGGATCCGCTCATGAGCGGTGCGTCGTTGATGGAGACCGGCGTGACGACCCGTTGCGCCGACATGCTCTGGGCGCCGGAACCCTGCCCGGCGGAGTTGGCGTCGGTGATGGTGAAGGTTACGGTACGCGCGGCGCTATTGGGGGCAAGGGTGTTGCTGTTGAAGTAGGTGACCGAACGCAGCGCCGTTTGGTAGTCTGCCTTGGTGGCGGTGCCGACGAGTGAAAGCGTGCCGGTGGCGGCATTCCAGGAGCCGGTGATGCCGGATTGATTGACGAAGGCCAGCAGATCTTCGCTGGAGAGGTAATTACTGCTGATGCGGACCGTGGCGCCGGTGAGTTGGGTGTCATCCACATCGCCGAGCAGCAGATTCGGATCCATCAGGGTGGCGCCATCCCCTTCGCTGAAGTTCAACGTGGTGCCGGTGGTGGTGAGGGTCGGGGCATCGTTGATGGGGGTGACGGCAACGGGACGGGAGCCCGAGGCGCTCAGGGCGCCGAAGCCGGTGCCGTCGGAGTTGCCATCGGTGATGGCGAAGGTGACGGTACGGGTGGCCGGGTTGGGGGTGTCGCTGTTGGTGTTCTGATAGGTGATCGAGCGGAGCGCGGCCTGATAATCGGCTTTCGTGGCGGTTCCAGTTAACGAAAGAGTGCCGGTGGCACTGTTCCAGCTTCCGGTGATGCCGGATTGGTTGACGAATGATAGCAGATCCTCGCCTGACTGGTAATTCCCGGTGACCTGCACCGTGGCCCCGGCGATGTTGAGATCATCCACGTCGGTCAGGGTGAGGCTGTTGTTGACGGCGAGCGCCGCGCCACCTTCGGAGAAGGTGACGGTGGAGGCGGTGACCGACAGGGTTGGGGCGTCGTTGACCTCGGTGACCGAGAGGGAGGCGGTGTTGGCATTGACGCTGAAGGCGGTGGTGGTGCCACGGGTCGAGACATTCACCTTGGTGCCGACGGTGCCGGTGGTCTGGTCCCAGGCGTAAAACGAGAGATCCGGGGTGGTTCCCTTGATGGCGTTGGGAACGAAGCGGATCGAATCCGAGGCGCGCAGGAGCAGGGCCGAGGTGGCGTTGACCGTGCCGATGTTGCTCCAGCCGCTGCCGGTGTTGTACTGCCAGGTGCCGTTGCCGCTGGAGAGACCGTACACGGCGATCCCCTGGGAGGCCCCGACATCGATGTCGGAGGCTCCTCCCAGCAGGGTCGAGACCTGCGCGCCGCTGTTGGTGGTCTCATCCTCGGTGATGGTCGGCAGGGCCGGGGTGGCGGCGGCATTCAGGGTGGGGGCGACATTGATCCGGATCGAGGCGGTATCGCTGGCGGTGCCAAAAGCCGTGGTGGTGCCACGGGTGGCGACGTTGACCTTGGTGCCCTGCTGGCCGAGATTCTGGGTTTGATCCCAGGCGTAATAGCCGAAGCTCGCGGCATTGCTGGTGGTGAGCGCGCCGCCGGGCTGAAAGCGTATTTTATCCTGTGGACGCAGCAGCAGGGCCGAGGTGGAACTCACCGCGCCGGTGGCGGTCCAGTTGGTGCCGTTGTCGGTGGAGTACTCCCACCAACCCGCCGTGCCGGTGGAGACCGTATGGATGGCGATTCCCTCCAGCGGGGTGGTGATCGCATCCACATCGGTGATCGAGGTGCCGACGACGGTGGCGATGGTCACGCCGGCGTTGGAGGTGTCGGTGTGCAGGATGGCCGGCAGGGTCGGAGCGGCGGCGGTGAGGAGCGGGGCGTCGTTGAGGTCGGTGACGGTGATGGTGGCGGTTTCGATGTTGGCGGAAAACGGCGTGGCCGCCCCGCGGGAGATGGTCGAGACCTTGCCGCCCGCCGACCACATCGAGGAGCGTCCGGTGCGGTCCCAGGCGACATAGGTGAAACTCAGGGAGCCAGGGGCGGTATCGTTGGGCGGGTTGGCGCCGTCCGGCACGAAACGGACCAGATCAGTGGGGCGCAACAACAGCGATTGGGTGCTGGAGATGGTGCCGAAGGCGGTCCAACTGGCTCCGGCGTTGATGGAGTACTGCCAGGTGCCGTTGTCGGTGGTGACGCCGCGAATGGCGATCCCCTGGAGCGCGCCGGCGTCGATGTCGCTGATGGAGGTGCCGAGCAGGGCGCTGATCGTGGCTCCGGTGTTGGTGAGGTTGTCCTCGGTGATGGTCGGCAAGGCCGGGTTGGGGGTGATGTCGAGGACGGGCGCGGCATTGACCGTGCCGTTGATGATGCCGGCGGTGGTGCTGAACTCGGTGGTGGTGCCACGGGTGGTGGCGTTGACCGTGGTGCCGGCCACGCCGTTGGTGCGATCCCAGGCATAGAAGAAGAGCGTGGGTTGTCCGCCACCGGAGTTGTTGGGCACGAAGCGGATTTCGTCCGAGGATTTGAGCAGCAGGGCATGGGTGGTGAGCAGCGGGTTGGGCAGGTTGTTCCAGGCCCCGCCATCGACGCGATACTGCCAGGTTCCCAGGCCCAGGTCGTTGGCCGAGTAGATGGCGATCCCCTCGACCGGGGTCGGATCGGCATCGGTGATGTCGCTGGCGGCGAAGAGCGATCCCACCAAGGCGCCGGTGTTGGCGGCATCGGTGCGCAGCACGGGCGGAATGAACCACTGTCCGCCCGCGATCAGCACCGGGGCGTCGTTGCGTGCGGTGACCTCCACGGTGGAGGTGGCTGCCGTGCTGCTGGTGGTGCCGTCGCTCACCTGGAAGGTGACGGTGCGGGTGAGAACGGTGGGGGCGTCGCTGCTGTTGGCATACTTGATCGAGCGCAGCGCGGCCTGATAGTTGGCCAGCGTGTCGGCACCGGAGAGGGTGAGGGTGCCGGTGGCGCTGTTCCAGGTTCCGGTGATGGTGCCGGTGTTGGTGAAGCTCAAGGTGTCGGCGCCGCTCTGGTAGTTGCCGCTGATGGTGATGGTGGCCCCTTGCAGGTTGGCGTTGTCCGCGTCGGCGAGGGTGAGGGTGGCATCGATCACCGTGGCCGGATCGTTTTCCGTGTACAGAAGCGCCGATCCGCCGGTGATGGTGGGGGCGTCGTTGACCGCGCTCACCGCGGCGCTGGCGGTGGCGGTGGTCGAGGTGCCGCCGTTGCCGTCGGTGAGACGGAAGGCGATGGAGCGGGTGGCGGTCGAGGGGGCGCTGGTGTCGGTGTTGGTGTAGGTGATGTTGCGCAGCAACGCGGTGACCGAGGTGGGGTTGGCGTTGGCGTTAAGGGTGACCACCAGATCGTTGCTGCCGCCTCCGCCGGCAAACGTGCCGATCACCGTGCCCTGATAGGTGACGTTGGCCCCGGAGACGCCGATTTGACCCGCGCCGGTCCCCTGGTTGCGGATGGCCAGAACGTCGTCGGTGGTGTCGCGGTTGGCGCTGATCGATACGGTGAGTTGGCCGCCGGAAAAATCGGGTGAATCGGCATCCGTGACCGTGACATTCCCCCCCTGATCGATGAGGAGTGCCCCGCTCCCCTCGCTGTAGGAGAGCACATCCCCGTTGATACTTGCGATAATCGGATTAGCGGAAGGTAGAACACCGTGGAACGCCAGTCGCGCGCTCGAGGAGACGAATACCTCGCGATCGATGGTGCCTCGGGTGACCTCCAGGTTCCAGTCGCCACCCCGTTCGGCGGCGCCGGTGAGGTTGTTGGATGCGGCCACATCAGCGCCGGTCAACTCGGCGACCCGCGACACGAAGGCCGCGCCGCTCATCCCGGCCCCGACATCGCAACCGTAGATCAGGATGTCGGCGTTTTCGGATAACGCCGCGCCCCAATCCTGCAGGGCGTGGGCATGGTCTTCCAGGTTGACCACATCCAGTTCCGTTTTGCCGAGCGCCAATGTCCCCTCGGCCCCGTGGGAGACGATGTGGAGGGCTTCGATGCCGGCCACGCCGGAGAGGGTGGCGCGGATCTGCTCCACCCCATCCCGGTTCGGATCGAGCATCACCACCTGGACATCGCTGGGCAGATCCTTGAGCAGGGCCTGATGATTCTCCACCGTGGCATCGATGAAGAGGATCTCCCGTGGGGCGGGGGTGGCGGCATCGTGGGCGATGGGGGGGGTGATCGGGGTGTGATCGACGCCATGGTCCGCGTCGTGACCATCGCTGTCGTGGTGCAGGGCGGCCACGGCGGACAGCACCCCGGCGGCATCGAACATCAGGCGTCGTTCCAGCCGCAGGGCCAGTTTGGAGCGGATCGGCGCGGGCGCCGCCGGGGTGGCGGGTGGCTGGGCGACCCTCTTGGCGTGGTTTGGCCAGAGTTTTTCGCGGATCCAGGGCCAAAGTTTCATCGCATGGCGCTCCCGTGTTTCTTTCGGGTTCTTTCCGGTTTTTCTTGTTTTTTAATCAGAGGTTATCAACGATTTAGCAAACAATTTAGCAACTCGCGCGCCATTCGACCAGAATTTTTTTATTTTATTGTTATCAACAGGTTAGCTTGACAGGTCGTCAACGGTTGTCAGTTTTTTTTACGCATCAAGCTGGAGTTTAGGTTCAATTTATTGATACTGAATGAATTTTACAAGTGTAAAAAATAATTTACTTCAGAGTCGTCTGGATCATGGAGAGGCGCGCCACCAGAATAAATCCGCACGGCATGATTCATGCTTGCCCAACTGGAAAGATAACGCATCACTTCTGACCAGCAAAGCGAGCCGTACACCTTGAGCGTATCTTCTCATCGGACCAGGGGTCAACAGCCACGTCGCGCCACCCGCACGGGTTTGGGTGGCATGGTGGCCGTTTTGACGGCGCTCTCCCTGAGTGGCTGTTCGGTGGTGACCAGCGCCTTGACGCAGGACGAACGGGAAAAGCAGATCGAGGCGGATCGGGGGGTGTTGTTCAAGGATGCCAAACCCCTGGAGGGTCCGCTGACCCTGCACGAGGCCATGGCCCGTGCCTTGAAATACAATCTGGATTATCGCCTCAAGCGCATGGAGGAGGTGGTGGCGCGCCAGCAGGAGGAGGTGGCGCGACTCGACATGCTGCCCCGCTGGACCATGGCCGCCGGATATTCCGCGCGCACCCCGGAAAACGCCTCGGTGAGCCGCTCGCTCTCCACCGGGATCGTCGAAACCGATCCTTCGATCTCCCGCGAGAAGGCGACCGGCACGGCGGATTTCACCATGAGCTGGAATCTGTTGGATTTCGGCGTCAGCTACTACCAGGCCCGCCAGGAGGGGAACAAGCGGCTGATTCAGGGCGAACAGCGTCGCAAGGCGGCCCACAACCTGATCAAGGATGTGCGCTTTGCCTATTGGCGCGCCGTGGCTGCCCAGGGGTTGGAACGGGAGGTGGCCGCGGTGCTGAAATCCGCCGATGAGGCCCTGGCCACCGCGCGTCAGGTGGAACAGGAGAAACTCCGTTCGCCGGTTATCAGCCTGCAGTATCAGTTGGGATTGCTGGAGATCGTCAACCAGTTGGAACGGGCGCGGGCCGAGTTGACGGTGGCGCGGGAAGAGTTGGCCACCCTGATCCATCTGCCCCCCGGCGAGCGGTTTGAACTGGTGGACGATGGGAGCGCGCGCGCGGCGCCGGCGGAGTTGGCCGCGCCGATCGACGAGCTGGAACAACAGGCGTTGACCCAGCGACCGGAGTTGCGCGTCGAGGCGTATCAGGCGCGCATCGAGGCCGACGAGACCCGCAAGGCGATCGCGCGGCTCTTTCCCGGACTGGAGTTTGACGTTGGGGAGAACTTCGATGGCAGTCGCTATCTGCTCTACCAGCACTGGGCCCAGGCCGGCGCCCGGATGAGCTGGAATCTGCTGCGCGCCTTGAACGGCGGACCGCAACTCGATCTGGCCGAGAGCCGCGAGAAGGTGATCCAGATGCGGCGACTGGTGATGCACATGGCCATCCTCGGCCAAACACGCATCGCCTATCACGAATACCTGGCCGCGCGGGATGGGCTCAAGCGGGTCCAGGAGGAGAACGCCACCCGCGATCGGCTGCGCGGCCATGCCGCCAACCGTGGAGAGATGGGGCTGGACAGCCAGCTCTCCTATGTGCATGCCGTGGCCTCCGGCGTACTCGGACGGGTGCGGCAGTACGAATCCTTCGCCCGATTTCAAAGCGCCCTCGGACGCCTGTATGCCACCCTCGGTTGGGATCCCTTGAGCGAGCAGGGGGGGGATCTGGAGTTGGTCGGGTTGACCCGCCTGTTGCGTGTTCACGATGCGGCGTGGCAGAAACGGCTTTTCGTCCAGGCAAGTGACCCGATGCTCAACGATGCTCTGGGCGAAAAGCCCCTCGCCTGGAACGGGCCAGGCTCGGGATCAACCCGAAAGGATCTGCCACACGGGGCGATTCCTCCCGAAAAGAATCGGCCCCCGGCCTTGATCTGGCCCCCGGTGCCGTCGGAGTCCGCAGACGAGTCGGTGGCCTTCGAAACCACCCCCTTGCCTCTCGTCAAGCCGTTGGCCAGGGTGGTTCGATCATCTTTCCCGCCCGCGCAGGTTGCGAATGTGGACTGGTCCCTCTCCCCTCGTGAGCAGGAAGGCCAGGCTCCAACCCGTGCTGTCAACCCCGGACCATTGGCCAACGGGACTCCCTCCAGCGGTCGTTGGGATCAGGCGCCGATTGTTTTGCCGATTGGCGGGAAGGTGGGGGAGGTGCCGAGGGTGGCCTGGAAGGGAGAAGGTGGAATCGGTCCATTCGAGCGTGTGGACACGCCCGCGCCACGTCCACCGCCGCCGTTGCCGATTGCCAAGCCGGAGAGTCTGACCTCCAAGCCGAAAAGCCCGACTGTCAAGCCTGGGAACTTGACCGTCAAGCCGGAGAGCCCGAGTGTCAAGTGGGAAAGCCCGACCGTCAAGCCGGAGAACAAGGTTCGCTATGCGGTGCAGGTGGCCTCGAGCGCCAATCCCGGCACGTTGGGTTCCTTGATCGAGCGACTGCGCGCCAAGGGGTATCCGGTGCGGATCCACGAGACCCGTGATGCCGATGGCCACCCGGTCAAGCAGGTCTGGATCGGGGTCTTCGAGCGCAACGCCGACGCCAAGGCGGCCCGTGATCGCTATCAGCAGCGCGAACAGCAGATCGGTTTCGTGCGGGTGATTCAGGATCGGGAGGGTTGATCCCTTCAACAGAAATCCGCGCGCCGGATCGACCCCTCCGTTTCCGATGCAGGGGTCGATCCGTTCCCGGATTCATCGATCGAGATTGACCGCGATGAACAGCACGCCCCCGTCGCGGGCCACGCGCAGCAGCACGTTGCGATTTTTCCCGAGTTTGTCGATCGCCTGTTCGTAGTCGTTGGGGCTCTCCACGGCCTGCCGGTTCACATCCACGATCACATCGCCGACGCGCAGTCCGGCCTTGGCACCAGCCCCTTCTGGATCGATCTTGGCCACGACCACCCCCTTGATGTCATCGGCCATGCGTCCCTGACGGCGCGTGTTGTCGCCAAGGGCTTTTACCTTGATGCCGAGGGGATCGGTCTTCTCGTTGTCCCCGTCCGTTTTGCTGGCGGCGGCGGAACTCTCCTCCTTAGGCAGTTCGCGCACCTTGATCTGCAGGGTCTGCTCCTTGCCGTCACGCAGGATCACCACGGGAACTTTGCTGCCCACGGACGTGGCGGCCACGATCGCGGGGAGATCGCGCATTTTGTGGATCTCCTGGCCGTTGAATTTCAAGATCACGTCGCCAGCCTTGATGCCAGCATCCTGGGCCGGACCCGACTTGACCACCTGGGAGACCAGCGCGCCCCGCGCGGCATCCAGTCCGAGGGCGGACGCCAATTCCTGGGTGACCACCTGAATGCCGACGCCGATCCAGCCGCGGGTCACCTTGCCGGAGCTTTTGAGCTGGGTCACGACGTTCTTGGCCATGTTGACCGGGATGGCGAAGCCGATGCCCATGTAACCGCCGGAGCGGGAGAAGATCGCGGTGTTGATGCCGATGACGTTGCCATCGAGATCAAAGAGCGGACCGCCGGAGTTGCCGGGATTGATGGCCGCGTCGGTTTGCAGGAAATCCTCATAGGGGCCGTTGCCGATGGCGCGGCCCTTGGCGGAGATGATGCCGGCGGTGACCGTGGCCTCCAGACCGAAGGGGTTGCCGATGGCCACCACCCAGGCGCCCACCTTGAGGGTGTCCGAATCGCCGAGTTTGGCGGCCACGAGTTTTTGCTTCACCGGGATCTGGATCAGGGCCAGATCGCTTTTCGGGTCGCTGCCGATCACCTTGGCGATGAACTCCCGTTCATCGACGAGCCGGACCTTGATCTCGTCGGCCTCCTCGATCACATGGTTGTTGGTGAGGATGTAACCGTCGGCATCGATGATCACCCCGGAGCCGAGATTCTGGGTCTGCATCTCCCCTTGGGGGGTGCGATCCATGAAGGGTTGGAAGAATTGCTCGAAAGGACTGTTCTTGAATGGGTTGACCGGCGCGGCCTGCTTGCCGCCGCGCGCCTTTTTGCTGGTCTGGATGTTGACCACGACCGGTTTGAGATTCTCCACCAGGGCGGTCAGATCCGGCAGTTCCCGAGCCGAGGCCGGCCCGATGCCGACCAGCAGCAACGCTGCGCCGAGCAGCCAGACCATCCAGGCGTGGATCCGAACCGTTCCATGAATCCCGTTCTTCCTCTTCATCGCGCGTCTCCCGCCGGCGGTCAGGCGTTATTGCCGGGTTGATTGGGTTGCATTCCCTTTGGACTGAGCTTGCCGAACCGAACCATTCGGATCAGTGCTCCCCTTTTTCCACCATGAATGCCGAATAGGCCTGATCGGTTTTGGTGATGTGGGTGATCAGCCAGTTCTCGAGAAACCGCAGCATCTCGTGGGAGACCTCCAGGCTGTTGGTGGCGAACTGACTCTTGAACTCCATCACCTTGGCCTTCATGGACTCATGTTCGGCGAGGTGACGCTCCAGTTCCGGGTAGCCATGTTTCCGCATCAGTTCCTCTTCGCGACCGAAATGTTCGATCGTGTAGGCCTGGAGTTCCCCGAGAACCTGCTCCGCGTCCTCCTTGCCATAGGACTTCTGCATGGATTGATAGATCCGCCAGAACATGTCGAGTAATTGTTTGTGGTCCTCGTCCAGGATCGCGACACCGACGCTGTATTCGCTTTTCCAGCCGTGTTTGCGGCGCAGGTAGTCGTTCTTGAGCATGATGACGAACGGGATGGTGAGGGAGGTGGCCAATCCGACCGCCAGTCCGAACTGCCAACCCAGCAGAATCACGAGCGCCGCGAATCCTCCCCAGATGGCCCATTCCGTGGTTTCGATGTTGGATTTCATGGTGCTCTCCTGTTTCGTGATGGGTTGAGTCGGGACGCGGGTCATGAAGAAGAAACAGACCATTCGTGTGAATGATGGTCCGATATTCTACAGAAGGTTCCCATCATTTGCCAGGACTAAGAGGCTGTTTGGTGATTCCATTCGTGGAATCACCAAACCTGCACGAATCGAACAAATCGATTCGTGCTTCTCAAATGGCTGCGTCATTTGGCGGGCCGATGGCCACGCCGTGACGCGAATGGGCGCCAAGGGGGGCGTGCCCCCCTTGGCGTAGGCGTTTACATATCCATGTCACCCATGCCGTGACCACCGCCCGGCGCGGGTGCGGCCTCCTTCTTGGGGAGATCCGCCACCATGGCCTCGGTGGTGATCATCAGGCCCGCGATCGAGGAGGCCGACTGGATGGCGATGCGCACCACCTTGGACGGATCGATCACCCCGCGGGCCACCAGATCGCCATACGCGTCGGTTTGGGCATCGTAGCCGAAGTTGGCCGAAGGGTTCTCGAGCACCTTGTTGATGACCACCGACCCCTCGCGACCGGCATTCTCGGCGATGATGCGGGTCGGTTCCTCGAGGGCGCGGCGCACGATCTTGACGCCGACATCCTGATCGGCGTTGGCGAGTTTGAGGCTCTCCAGGGCCTTGGCCGAGCGCAGCAGCGCCACGCCGCCACCCGGTACGATCCCCTCCTCGACGGCAGCGCGGGTGGCGTGCAGGGCATCATCCACCAGATCCTTGCGCTCTTTCACCTCGATCTCGGTGGCCCCGCCCACGTTGAGCACCGCGACCCCACCCGACAGCTTGGCCAGCCGCTCTTGCAGCTTCTCGCGGTCGTAATCCGAGGTGGTCTCCTCGATCTGACGTCGGATCTGGGCGACGCGGGCCTGGATCTGGGTCTTGACGCCATGGCCATCGACGATGGTGGTCTCATCCTTGCCCACCACCACCGACTTGGCCCGACCGAGCATCTCCAGGGTGGTGTTTTCGAGCTTGAGGCCGAGGGCCTCGGAGATCACCGTGCCACCGGTCAGCACCGCCACATCCTCCAGGATCGCCTTTTGGCGATCGCCGAAACCAGGGGCCTTGATGGCGCAGATCTTGAGGCCCGCGCGCAGCTTGTTGACGATCAGGGTGGCCAGAGCCTCCCCCTCGACATCCTCGGCCACGATCAGGAGCGCGGATCCGG
This sequence comes from Magnetococcales bacterium, assembly GCA_015231775.1. Lineage (GTDB taxonomy): Bacteria > Pseudomonadota > Magnetococcia > Magnetococcales > Magnetaquicoccaceae > Magnetaquiglobus. The sequence goes on along the minus strand of JADGAY010000063.1, from coordinate 6,688 downwards.
AGCGGACCACGGCCTCGAGAATCGGGATCATCTGCTGGAGATTGCTGATTTTTTTCTCGACCAGCAAAATGTAGGGATCTTTGAGCTCGCACACCATCTTGTCCGGATGGGTGACGAAATAGGAGGAGAGATAGCCGCGATCGAACTGCATCCCCTCGACCACGTCCAGGGAGTTGGCCAACACCTTGGCCTCCTCCACGGTGATCACCCCCTCCTTGCCCACCTTGTCCATCGCCTCGGCGATCATCCGACCAATCTCCTGGTCGCCGTTGGCGGAGATGGTGCCGACCTGGGAGATCTCCTCGGATTTGGTGACCGGACGGGCCAGCTTTTTGAGTTCATCCACCACCACCTGGGTGGCGGCGTCGATGCCACGGCGCAGATCCATGGGATTCATGCCGGCGGCCACCGCCTTCAGCCCCTCCCTGGCGATGGCCTGGGCCAGCACGGTGGCGGTGGTGGTGCCGTCACCTGCCGCGTCGGCGGTCTTGGAGGCAACCTCGCGCACCATCTGCGCGCCCATGTTCTCGAATTTGTCCTCCAGTTCGATCTCCTTGGCCACGGAGACCCCATCCTTGGTGACGCGCGGCGCGCCCCAGGATTTGTTCAACACCGCGTTGCGTCCCTTGGGCCCCAACGTCACCTTGACGGCATTGGCCAGCGTGTTCAGTCCCATGATCATGGACGCGCGCGCGTCCACCCCGAATTTGATCTCCTTGGCTGCCATGTTCAACGCTCTCCTGATGATGCTCGATCCCGATGGATCTTGGATGATAATGTTATTCGATCACGCCCATGACGTCGGTTTCCCGCAGGATGACATACTCTTCGCCCTGCAATTTCACATCGGTTCCGCCGTATTTTCCAAACAGGATCCGATCCCCGACCTTGACATCCAGGGGACGCACCTTGCCATTGTCACGCACCGCGCCACTTCCAACGGCGAGCACCACGCCTTGAACCGGTTTCTCCTGGGCCGTGTCGGGGAGGATGATGCCACCGGCGGTCTTATCCTGTTGTTCGACACGCTTGATCAGAATGCGATCATGCAAGGGTTTGAATGGAATGGTCATGAGGGTTTTCTCCTTGAAATCGATCTTGATTTTTTATCGCTTGGACCGTTTTCCCGTGCCTGGGGGTTGTCTCCGCTGGCATGACGCGGGTGCTTTTCTTGATTTTTCGTAAACAGATGGAGACGAGGCGACGATTGTGCAAGAGGGGAAAGCGGGAAATTTTCCCGAATCAAATGTTAATGGTTGTTTATATTTCGGCGCAATTTGCGAGATGAGACATTGAAAGTCAGATTCTTTGGTGTATGATCATCTTTCGGCGGTCATCCAGGGAGGTTCGGATCGAACAGAGGCTGCCAGGACTTTTGCTTCAATGGGGAGGTCGTGACCATGGTTGTCGCAAATCTAGCCGATGTGATCCGGGAAGCCATCGACGAGACGTCGGTTGCTTTCTTTACCACCGATATCGGCATCAAGGCCGGTCCGTCGGTCTCCACCACCGCGGACGAGCCCTATGTGCCACCCCAAGCCGATGTCACGGCAGTCATCTCCTTCAATGGCGCCATGGAGGGGGGCGTGCACGTCTCGGCGCCGTTCCACTGCGCGGTGGGGTTGGCTGCCGCTTTCTCCGGCGAGGAGATTGAAACCTTCAACAACACCGCCAAGGATGCCATCGGCGAATTGGCCAACATCATCGCCGGCGCGGTCAAGAGTCGCATCTGCGAGGACATGATCAATCTCACCCCGCCCCAGGTGATCATCGGACGCGATCACCAGATCGGCTACACCAAACCCCTGGGCAGCACCAAGTGTTACTTCCGCACCGACAACGGGCCGTTTTTCGTCGAGGTGTTCTACCGCTCCTGACCGTTTTCCAAGACGTGGGCTGGCGCCAGGCGGGGATGGGGTCCGTGTTACCCATGACGCATCCGGGCTTGGGGGAAAGGACGACCCCCGTGTCTTGGGTCGCGCACCGTAACCCAACGAGGTCAGCGCAGGGTGCGGGTCTTCTCCATGGCGCGCATGAGGTGTGCCTGGGCGGCGTTGAGCTGGGCGCGCACGGCGGCGGGGTCGGCAAACTCGCCGCGATCGTTTCTGGCCAGCCGTTCGAGCGCGTCGAGTGCCTGTCTGGCCTTGGTGGTCTGATCCAGAATCTCTTCCGTCAGTTTCCCGGCGATTTTCGGCATGGTTGTCGCGCTCCTCAGTTCCGAGTGTGGCGGTTGTTAAGAGGCTTTCCGGGATCAGGGACGCGCAGAGATGGCGTGGTTGCAACTCTCGACGGAGCCGCTCTCATCCTGGCATTTCTTCTGTTCCAAGGCCCGGTAGACCGAACGCCCGACCTCCTGGGAGGTACATCCGGGCAGACCCGAGATCAGCAGGCCGAGAATCGACAGGGATAACCAGGCGCGACGAATCGGATGAGGGCGTCTTGAGGCGCACGAAGGGTCTTGGGAAGGCATGGCGATTGTCCACGGCGGTTCGGGGTGTGGATGCGCGGAATCGGCGCGGGAGCAGCCGGTTTGGTTACCGGGCGCTCCCGCGCGAAGCCGTGACCCATGGGTGGGTGCCCAATCCGCGCATGATACCAATCCGCAACGCGCTTGGAAACCTTTTGAGCCGCATCTTGACCGTGGAACACCCGAAGGGAGGTCCACGGTCGGGGGGTGATGGGGTTCTCCCCCCATCATGCACGTTACCGTGGAACACCCGAAGGGAGCTCCACGGTCGGGGGGTGAGGGGGTTTCTCCCCCCATCAGGAGCGTTCGTCCGATCAGCCGCCCATCATGCGGGTGCGCATGTATTCGGCCATGACCGAAAAGCCCGTGCCCACCACCCCGCCGCCGATCATGCCATTCACCGCCGCCTTGCGTTCCACCCGCCGCAGACGATCATCGAGCCTGGCCATCCAATCGGTCTGGTGCTCCTGTTGCAGTTGGATGGCTTCGAGACTGCCCTGCACCTTGCCCATGCTCAACAACAGATCATGCAGCAGGGTATCGAAGGGGTTGCCGGAGCCGTTCATGGGCGGGTATCCCCGGTCAGCACGCCGATCAAACCCGATACCCCGGTGCCCACCGCCACCACATCAGTCACGGTATCCGGCGAGATCGACACCCCGAAAGCGGTCATCAACATCACCATCCCCCGCCAGGTCGAGGGTTCCCGAAAACGTTCGATCCAGAGAGTGTTCATCCTTTTTCCTCCACATGACGATGCCAGTTGTCGATGAATTCCGCCTCGGTTCCAGCGCCGAGCGGGGTGTTGTAATGCTTCTTCCAGTAGCGGGCCAGGCCGGGCAGATCATCGGCGGCGGGCAGGGGTTCGCGAACCCGTCGATAGTGGATCCGACACATCACCGCAGCCAACATCAGATCGGTGATCATCCTTTCGGGAAGGGGAGGCGAGGGCCACCAGTCGTGCAACCGCCCCAGGATCCCTGGTTGATGGTTGAGAAAATGGTCCCAGATATCCCGATAGGTGGCGGGTTCCATCTGAAACACCCCGAGTGCCGGTCCGCCTCCCACCTGACGCAGATGGCGTCCCATGCCCGACTCCTGGGCCGCCGTGCCCATGACCAAAGCCACTGCCGCGGGGGAGTCCATGGCGACGATGGCCAGGGCGGGGCGGACCACGTACTCTCGGAACTGTCTGGCGTGCATGCTCATGATTTTCTCCGGATTGGTCTGTCCAACGCTGATTGAATGCGTGCTGGCAGCCATCTCACAATAAATAATTGAAATTGTCATGATGTTGGATTTCAGCGCTTTTGATTCATATATTTTGCCAGGTCTGATTCAATTGATTATCATTGATATAAATTAAATATACTTTAAATAATCAATATGAATATTTTTTTCGTGATAAAATAGGTCAGTGCAAAGGAAAAAAAAATCATTGAAACTTTGCTAGGTTTGTGTAACATATTGCCATGACATGAGAATTCAACCCAGATTCTCCCATGAGTCGTGAATGCCGGCATGCATTCTTGACTGATTCGAGAAATTTGGTTTGAATTCCACTTCAACAAAAAACGGAGATTACTTGATGCCAGAGCTATACTTTCAGGTCCGCGGCGAACGAGGGGTTCCCCTGGAAATCGTTATCCGCAAAACCGGAAAAAATCTTACCGCCACCTGCGCCTGCTCCGCGGGGGTCGATGATATTTGTCAACACCGGATCACGCTGCTCTCCGGTTCGAGCAAGGATGTCATCAGCAACAACCCCGAGGATGTCAAGAAGGTGGTCTCCTGGATCGCGGGCACCGATGTGGGCAAGGCTCTCCAAGACATGGTTGACGCGATCAAGCAGCTTGAGAATGCCCGAGAAGATTTCGCCGACGCGCGCAAACGGCTGATCAAGGCCTTGAAAGATTGATCATCACCTTGGTCGTGGAACTCTCCAAGGGGAGTCCATGGCGATGGAGGGGTGAGGGGGGTATCCTTCCATCAAACAAGTCAGTTCCATTCATGTAATCGAGGATCTCATTCGCATGGAAACCTATTTATGGTTGAAACTACTCCTGATACTCGTATTGATTATCGGGAATGCCTACTTCGTCGGTTCTGAAGTCGCGATCACCGGCGCACGACGCAGCAGGATCCGCCAGTTGGCTGAGAACGGCAACAAGGCGGCGCAACGGGTACAAGAGCTCCATCAGGAGCCGGAGCGGTTCTATTCGGTCACCCAGATCGGCATCACCATCGTCTCCCTGGCCCTGGGCGCCATTGGCATGGACACCCTGGCACTGATCATGAATCCCTGGTTCGAAAATCTCTTTGGCATGTTCGGCACGGGCGACGAAATCATCAAGACCGCCCACATGGTCGCCTATGTGATCGCCTTCTGCATCATCTCCTTTTTGCACGTGGTGGGGGGTGAACTGGCGCCAAAAATCCTTGCCTTTCACAAGGCCGAGGCTGTGGCCATGGCGGTCTCCTGGTCCGTAAACTTTCAATACAAGCTCTGGACCCCAGTGATCTGGGCCATGAAGCACGCCTCCAACTTCCTGCTCTGGACCTGGGGACAGGGGGATCTGATCGGCTCTCATGGTGAACATTTCACCATGACCCAAGACGAAATCCGCACCATCATCACCGCCAGCGAAGATGCCGGCGTACTCAAGCCCGAAGCCACCAAAATGATCCACGGCATCATCGACATGGGAGAACGGACGGTCCGTTCCGCCATGGTGCCGCGTACCGACATCCTCGCCTTCACCAGAGAGACCACACTACTGGAAGCCCTGACCCGCTTTCGCGACGTGCCCCATGCCCGCTATCTGGTCTTCGAAAACAACCTGGACAACATTATCGGCTACGTGGCCATGAAAGAATTGCTGAGTGTCATGGCCGAGTCCAAGGAGTCGCAAATCGACCGGCCCATTGGCGAATATGTGCATCCGTGCTACATCGTGCCCAACAGCAAACGGTTGCGGGATCTGCTCAAGGAGTTCAAGGCCAACCGGCAGCAACTGGCGGTGGTGATCGACGAGTATGGCGGAACCGAGGGGATCATCACCCTCGAGGATATTCTTGAGGAGATCGTCGGCGATTACGAGGACGAGTTCACCCAGGGCACGCGGCGCGTCAAGAAACTCGATTCCGGTCAGTATGTGATCGATGCCTCGATGCGCATCTCGGATCTGCGCACGGTGTTGAACTACAACTTCCCGGAAGTGGACGAATACCGGACCATCGGTGGTCTGATCTATCACGAACTTGGCCATGTGCCGAGTGCCGAGGATGCCGTCAACTTGGACGATGTGAAGATTTCGGTTTTGGAGATGGACAACCACCGCATCACCAAGGTCAAGTTCGAACGCATCGTCAAACCGCGCCAGGCGGACGGCGAGGAGGGAGCCGGCTCGGAAACCTCTGCCCACAACGCCCACTGATTTTGTACGTTCCACGGATTCACCCATGCCCGGTGATGCGTCACCGGGCATTTCCGTCTCCAATACTTAACCTTTACCATCGATTCCGACCATTCCACCATGGCCAGAACCCATACACTCCCGTTCTATCACACCCTTAAAAACTATCCGTTCTCGTGGCTGCGGCACGACCTCGTGGCCGGACTCACCGCTTGCGTGGTGATGATCCCTTCGGTGATCGCCTATGCCGAACTGGTGCACATGCCGGCCATCTCGGGCATCTACGCCGCGTTGGCGGCCTCGGTCGGCTACGCCCTGTTCACCTCCTCCCGGCATGTGATCGCCGGACCGGATGCCGCCATCGGCCTGCTGGCTGGCACAGCCATTCTTCCCCTGGCGGCAGGAGATCCGACGCGGATTCCAGCCCTGGCCGCCTTGCTGGCCCTGCTGTCGGGGATCATCCTGGTCTTCGCCGCCCACCTGCGCATCGGCACCATCGCCGATTTTCTCTCCCGCCCGGTTCTGATCGGTTATCTGAACGGCGCCTCGTTGATCCTGGTCTCGACCCAACTGGGGAAACTGTTCGCGATCAAAACCAGCGGCGAGGATTTTTTCCCCCTGCTTTGGCAAATTCTCTCCCAATTGGAACAAACCCACCCACCCACCCTGATCTTCGGTGTCGCCACGATCCTGACCTTGATCGTGATCGCCCGCAATTTGCCATGGCTCCCCGGCGCCCTGGTGGTGTCGGGGATGGGAATTCTGGCTGCCCGCTATCTCGGATTGGGCGAAATGGGCGTGATCC
>JADGAY010000062.1 GCA_015231775.1 Magnetococcales bacterium | reverse complement strand
AGACGCAAAACGTCTCAAAAAAACCAAGGCTGCGCGCGGCGCATTTTTCGCAAAAGACGCGAAAAATGCTTCTTTGTAAAGAGCGCGCTAAAAGCAAAAGTCAAAACCCTGGGAGAGGAATCTCCCAGACGCTCTCTTTTTTTTCAACGGGAGAAACTACATAATTCCAAACTGGGTGCGGTTTAAAAGAGCAAGATCAAAACCTCGGAGGCTCCGCCTCCGATCCTCCGCCGGGGACCGTTAGCGGCCCAACCCCAACCCTCCCGCCTCAATTCGGGAGGATGAAAATAATCTCGTCCGGATACACCAACCCCAAATCACGCCGGGCCACCCCTTCCACCGCCGAAGGATCCTTCTCCAACAACCGAATCTCCTCCTTAAGCTCGTGAATGCGGTTCTCCACCTCGCCAACCTCCATACGCACCGCCACCAACTCCTTTTCGGTATGGCGCCACCGGATCAAACCCTGCTCCCCAAACCATAACAGATACTGGGCCCAGGCATTGGCCACCAAAAGCGCCAAACCGATCAACACCCCCTTGGAAGTTCCCTCGCTCATGCCGTACACTCTCCCGGTTTTGTGCCCATTTCAACTTTGCTGATGGATCGTCGCCATGACCATGGAACCCAACTCACCCACGCCATCCACCCTGGCGGAACGCTTTCTGACCTTCGCCATCCAGGCCGACGTGCTGCGGTTCGGCACCTTTCAAACCAAGGCGGGTCGATCGAGCCCCTATTTCTTCAATGCCGGACTCTTTGGCGACGGCGAACGACTCTCCCGCCTGGGGAGCTTTTATGCCGATACACTGGTCGCTTCCGGCTTGGGCTTTGATATGCTGTTCGGTCCGGCCTACAAGGGGATTCCCCTGGCCGCGGCCACGACGATCGCCCTAAGCCGCGATCACGGCCTGAATCTCCCCTTTGCCTACAACCGCAAGGAGATCAAGGACCACGGCGAGGGGGGCAATCTGATTGGCGCGCCGCTCAAGGGCCGGGTGGTGGTGATCGATGACGTGATCAGCGCCGGCACATCGATTCGTGAATCGGTCGAATGGATCCAGAAGGCGGGAGCGACCCTGGCCGGCGTGGTGATCGCCCTGGATCGCCAGGAGCGCGGCACCGGGATGACCAGCGCCACGCAGGAGATCCAGGCCACCCACAAGGTACCGGTGATCGCCATCGCCCGGCTGGAGGATCTGATCGGATTGCTCGCCCAGGATGCGACGCAGCGCGAAAATCTCGAGGCCATCAAGGGATATCGGGCGCTCTGGGGCGTGTGACCTGGAAGGTCGATCCACGGTCGCAGGGGGTCCGGAGAGGATGATTCCGGCCCCCGGAGACAGGGAGAACAGCGCTTATCGACAACCGCGCAACGCGGCCACGGCCTTGCCACTGCCCTTGAGAGGCACGACGTATTCAAAGGTTTTGGTGCCATTGGAAAAGCTGACGCGCATCTCGCCGCGTTTTTGGATCATGGCGAGCAGCTCCTGGGTATCTTCCAGGTATTGCCAGCGCCAGAAACTGTCCTTGGCATCGGCATCGGGCACGAAGGGGATGCTGCGTGGCTTGCTGTTGTCGAAGGAGACCAGAACCTTGTCACGGGCCAGACCGATCTTTTCGCGCTCGGTGAACAGTTCGCCGTAGTAGTCCTCGGAGGGGAAGAGGGCCAGAATCGCCTGATGATCCTTTTCGTTCTTGGCGAGCAGGATCTCCAGTTTGCAGGTCCCTTCGACCTTGCGGACGGTGTAGCGTCCGCTCTTGTAGACCTCCTTGTAGGAGCTTTCCGCGCCCGGAACCGCCAAGACCAACAAAGCCATCACCGTTGTCGCGAAAATTCGGAAAAACCGCATACTATCGACCTCCTGTTGATTCTGCGTCGCGCCTGTCGGGATCGGAATGATTGAATTGATAAAAAGAGTGACAAGCAACGCATGTTTGGAAGTCCCCCAGACCGACCGAGGGGGCAAGGACTGGCGGGGACACTCCTATCATGATAGAAAGAAGCTCCTTTCACAAGGTCCAGATCATCAAAAATCGAAAAAAGGAACCCGCATGACCACGAACCGATCCACGCTCCTGGGCCAACAGCTCGCAGAGCGCATCCTGGTGCTGGATGGCGCCATGGGCACGATGATCCAGGGACACGACCTGTCCGAGGCCGACTTTCGCGGGGCTCGATTCGCCTCTCATCCGGGGGATCTCAAAGGCAACAACGACCTGCTCTGCTTGACCCGCCCGGATGTGATCCAGGGGATCCACACCGCCTATCTGGAGGCCGGGGCGGATCTGATCGAGACCAACTCGTTCAACGCCAACGCCATATCCCTGGCTGATTACGGCATGCCGGAGCTGGCCTACGAGATCAATCTTCACGCAGCGCGGGTGGCGCGGGCGGCGGCGGATCGGATGAGCCTGATCACCCCCGAGCGCCCGCGGTTCGTGGCCGGCATCCTGGGTCCGACCAATCGTACCGCCTCGATTTCGCCGGATGTCAACCAGCCGGGCTATCGCAACGTCACCTTTGCCGGACTGGTCGAGGTCTACACCACCGCGATCCAGGGTCTGGTGGATGGCGGGGCGGATGCGTTGATGGTGGAGACGGTGTTTGATGCCCTCAACTGCAAGGCCGCGCTCTTCGCGATCCTGTCGTTCAACGCCGACCGGCCCGATCCCCTGCCGATCATGATCTCCGGCACCATTTCGGATCGCAGCGGACGGATTCTCTCCGGCCAGACCATCGAAGCCTTCGTGCATGCCACCTCCCACGCCAATCCTCTGACCATGGGGCTCAACTGCGCCCTGGGCGCCGAGCAGTTGCGTCCGCACCTGGCCAATCTGGCGCGGGCCTCGGAGGCGTTGATCTCGGTCCATCCCAATGCCGGACTCCCCAACGAGCTGGGCGGCTACGACGAGACCCCAGAGGCCATGGCGGCCATCATCCGCGATTTCGCCCAACAGGGGCTCGTGAACATCGCCGGGGGGTGCTGCGGCACCACCCCGGCCTTCATTCGCGCCATCGCCGAGGCGGTGCGCGACCTGCCGCCGCGGGTTCCGGCCACGTCCAACGGACTCTGCCGGCTTTCCGGGCTCGAGCCCCTGGAGATCGGGGCCAAGGCGTCGCTGTTCGTGAATGTCGGCGAACGCACCAATGTCTCCGGTTCGCGCAAGTTCGCGCGGCTGATCCGGGACGGCAACGACGAGGAGGCGATCGAGGTGGCGCGCCAGCAGGTGGAGGATGGGGCGCAGATCATCGACATCAACATGGATGACGCCATGCTCGACGCGCCGGCGGCCATGACCCGTTTTCTCAACCGTCTGGCCGCCGAGCCGGAGATCAGCCGGGTGCCGGTGATGATCGACTCGTCGCGCTGGGAGGCGATCGAGGCCGGTTTGCAGTGTCTTCAGGGCCGGGGGATCGTCAACTCCATCAGCCTGAAGGAGGGCGAGGCGACCTTTCTGGAGCACGCCCGTCTCACCAAACGTTATGGCGCGGCGGCGGTGGTGATGGCCTTCGACGAGGAGGGGCAGGCCGACACCCTGGAGCGGCGCGTCGCCATCTGTCGGCGCGCGTTTGATCTGCTCACCCAAAAGGCTGGCTTCAAACCCGAGGAGATCATTTTCGACGCCAACATTTTCGCCATCGGCACCGGCATCCCGGCCCATGACCGCTATGCCATCGACTTCATCGAGGCGGTACGGCGCATCAAGGCCGACATGCCCGGCGTGCTCACCAGCGGTGGGGTGAGCAATGTCTCCTTCTCCTTCCGGGGCAACGATGCCATCCGCGAGGCGATGCACGCGGTGTTTCTCTACCACGCGGTGGCCGCCGGACTCGACATGGGGATCGTGAACGCCGGTCAGTTGGCCATCTACGCCGGCATCGAACCCGCGTTGCGCGACCAGATCGAGGATCTGATCCTCGCCCGGCGCGCGGATGCCTCCGAGCGTCTTTTGGAGGCCGCCCAGGCCCTGAAGGATCAGCAGCCCGGCGTGCGCGAAAAAGTCGAAGAGCAGAGCTGGCGTGGGTTGCCGGTTCGTGAACGGCTGATCCATGCCATGGTCAAGGGGATCGATGCCTTCATCGACGCCGATATCGAGGAGGCCCGTCTGGCGGCCAGCGATCCCCTGGCCGTGGTGGAGGGTCCGCTCATGGCCGGCATGAATCAGGTCGGCGAGCTGTTTGGCGCGGGTCAGATGTTTCTGCCCCAGGTGGTCAAGAGCGCCCGGGTGATGAAAAAGGCGGTCTCTCAGCTCACCCCCTACATCGAAGCCTCCCGTCAGGCTGGCGCGGCGGGCCCCTCGGCCAAGGGGAAGATTCTTCTGGCCACGGTCAAGGGGGATGTGCACGACATCGGCAAGAACATCGTCAAGGTGGTCTTGCAATGCAACCACTATGAGGTGATCGATGCCGGGGTGATGGTGCCCGGCGATGTCATTCTCGACCGTGCCCAGGCCGAAGGGGTGGATATCGTCGGTCTGTCGGGCCTGATCACCCCCTCCCTGGAGCAAATGGCCCTGGTCGCCGCCGAAATGGAGCGGCGCGGCATGACCCTCCCGCTGATGGTGGGTGGTGCCACCACCTCGCCCTTGCATACCGCGGTGAAGATCGCGCCCCATTATTCCGGGGTGGTGGTTCAGGCCCGTGATGCCTCCCAGGCGGCCTCAACTGCCTCGAAATTGCTCCACAACGACAAAAAAGGGCCATTCAGTGCCGAAATCATGACCCAACATGCCCATTTGCGCGCTCAATATCAATTAAAGAAAAGTCAACGTCCCCCACTCCCGCTTGCCGTGGCGCGGGCCCGGCGTCCGGTTATTGACTGGTCAGTCCAACCACCTGTTCCCCCTCGGTTTCTTGGCATCCGGGTGATCCACGGGCAGTCGTTGGAGGCGTTGGTTCCCTTTATCGACTGGACCCCATTCTTCCAAACCTGGGGTATGAACGGTCGCTTTCCGGACATTTTGAACCATCCGGAGCGGGGTGTTGAGGCCCGTCGTCTGTTCGAGGAGGTGCAGCGCACCCTGGAGCGGATTTTGGCCAAGGGGATCTTGCGTGCCAAGGGGGTATTCGGGATTTTCCGCGCCAATGTTCTGGAGAATGAGGAGGTGGTGATCCGTCCCCATGCCGGATTCCCGGATGCGGTATTGGCGCGGTTGCGGTGGCCCCGGCAGCAGGCCGAGCGGCCCGACGGTCAACCCTATGCCTCGCTCTCCGACTTCATCGCGCCGTTGTCGAGTGGTTTGGAGGATGCGGTGGGGATGTTCGCGGTGACCGCCGGGTTGGGATTGGACGAGGTGGTGGCGGAGTTTGAGGCGCGCGGGGATGATTTTGAGGTGATCATGCTCAAGGCGTTGGCGGATCGGTTGGCCGAGGCGTTTGCCGAGCAGTTGCACTGGCGGGTACGGCGTGAGTTCTGGGGGTATGCCCCCGGCGAGCCCATGGACAGCGAGGCGTTGCTTCGCGAGCGCTATCAAGGGATTCGTCCCGCGCCGGGCTATCCGGCCTGTCCGGATCATGCTCAGAAGCGGGTGATTTTCGATCTGTTGGATGTGGAGGCGGTGACCGGGATGCGGTTGACCGAGAGTTTTGCCATGCATCCGGCGGCGGCGGTGTGTGGATTTTATCTGGCCCATCCCCAGGCCCGTTATTTACGGGTGGACGGGTTGGATCGGGAGCAGGTGGCGGAGTTGGCCAGGTTCCAGAATGAGACGGTCGAGGCGCTCGAGATGCGAATGGTGAATCATCTGGGGTATGCGACGTAACCTTTGCGGGGGGACCGGGGATCGGGGACCAAAGGTCCCCGAAAAACCGTTACGGGGGACCGGGGGCCGAAGGTCCCCGGCGGAGGTTCGGAGGCAGAGCCTCCGAGGTTTTGGTTCTGACTCTTTCTTTTGCCTTTGTCTTTGGCGCGCTCTACAAAAAAGCGTTTTTTCGCGCCTTTGGCGAAAAAACGCTGCGCGCTGCCTTGGTCACGGGAGTTGGTTTTGCGATTTTTGCAAAACCAACTCCCGTGACCCTTGCCAGAACTGGCCGCCGGAGGAGGCTATCCTGCCGCGCGCCATTCGCCCCTTATGCCCTGACGGGCAACGGAGGGGGCATGAGACGCGCGCGCTGCGCGATTCTTCGCAAATTTGCATGATGGGGAGAGCCGGCACTGGGCTCGGACTATTCTGGAGCGCAAGAGAGCAGATACTAGCGGACAATATTTAATCAATCTCGCTCTGAAGCGATTTTCTTGGGTGTTTATATATATCTTTAGATTATTCGGTTGCGCGTCAGATTGCTTCAACAGGTTGTATTAGCCTTTGCCAACCATGGTAAAGAATAGTCGGAGCCCAGTGCCCTGGCGCTCCCTATGGATAAATCATCATAACGGTTTCCATATTATCTTTTTGAAGCTAGAAATCACAATAAGAAATTCCATGTTTATTTCTCGGCTCGAAAAATGTCCAGGTAGGGCCGGAACCGGAAGATGCGGTTCCTTTGGTAGCCGGTCATCTCTTCCAGCAAGCCCAGATGGACCAGTCCCGTCACCAGTTGATTGGCGGCAGGATACTGGATCCCCAGTTTGGCGGAGACCAGGCCGACGTTGACCGCCGGACGCCGGTAAAGAAATTGAATCAACCGCCGTCCGTTTTCCGCCCGCCGTCCCAGGGTGACGATGCGGCTGTCGATCTCCTGGCGCAGGGCCAACAGTTGGCGGAAGGTCTCCTTGCCTTGTTCGGCGGTCTCCTCCACGGCCTGGAGAAAGAAGCGGCACCAGTGGCCGAGGTCATTGGATTCCCGCACCCAGGTCAGCGCGTCGAAATAGGCGCCCCGGTGTTTTTCGAGATGGGCGGACAGGTAGAGGGAAGGCTCGGCCAACAGTCCGTGGTTGACCAGATAGAGCGTGATGAGCAGACGACCAATGCGGCCATTGCCGTCGAGAAACGGATGGATGGTCTCGAACTGGTAGTGGGAAATGGCGCAACGAATGAGGTGCGGCACCTGGATGGCGTCGTTGTGCCAGAAGGCTTCCTGATCGCTCAAGCAATCGGGCAGGTCGTCATGGTGGGGAGGAATGAAGGCGGCGTCGGCCAGGGATGTCCCGCCCACCCAGTTCTGACTGCGACGGAACTCGCCCGGCGTTTTTCGCTCCCCGCGCACCCCTTGCATGAGGGTGGCGTGGGTCTGTTTCAACAAACGCAGAGAAAGAGGCAAATCGCGCAGATCCGTGATGGCCTTGTTCATGGCGCGCACGTAGTTCTGTACCTCGCGCCAGTCGTTGCGCCGTTCCGGCATGATCTCCTCTTCTTCCAGAACTGCCTCGTCCATCTCGGTGCGGGTGCCTTCGATGCGACTGGAAAGATTGGCCTCCTTCAGAACGTGCATCTGAATGTACCGGTCCACATCCGGCACAATCAGCGTGAAGGCGTTCAATTCGCCTAACGCCTTGGACGCCCGCTCCAGCAACGTGCTGATGCGTGCATCCTCCCAGGACCACTCCTGGTTGATGGGCGCGGGGTGGAAACTCTTGTAGTGGTATTGCTGACGGCGTTGGCCGGACATGAAAGATTCGATTTTCATGGGTCCGACCGCTTTCGAAGGGAGGAAGCATTGTGGGGGATGCCCAGAACAAACTGGCTGGAGAAGGTGTCCAGGGGCATCTGCTTGATGGGGATTTCTACATTTATGAAGATGTCCATAGGCTCTTCGCTGTTTCGCGTGGGTAGGTAAAATCAATATCCAGAAAGCAACGATGTTCCCGGGAAGCATAAAGTGGGCGCTCCATCTTTGAGCGTGGGCCATCCCCCGGTCCCCGGTGATGACTCAAACCTTTCCCACTACCCCAACTGCTCCACCATCTCCACCAACGTCGCCACGGGCCGCACGTCGAGATTGAGAAACTTGGGCAGACTCTTCACACTCTGCGCCGGCACCAGACAACGGGTGAACCCCAACTTGTCCGCCTCCTTCAACCTCGGCCCCACATGCGATACCGCCCGCACCTCGCCACCCAACCCCACCTCGCCAAAAATCACCAACCCCGGATCCACCGCCAGATTGCGATACGAGGCGTGCAACGACGCTGCCACGGCCAGATCCGCCGCCGGCTCGCTGATGCGAAACCCGCCGGCCACATTCAAAAATAGATCGTGATTGAACAACCCCAACCCAAGACGCTTCTCCAACACCGCCGCCAACATGGCCAACCGGTTCGGATCGAAACCCAACGTCGCCCGCCTGGGCTGGGCCATCAGCGACGCAGCGGCCAGGGACTGAATCTCCACCAACAACGGACGGGTTCCCTCCATGCCGGCAAACACCACCCCGCCCGGCGAACCCACCCCACGATCCGGCAGAAACAACTCGGAAGGGTTGGAAACCTCCACCAAACCGCTCTCGCGCATCTCGAACACGCCAATCTCATTGGCCGGACCAAAACGGTTCTTGATCGCACGCAGAATGCGGTAGTCGTGACCACGCTCCCCCTCGAAATAGAGCACCGTGTCCACCATGTGCTCCAACACCCGCGGACCGGCGATCTGCCCATCCTTGGTGACATGACCCACCAGAAACAACGCCATGCCCCGCTGCTTGGCCATCTGAATCAACCGCGCCGCGCACTCGCGCACCTGCGACACCGAACCCGCGCCGGACGGGACGGCATCGGTGGCCAGGGTCTGAATCGAATCCACGGCCAACACCCGCGGCTCGCACGACTGAATTGCATCGATGGTCGCTTCCAGCCGGTTCTCCATGAGCACCAACAACCGGTCACCCGCAATGCCGAGCCGCTCGCCCCGCTGCCGGATCTGCTGGGGTGACTCCTCCCCGGAGACATACAACACCACACCCTGTTCGGCCAGGGCGGTCAAGGCGGTCATGAGCAGGGTGGATTTGCCGATTCCTGGATCCCCGGCGAGCAACACCGCCGAACCAGGGGTCAAACCACCCCCCAAGGCCCGATCCAGTTCCGCCACGCCGGTGTTCAGACGGGGACGGGCGTCGTTGTCGATGGCCGAGAGCGGCAGGGGTTTGGAAGGGGTGATGCCGGCGTGGGCGTGGCTTCGTTTCGGGGCGGCGGGATCGACCGTGAAGGCCTTGAGGGTGTTCCAGGCGCCACAGGAGAGACAACGCCCCTCCCAACGTCCGAAATCGGCACCGCAGGATTCGCAAACAAATCGTTGTTTTTCGCGGCTCATGATGGGGGTTACGACACCACCCGCAGGTTGGGCCGGGGCCGCTTGGCCGTCGTGCCGGATGGCGGGGTCGCCGCCCCATCCCCCTCGATCACCCGCAACGCCACCCGCTCGCCCCGCACGGGGGGAGTCGGCGGCTCAGGAGGCTCGATCGGGTTGGGCAGGACCACCCCTTCCGGCAACCGCACCATCGACTCCTCCATGCCATGTCGGGCACGGATCTCCTCGGGCATGGAGTCGGCCCAGAACATGCCGTGGCGACTGTCGGGATTGAACGCACCCCACAACGCGTCATAGGGCACCACGCAGTAGTGGGGAATCCCGCCGAAACGCAACTCGGACTCGATCCCCTCGGGACCGATGTGAATCGGTTGCGGCATGGTGCGGTTGAGGATCAGACGCAAACCGATATCCCCGGCAAACCGCCTGGGCACGGCCACGCCGGGCCAGGTGGCATCCAGACAGAGCATGACACGCCCCTCGGATTCGAGAATCAAACGGACAAGCTCGGCCTTCTGGGCGGCGATGGCACTCTCCATGGCTCCTCTCCTCCCACTCACCCCTTGATGCCGGTTTGATTGCAGAAAACACACCCCTTGCCCTGACACAACGAACACGGCACCCCCCCAGCGGGACGCGCGGGGGACGGCGACGCCTGAACCGAAGGTGGGGGTGGGGGTGGCGCAACCTGATACGCGGGAGACGGAGGCGTCTGAACCGGAGGTGGGGGTGGCGCGGCCTGATACGGGGCCGGTTGCGGGGCCGCCTGGTAGGGCTGGGGCGTGGCCTGATACGCCGCCGCCTGGTAGGGCGCGGAACGGACCGGGTTCGGCAGGATGATCCCCATGCGACGCGCCAGCACCTCGGTGTTGACCGCCAGACGCTGGGCCAGTTGCTCCAACAACTGCCGCTCGTTCTCGTCGCACTGACCATCGGCATAGATGACGTTCAGACAACCGGTGATGATCAGCTTGGCCTCATCCGAGTCCTGGGGAATCGGATGGAGCACGGCATCGAACACCGCGCGCTCATCCAGGAAGGCCTTGATGGCGTAGTCGCGGAACTTGTCGATCAGCTCATCCAGGGGAAAGCCACCGAACACCGGATGCTGGACATTCTGCAACAAGAAGTTGCGGAACCCTTCGATCTCCGTGCGTTGCAGCTTGCCGTGCTGGGCGGCCATGAAGCCGGTCCAGGCGCAAAAGGCCTCGACAATGGGGCGGTACTGCGCGGACCCAACCCGCGAGCCAATATTCTGCAACCCCTTGAACAGCCCGGTAGCCAGGTCGGTGGCCGCGCCAACGGCCCGTTGACCCTTCTCCTTCCAATCCGTTTGCGTGACCATGCTCGTGTGAATCCCAAAATCGTGCGGTTATGGATGGGAGGCAATCACCGGTTGGGTTGGCGAACAAGCCCCATCCCAACCGGTGAGACCCCAATCAGGGGCATTCCCGGAAAACTCAACCCACGTCCACGCCGAAACTTCTGGCCAGGGGCCCCAGACCACCGGCGTAACCCTGTCCCACGGCGCGGAATTTCCATTCGCCGTTGCGCTTGTAGATCTCGCCGAAGATCATCGCCGCCTCGGTGGAGGCATCCTCGGAGAGATCATAACGGGCGATCTCGGCACCACCCTCGGCGTTGATCACCCGCATGTAGGCGTTGTTGACCTGACCGAAATTCTGACGGCGGCTCTCGGCTTCGTGGATGGTGGCGGCAATCACGATCTTGTCCACGTCCGCCGGGATCCCGTCCAGATTCATCAGGATGCGCTCGTCATCCCCCTCGCCGGCACCGGTGCGGTTGTCGCCCTGATGCTGGACCGAGCCGCCCGCGCCCTGGGCATTGTTGTAGAAGACGAAATCACTGTCCGAACGGACCTTGCCGTTGGCGCCCAGGATGAAGACCACCCCATCCAAGTCGAACGGCTGGCCATCGGTGGAACGGGCATCCCATCCCAGACCGATCATGGCCGCCTTCATGCCGGGGGCCTCCTTGGTCAACGACACATTGCCACCTTTGCTGAGGGAAACGGGCATTGGTACTCTCCTTGATATGAATGAGAACTAAAGATTGATGGTTCAACGCGATCAGATGTACTGACGCATCTTCTCCGCCAGATCGACCAGCGTGCGACCCTGGGCGGCATCCCCCACGGCGCGCACCGACCAGCCGGTTTCGCGGCGGTAGAGGGTCATCATGATCATCGCGGTATGCGGGCCCTGGGTGCTCAGTTGATAGCGCAGGATCTCCTGCCCGTTGCTGGCATCCACCATGCGACAAAAGGCGTTGTCGATGCTGTCAAACGTGTCGTTGGAGTAGGAGCTGACCACGAACACCAAGGCCTGGACCTGGGGCGGAATCCGATTCAGGGAGACGATGATCTGCTCGTCATCCCCATCCCCCTGGCCGCTGAGATTATCCCCGGTGTGCTCCACCGAGCCATCCACGCTGCGCAGTTGCCGGAACCACACCTGATCGACCATGCTGCCCCGGCTGTCGAACAGCCCCACCGAGGCGTCCAGATCGATTTCGCTCTCACCGCCTCCAGTCAGAAAGCTCAAGAAACCCTTCTTGGGTTGAACACGGGCATCCCAACCCAGACCCATGACGATCTTGTCATAGGATTTACCGGTATCCTTTTCCAGGGAGACTCTTTGACCCTTGGTCAACGAAATGGGCATGGCAACCTCGCGAGCGGACAAATAATGAAGGGGACGACGGTCAGGAAAACCTTATCGTACAAAATGGGGCCTGACCCTTCATTCGTCAAGAGCCAACTTTTTTTAATGATTGGTGCCAGGGAAGCAAGCGTGCTAAACTCACCCGACGGGGGGAGAACCCCCCTTCACCCCCTCGTGGAACAGGCTCCCAAGCATTTCACGGGCAACCTGGGGTATTGTTTCTCCATTTCGCACACCATGCAAGGAGTCCAGACGGACCATGCGACCCAGACCCATGACCCTCGTGGTGCTGGATGGTTGGGGCATGCGCGGGGAGACCCGTTTCAATGCCATCCACCATGCCGCCACGCCCCATTTCGACCAGTGGTGGCAGACCCGGCCCCATGCCCTGGTGCAGACCTCGGGCGAGGCCGTCGGCCTGCCGGAGGGGCAGATGGGCAACTCCGAGGTGGGTCACGCCAATCTCGGCGCGGGTCGGATACTCTATCAGGATTTCACCCGCGTGGATCGCGCGGTGCGCGCCGGTGAGCTGTCCGGCAATCCCGCCCTGGTCCAGACCGTCCACAAGGCCATCGCGGCGGGTGGCGCGATCCACATCATGGGTCTGCTCTCGCCGGGCGGAGTCCACTCTCATTCGGATCACCTCCTCGGCGCGGTGGCCGCGGCACGGGATCTGGGGGCGGAACGGATCTACGTGCACGCCTTTCTCGATGGCCGGGACACCCCGCCCCGTTCCGCCCTGGAGTACGTGGCCAGCTTCGAGGCCGGGTTGCAAGCGTTGCAGGCGGGTCGCATCGTCACGGTATGCGGTCGCTACTGGGCCATGGATCGGGACAAGCGCTGGGAACGGGTGGCGCGGGCGTATGCCATGCTGCTCGAAGGGCGCGGCGAACCGGCGATGAGCGCCCTGGCGGCCATCGAATCGGCCTATGAGCGGGGCGAAGACGACGAATTCGTGCAGCCGAGCGTGATCCCGGATGGCTCCGGTCGGGTGGTGGTGCTCGAGGATGGGGATGCCATCCTGATGATGAACTTTCGCGCCGACCGCGCCAGGGAGATCGCCCATGCCCTGCTCGATCCGGAACCGGATCCAGCCGCCGGCGTGCCGGGGTTCACCGCTTTCCCACGCGCGCGTCGGGCGCGCCTCTCTGCTTACATGTGCCTGACCGAACACGACGCCACCCTGCCGGGGGTTGTGGTGGCCTTTCCACCGCAAAACCCCACCATGACCCTCGGCGAGGTGCTCGCCGGTCTGGGACTGCGCCAACTGCGTGCCGCGGAGACGGAAAAATACGCCCATGTCACCTATTTCCTCAACGGCGGCCAGGAGATCTGCTTTCCCGGCGAGGATCGGCTGCTCATCCCCTCGCCCAAGGTGGCCACCTATGACCTCCAACCCGAGATGTCGGCTTTCGAGCTGACCGATCAGGTGGTGGCCAGGGTCGAATCCGGGGTGTACGACCTGATCGTGGTGAACTTCGCCAATCCGGACATGGTGGGCCATACCGGCAAGTTCGAGGCGACCATCCAGGCCATCGAAACCGTGGACCGTTGTCTGGGTCGCCTGGCCGGGGCGGTGCTGGCGCAAGGCGGTGAGCTGCTGATCACCGCCGATCACGGCAACGCCGACTGCATGTTCGACAACGAGACCGAGGGACCGCACACCGCCCACACCCTCAATCCCGCGCCGCTTGTGCATGTCGGCGCGCGGGCGTTGCGTCTGGCGGATGGCCGGCTGTGCGACGTGGCGCCGACGATCCTGAAACTCATGGGGTTTGCGATCCCGCCGGAGATGGAGGGGGTCGCGCTTGCGGATGATCTCTGAGAGGCTGTTTGGCATTTGCCAAACAGCCTCTGAGGCGCGCACCCTCCGAACACATGTGAACTTGACCAAGCAAGGAACCCGCGTGTCCCGCAAGCCGCGATTTTTTCCACGCCTGTTCCTGATCAGCGTGTTGTTCCTCGGGTCCATGACCCAGAGCGGCGCGGTCAGCGAAATCGACAACCAGGAGCACGCCACCCTGGAACGGGGACGGTTGCAACTCAACCGCACGGTGCGCGAGTTGGTGCGGGAGCAGCATGCCCTGGAGCAGGCCCGTGGCCAGAGCCTGACGCTGTTGACGGAACTGGAGCTGATCGACCGCTCCTTAAGCGAAAGCGAACGGCGTCTGGTGGGGCTGATCGAGGAGCAGAGCGTGGCGTTGCGGCTGCAACCGGAGCTGGAGGCGCGCATCCAGGCCAATCGCGCGCAGGTGGCGCGTCAAAAGCAGCGCCTGGCCAACCATCTGCGGCTGATGTACCTTCTGGGCGCCAAGGGGGGAGTGGCCCGCACGCTTCTGTCGCAAAAGGGGCTGGAGGCGGGACGACGCGGGATGCTTTACTACAGTCGGCTGGTGAAGGCGCGCAACCAGGAGTTCATCGACTTCCGCATCGCCGCGGCCCGTCTGCGCGGTGATCTGGAGAAGGGCAAGGAGCTGACCGCCACCCTCGACCGGCTCACCGCCAGCCTCACCGAGGAGCAAAAAAACCGCCAGTTGGAGCGGATCAAGCGTCAGGAACTGCTGCGGCGCGCCCGTGAGGAAGAGACGTTGCGGCAACGCAAGGTCGAGGAGTTGAGTCAGGCCAAGGGGCACCTGAGCGCCTTTCTGGAAAAACTGAGCGGCTATTCGGAGCCGGAAGGGGGGTCGTTCGCCCAGGAGGCGGGCGAAGGGGGGGGCGCGCCGGCGCGCATCCAGGAACGGCGCGGTCATCTGCCCAATCCGGTGCCGGGCAAATGGGAAAAACGTCCGCCAGGGCTCTTCTATCCCGTGGCGGCCAACACCCCGGTCACGGCGATCCATGCCGGCGAGGTGGTCTATGCCGACTGGTTCAAGGGGTTCGGACTGCTGCTGATCCTCAAGCACGGCGAGCAGGCCTATACCCTCTACGGCCACAACCATCGCCTGATGGTCAATCTGGGGGATCGGGTGCGCGCCGGCGCGACCATCGCCGAAAGCGGCGATACCGGGGTTCTGGACGGGGTACCCGGACTCTATTTTGAAATGCGGGTCAACGGCAAGACCATCAATCCATCCAACTGGCTGGTCAACACCGGGTGAACGACAAAGCAGATCCTAATGGGTCTGATTCTTGTATACATTCGACCGAACCCAAGGGACGTTCGGGCGCATCATTCGAGACTTCGGAAAGAGAGATTCAGGAGACGGTATGAACAATCCAAAACGGGGCAAGCGCCCCTGGCTCTTCGGCGGCGTGCTGGCGGTGGTGCTGATCGGGGCCAGCCTGACAGCCGAAAACGTCCTGGCGGTCAGTCAGATCACCTACGAGAAGCTGCGGGTCTTCTCCGAGGTCTTCTCCCTCATCAAACAGAACTACGTCGAGGAGGTGGATGAAAAATCCATTCTTTACGGCGCGATAGGGGGAATGCTCAAGACCCTCGACCCCCACTCCTCCTTCTTGACCCCCGAGCACTTCAAGGAGATGCGCGTGGATACGCGCGGCGAGTTCGGCGGACTGGGAATCGAGATCTCCCGCGACGAAAAAGGGGTGCGGGTGGTCTCCCCCATCGAAGATACCCCGGCTTTCCGCGCCGGCATGAAGTCCGGAGACATCATCATCAAGATCGACGATGTCAATACCGCGGACATGGATCTGTTGGAGGCCGTCAAAAAAATGCGCGGCAAGCCTGGCTCCAAGATCACCCTCCAGGTGGTGCGCAAGGGCGAGTCCAAACCCCTGAGCTTCACGCTGGTACGGGCGATCATCAAGATCCGCAGCGTCAAATGGCGCGAAGAGATCCCAGGCATCGGCTACGTGCGCGTCATCCAATTCAACGAACAGACCCTGCCCCTGCTGGAAACCGCCATGGCCGATCTGACCAAGAAGGTGGAAGGGGGCAAGCTCAAGGGTATGGTGCTCGATCTGCGCAACGATCCGGGCGGGCTGCTCGATCAGGCGGTGTCGGTCTCCGACGCCTTCCTGGAGGAGGGACGCATCGTCTACACCAAGGGGCGGATTCCGGGCAAGGATATGTCCTTCGACGCCCAGAGCGGTGATCTGGCCAATGGCGCGCCGATCGTGGTGCTGATCAACGGTGGTTCGGCCTCGGCCTCGGAGATCGTCGCCGGCGCGTTGCAAGACCATAAGCGCGCGGTGATCATGGGTACCCAGTCGTTCGGCAAGGGGTCGGTCCAGACCATCATTCCCCTCGCCGACGGCTCGGGGTTGCGGCTGACCACGGCCCAGTACTACACCCCGAACGGACGTTCCATCCAGGCCAAGGGGATCACGCCGGATATCGTGGTCGAGGATCTGGATATGAAGGACAAGAAAAATCAACAGCGTCCCAAGGAGGCGGACCTCAAGGGCCACCTCCAGAACGCCGACGCCCCGGAAAAGGGCAGCTCCGGCGAGAACGGCAACGGGGAGGAGTCCAAGCCCGACGCCGACAAGGAGCCGGAGAAGAAGCTGGATAAGGAAAAGGATTCCCCCGAGCCGGACGCCGAGCCGGATAAGGGGTCGAAGAAGGAGGGCGGGGAGAACGACGAGGAGAATCTCGATCGCGTCACCGGTCACATCAAACAGGACCATCAACTGCAACGGGCCCTGGATCTGTTGAAGGGTTTCCAGGTGCTCGAGGGCCGGGTGAAGAGCAAGCCGGCGGGGAGCAAGTAAACCTTGTCCGCCGACCTGATCAGCCCCCTCCCCCCCGAGTCCGGAGACGGCTCGGAAGCGCCAGCCGATACGCCGGACGGGCTCGCCTCCCCGCGCGCCGAGGATGCGCCGGCCTTGGAGCGTCGCGCGGAGCAGCCGCTGGAGGAGGATCGACCCCTTAAGGAGGATCAACCTCTCGAGGAGGATCAACCTCTCGAAGAGGATCGGCCTCTCGAGGAGGATCAACCTCTCGAAGAGGATCGGCCTCTCGAGGAGGATCAAACCATCGAGGAGGATCAACCTCTCGAGGAGAATCAAACCATCGAGGAGGATCAACCTCTCGAGGAGAATCAAACCATCGAGAAAGATCAACCTCTCGAGGAAGAGCGGCCCACCGTGGAGGCGCAATCCTCCGTGGACGACGACGATCGGATCGAGGCCTTCCTGCCGCCGGGTGCGCGCGAGGCGGGTGCCGATGAGATCGGATCATCCGACTCCGAGCCGCTGGAGCCGGTGGTCGAAGAGCACCGCACTCTGGAAGATGACAGGCACGAACCGACCTACGAACCGGAGAGCGTGACGGTCGCGACCGAGCCGGGCAGAGGCGACTTCGCCGACACGGATGACGACGACAGACCGGTGACCCTGCTCAAGCGGGTGCATCTTCCCGAGGAGTCGGAAGAGGAGCCGCGCGCACGCTTGGGAACCGGACCGCTGCCCGCCTCCCCCGACCATGCCATGCGTCAGGAGATCGAATACGAGGCCGAGGAGGAGAACGAATACGATCCAGCCACCAACCGCTGGTGGATTTTGTCGTTGGTCGCGGCGCTGGTCTTTTTCCTGGCCGGGATCGGCACCGGACGTTATCTGGATGGTTTCGGCTGGCCGTTTGGCCGTGAGGCATCCCAAGCCGACAAACAGACCCTGGTGACCATGGCGGTCCCACCCCCGGGGGTGCCGGGCGCCCTCTCCGGAACCAGCGCGCCGGGCACCGTCAACGACGCCGGCCCCCCGGTGACCACGCCGGCCCAGGGTGACAAGGGTGCGGCGACGCCGGCCAAGGATGAAGCGACGCCGGCCAAGGGGAACGGTTCAGGCAAGGAGGGGGCCCCCGGCCATCCCGCGGGCGAGACCGGACCGCTCTCCGATGAAGTGAGCGCACAGCCCAAACCCACCACCGAGGAGGAGTCGCAGGTCGATCTGCAATACGAGGAGAGCCTGCCCCACGAGCCGACCCCCGAAGAGGTGCCGCCGGCCACGCCACCGGATACCAAGGGCGGACCGCCGCGGGTGGCGGTGGTGATCGACGATCTTGGCTACAACGGACCGGTATCCCTGGGCATCGCCCGGCTGCCCGAGGCGATCACCCTGGCGATTCTGCCGGGTGGGGATTTCTCCCGGCAGGTGGTGTCGATCGGCAAGTCCACCCACAAGGAGATCATCCTCCATCAACCCATGGAGCCTCTGGGCTATCCACGGGTGAAGCCGGGTCCGGGGGCGCTGCTCAACGGCATGGGTCATGACGAGATCCGGACGATTCTGATCCGCAATCTGGAGAAGTATCCGGAGGTGACCGGCATCAACAACCACATGGGTTCGCGATTGACCCAGAACCGTGAGGCCATGGACACGGTGATGGGGGTGTTGAAGGAGCGGAATCTCTTTTTCCTGGACAGCCGCACCAGTCAGACCAGCGTCGGTTACGCCCGCGCCAGGGTCAACGGCGTGCCTGCGGCGCGACGCGATGTCTTTTTGGACAATGTGCAGAAAGTTTCGGCCATCGAGGCCCGCCTGGCGGAATTGGAGCGGATCGCCCGCCACACCGGACGGGCCATCGGCATCGGCCATCCCCATGCCGAAACCCTGACCGCCCTGCGCAACTGGCTTCCCGCCGCCGCCAAACGTGGCATTCGCGTCGAGGGGATCTCCCATTTCCTGGCCGGCGGCGAGGCCGGACAGGCCCGTCCTGCCCCAACTGGGGAATCCGCGCGGGATCCAGCCCCGGACAAGGGGGCGCTCCACAACAAACCGGTCAAGCTCAAGAGCGAAACCCAACTGGGCCATCCGCTCCCCGCCGACCGTCCCATGCCACCCCCGGTCCCGGAGACGCCGGCAGATCGACCCGCCCCGCCCCTCGGCGACGCGCCCCTCGATCGGCCCGTTCCCGGCCTGGATCTCGCGGCGCCGGTGGAGCGACCCGCCCCGCCCGCGGCCACGATCAAGCCCCCGGTTCGGCCCGCGCCCACGGCGGCGGCCAAGCCGCCGGTACGTCCGGTCCAGCGCCCGGCACCGAGTGCGCCGCCCCCGGTCCTGGCCGATGAGCCGTCTTTCGCGCCGCCGATCATCATCCGCACCACCCGCCCAGCAGGTCAAGGCGGCAAGCCGACCTCCACGGTGATCATGTCCCCGGACCAACCTGGGACCGTGCAGCGCTCGAACAAACCGGACACCCAAGCGGTGGGTGCCGCGACCCCGCCCGCGCCGCCGCCCGCCG
>JADGAY010000293.1 GCA_015231775.1 Magnetococcales bacterium | reverse complement strand
GGCGGGCCATGCATGGCCCGCATCGGCTGTTTGGCATTTGCCAAACAGCCTCTGAAGGATGGAGAGTAAAGCCTTCACGCCCCACCCGCAACCGATCGAGTGACCCATGCCCAGTTCCGTCGTGCCGACCCCGGATCCGCTTTTCGCCCCGTTCCAGCGCCATTTGAGCGCCGAGAGGCGCTACTCCGACCATACCACCGCGGCTTATTTGGGGGATCTGGCCCGTTTTGCCGCCTTTTGGGCGCAACATACCGGTCAACCTTTGAACGTTGCCACGTTGCCGACGGTGCGACCCGCCGAGTTGCGTGCCTTTTTGGCCCATGAGCGCAAGGAGGGGCTAGCCAAGGCCACCCTGCAACGCCGTTTGGCCTCGGTGCGCGCCTGGTTCCGCTTTCTGGAGAGCACCGGGGTGCTCACCGAGAACCCGGCGGCCCTGATCGCCGCCCCCAAGCTGGGGATACGCCTGCCGCGCGCTCCCACCGAGGAGGAGACCGCCCGCCTGTTGGATGCCCCGCTGGAGAGCGCGCCGCTTTCGAACCGGGAGATTCCCGCCTGGGCCGAGGCTCGGGATCGGGCTATTCTGGAACTGCTTTATGGCTCTGGGTTGCGGGTCGGCGAGGTGTGCGGCCTGAACCGTCAGGATGTCGAACTCGACTTCGGCCAGGCGCGGGTGATGGGCAAGGGAGGCAAGGAGCGCATCGCGCCCTTGACCATGCCCTCCATCCAGGCGTTGCGGCGCTATGTGCGCGAACGGGACCAGGCCTGCCCGTTCGGACGCGGCGCCCAGGATCCGTTGTTCATCGGAATAAACGAGACCGGCGATGACCGGCGATTGAATCCGCGCCAGATCCAGCGGTTGCTGCAAGGGTTGCGTCGCCGCCTCGGCCTGCCGGAGAAGATCACCCCCCACGCGCTCAGGCACGCCTTCGCCACCCATCTGTTGCAGGCCGGTGCCGATCTGCGCGCCATCCAGGAGCTGCTCGGTCACGCCTCGCTGGCGACCACCCAACGTTATGCCCATCTGGATCACCAGGCGTTGAGCCGCATCTACGACAAGGCCCATCCCCGCGCCGGCGCGCTGTAGATTGATCATGACCCCAATCATCAATCGCTTTCTCGAGCAGATCGTGCTGCCCCCCGGCGCCTTTTTGACCGGGTTGTGCGTGGTGTGGTGGCTGCTGCATCGCCCCGCCCATCTGGCGGCGGAGATCCGGATGCGACGGGCGGGGCGGGCAGTCGTGGTGCTGGGGGTGCTTGCCTGGCTCGCCATGTTGCCGATCGTCGCGGACCGGTTCGCCGAGAGCCGCCATCCTCCGAGGGAGACGGCCCTGACCCGCGCGGCGCTCGCGGGGAGCGATGCCGAGGCGATCGTGGTGTTCGGGTGCGGACGCTACCCCAAGGCCCCGGAGTACGATGGGGAGGATACCCTCACCTCGAGCGGATTGGCGCGGGCGCGGTACGCGGCGCGTCTGCACCGTCTGACCGGTCTGCCGTTGCTGTTGGCGGGCGGGCGTCCGTATGGGGAGAGCCGCTCGGAAGCGGCCATCATGGGCGAGGTGTTGGAGCGGGAGTTCCAGGTTCCGGTCGCCTGGCTGGACGAAAAGAGCCGCGATACGCGGGAAAATGCCATCGAGGCCGTCGCGATCCTGAAAGCCCATGGCATCACGCGGATTCTGCTCGTGGTGCACAATCGCGACGTGCCCCGTGCGCTCGAGGCCATCGACCGGGCGAGCGGGGGGATGATCCGGGTCACCCCGGCGCCGATTCTGTTCCGACCCGGAACCGCGTCCTCCTTCGCCCGGGATGCGGCCTCCCTGTGGCCGTGGATCCCCAACGCCGATGCGCTCTCCCTGCTTGGGACCGAGATGCATGAATGGCTCGGAGGGATCTGGTACCGCCTGCGGGGTGGGTGATGTCGCGACTGGGAGGCGGTTCTAGCTCCCCCCCGAGGTCGCCAGGCGCGCCAGGCACAGACCCAGGATATCCGCCAGATCCCGCAACAGATCGGTGGCATCGCTCGGCAGGAAACGGTTCGGCGTGGCCCCGCCCAGGTTCAGGGAGCCGATCAAGACCTCCGGGCCGCTCTCCGGATGGGTGAAGAGCGGTATCAGGGCTTCGGAACGGATCTGCGTGGAGGCCGGACCAAAGAAGATTTCACGGCCAACCCCCTCCTGACCCACGCGGATCACCGGACGGGGCACATCGCGCAGGGTGTCGGCCAGTTGTTTGTGATCCACCAGGAACAACCTCTGGTCGAGATCGGGATCGGGATCGGCCCCTGGCGGCGCGCACAGGCTCCAGAGTCCGGGGTGACGGTTGGAGATGGCGATGGTGGCGCGATGGATGTCGAAGAGCCGTTCCGGATCCCCGGTGGCGATCCGCAGCAGTTCCCGCGGGTTGGGGGCGGTGATGAGTCGCATCTGGATGCGATGAAAGCTGGCATGAATCCGTTCATTGCGACGGATCTGTTCCAGCATGGCATCGAGATTGAGCGACAACTCTTCGTTCTTCTGGCGCAGGACGTTGAGTTGTCCGGCTTCGAGGGTGACCACCTTGCCAGAGGCCGCGGCGTCACGCGCCAGCAGTTCCGGATGGGCTTCGAGGAACTCCGGATGGGCGGTCAACCAGAGTCGGACCCGTTCGGACGTGAGGTCATCGGGAGGTGTTTCGGTGTTCATGGCGAAATCCAGCCGGTCGGCGCGGCGATGAGTGTTGACGCAGTGCGGAAAAGATCCTATTTTACCCGAGGAACGCCCACACGGGCGTTCCTCGGCTGGGAGGGCGTGCGTTCCATCCCATCCTAAGAAGTTAGCGTAATCTCATGAACTTTGGAAAGGTTTCATGGGCGGCAACGTTCAGGAGCGGAAATTTTTCAGGGAGTGAACATAAAAATCATGGCATGCGAGATTGATGAAGGCAACATTGAAAAAGTGGCTCGCTGCAT
>JADGAY010000061.1 GCA_015231775.1 Magnetococcales bacterium | reverse complement strand
CAGAACCTCGGAGGCTCTGCCTCCGAACCTCCGCCGGGGACCGTTACCTCGAAATCACCGCCTGGGCCGCGGCCAACCGCGCCACCGGCACCCGGAACGGCGAACAGGAGACATAATCCAACCCCACCTTCTCAAAGAACCCGATCGAAGCCGGATCCCCACCATGCTCCCCACACACCCCAACCTTGAGGCTCTTGCGCGTGGCCCGCCCCTTCTTGACCCCCATCTCGACCAACTGACCCACGCCGCTCTGATCCAACGACACGAACGGATCCACGTCCACCAACCCCTTCTCCAGATAGGCGGTGATGAACGGGGTGGCATCATCGCGAGAGATGCCAAGGGTGGTCTGGGTCAAGTCGTTGGTGCCGAACGAGAAGAACTCCGCATCCTCGGCCAACGCATCCGCCACCAACGCGGCACGGGGCAGCTCGATCATGGTGCCGACCAGATAGTCGATCTGTACCCCAGTCGCCTCCATCACCTCGTCACACACCTTCACGGTGCGCTCCTTGAGGAATTTCAACTCCTGGGGCAGACCCACCAACGGGATCATGATCTCCGGAATGATGACAAACCCTTCGTTCTTGACCAGATTGCAGGCCGCCTCCATGATGGCCCGCACCTGCATCTCGTAGATCTCCGGGAAGGTGATGCCCAACCGGCAACCGCGATGGCCGAGCATGGGATTGAACTCCTTGAGCGCACTGACACGCGCCTGAATCTCCTTGAGTTCCACCCCCATCACCTGGGCGACATCGGTCTGCTCCTTGACCTCGTGGGGCAAAAACTCGTGCAGCGGCGGATCGAGCAGACGGATCGTCACCGGACGCCCCTTCATGACGCGGAAGATCTCCTCGAAGTCGGAACGCTGCATCGGCATGATCTTGTCGAGCGCCGCGCGACGCCCGGCCTCGTCGTGGGCCAGGATCATCTCCCGCACCGCCAGGATGCGGTTGTCCTTGAAGAACATATGCTCGGTGCGACACAGACCGATCCCCTCGGCGCCGAAACGGACCGCGTTCTCGGCATCGGTGGGGGTGTCGGCATTGGCGCGCACCTTGAGGTGACGCACCGTATCGGCCATCTTCATGAACTTGTCGAAATCACCGGTGAGTTGCGGCTCGATCATCGGAATGCTGCCCAGGATCACCTGACCCTGATCGCCATCGATGGTGATCCAGTCACCCTTCTTGATCACATGCCCCTTGACCGTGCAGGTCTGGCTCTTCTGGTCGATCTCCAGATCATGACAGCCGGAGACACACGGACGACCCATGCCACGCGCCACCACGGCGGCATGGGAGGTGGCACCCCCGCGGGCGGTGACGATCCCCTGGGCGGCATGCATGCCGTGAATATCCTCCGGGCTGGTCTCCTCGCGCATCAGGATCACCTTGTGACCCTTGGCGACCCACAGCACCGCATCCTCTGGGGTGAAGACCACTTCCCCCACCGCGCCGCCCGGCGAGGCGGGAACACCGGTGGCGATGACGTTGCGCGCCACCTTGCGATCCAACATCGGATGGAGCAGTTGATTGAGATCCTCGGGCTTGACCCGCAGGATCGCCTCCCGCTGGCTGATCAGCCCCTCTTTCACCATATCCAGGGCGATGCGCAACGCGGCCTGCACGGTACGTTTGCCGTTGCGGGTCTGGAGCAGCCAGAGCTTGCCCTTCTGGATGGTGAACTCCAGATCCTGCATGTCGCGGAAATGGCCTTCGAGTCTCTTGTAGACCGTGACCAGCTCCTGGTAAAGCTCGGGCATCACCTCTTCCATGGCCAGATGCGGAGAGTTCGCGCGGTTCTTGCCATCCAGGGTGATCTCCTGGGGGGTGCGGGTACCGGCAACCACATCCTCACCCTGGGCATTGATGAGAAACTCGCCGAAAAATCGGTTGTCCCCGGTGGCCGGATCGCGGGTGAAGGCCACGCCGGTGGCGCTGTCCATGCCCATGTTGCCAAAGACCATGGCCTGGACGTTGACCGCCGTGCCCCAGTCATCCGGGATGCCGTTGAGCCGACGGTAGGTGTTGGCCCGGTCGGAGTTCCAGGAGTGGAACACCGCGCCGATGGCCCCCCACAGTTGCTCGCGGGGATCCTCGGGGAAGGGCTTGCCGGTCTCCTCCAAAACCACGGTTTTGTATTGCTCGGCCAGTCCCTTCCACTCGTCGGCGGTGACATCCATGTCCAACTGCTTGCCCAGACTCTTCTTCATGTGGGTCAAGGCCTCCTCGAACCGCTCATGGGGCAGGTCGAGCACGACATTGGCGTACATGTGGATGAAGCGGCGGTAGCAGTCATAGACGAACCGCTCGTCCCCGGATTGTTTCAGCA
Source organism: Magnetococcales bacterium (assembly GCA_015231775.1). Taxonomy (GTDB): domain Bacteria; phylum Pseudomonadota; class Magnetococcia; order Magnetococcales; family Magnetaquicoccaceae; genus Magnetaquiglobus. Next base: position 16,710 of record JADGAY010000061.1, on the reverse strand, counting down.
GTCCCTGGAGGGTCTCGGCGTTCAGGCCCAGGTTCAAGACCGTATCCATCATGCCTGGCATGGAGACCCGCGCGCCGGAACGAACCGACAGCAGCAGGGGATTCTTGGTGTCGCCGAAACGGTTGCCCATGACCTTGCCCACCTTGGCGAGCATCTTGTCCACCTGCTGGTGCAACTTTTCGGGATAGGCCCCGTCATGATGGAAGAAGTAGGTGCACACCTCGGTGCTGATCGTAAACCCCGCCGGGACCGGAATGCCGATTCTGGACATCTCGGCAAGATTGGCCCCCTTGCCACCCAGAATGGGTTTCATGGTGACCTTGCCATCCGCTTCGCCGTTACCGAAGAAATAGATCATCCGTTTTTTCACTGTTGTGGATCCCTTGCGCTGCGAGGATTTTTCAAAGGTTGGATAACTTGCACGATGGCGGGGGAACCCCTTACCCATCCCCATGGAACCCCATCGCGGGAGAACCAGGGCAAGAACGCGGTCCGAGGATACCGCATCGCAATAATGCTACTCTCATATGCCCAAAAATGCAACCCGTTTCCCGGAATCACCTCGGTCCGTTCGCAAACGGGAAAAGCTCTGACATAATAGAAGATCAAGCCGCGTCACGCCACCTTCGCGCGACAAAGATGATCAGAATTGAAAATAGATGAACGGGTGATACCCCGTGGGCACGAATCCCACGGCAATGGCCGCCATGATGCCCAATCCAAGCGCGAACAGGCCATTGGAGACCCGATCCCAGGCCATCCTCCCGACAAACCGCGTGGCGACTCCATGCATCAGCAACAGAACCAGGAGTACCGTCGGGCCATGCACATCCAGTTCGCGGATTCCCGACGCCTGCCAGAGCATGAAGGCGCGCGTTATGTCCAAAGCGCTCGACAGGCTCGTGGCACGAAAAAATATCCAGGCCAGGGTCACCCAATAAAAGGTCATGAGGATTGCCAGGGGCGCGGGAATGACCAGCCACGTCGCAAAACGGCTGACACGCTCCTGCCATATCTTGTGGATCACGAGCGCCAGACCGTGCATGAAGCCCCAGGCGACAAAGGTCCAGGATGCACCATGCCAGAGACCACCCAACAGCATCGTGACCATCAGATTGCGATTCCGCGGCCAACCGCCCTGGTGTCCACCCCCAAGGGGAATGTAAAGATAATCCCGCAACCAAGTGGAGAGTGAAATGTGCCAGCGTCGCCAGAAATCGGTCGGATTGCGCGCCCAATACGGGTGATTGAAGTTCACCGGCAAGGTATAACCGAGCAGCCCGGCGCTGGCCACGGCCATGTCGGAATAGCCGGAAAAATCGCAATAGATCTGAATGGCGTAAAACAGTGCCCCCAGCACGATCGCCGAGGCCGAGAACTCAGCCGGCGCCGCGAACACCGCATCCACCAGCGGAGCCAGATTATCCGAGATGCAGGCCTTCTTGACAAAACCGATCCAAAAGAGCACCAGACAGGTTTTGATCGCCACATCTTCCAGACGCCGTGGCGTGCGCAGTTGCGGCAGAAACGCCACGGCGCGCACGATCGGACCGGCCACGAGCTGGGGAAAAAAAGCGACATAGAGCGCCAAATCCAGAAAATCGTTCAGCGGCTCGATCTTTTTCTTGTACACATCAATGGTATAGCTAAGGGTCTGGAACGTATAGAAACTGATTCCGACCGGCAACACGATCTCCAGGGTGGTGCGTGAGACGCCCATGCCAAACAGCGCGAACAGATCGGTCAAGGATTGCGCGAAAAAATTGAAATATTTAAACAGAAACAACAAGCCGAGATTGCTCACCAGACTGGCGATCAACCAGGAACGGCGCGCCCGATCCGAATCGGCCACGCCAATCCGGCGCGCCAGAAAAAAGTCCCAGGCCGAGGAGAGGATGATCAGCCCCAGAAAACGGTAATCCCACGCGCCATAAAAAAGGTAACTCGCCGCCAGCAGCAGCAGCTTGCGCCCGGTGTTGGCGGTCAGGTTCCAGTGAACCACCCAGACCACGGCAAAAAATAGCAGAAATTGGAACTCAGTGAATAACATGGGTCAAAAGCCCCCCTGCCGCGTCACCGGGCAGATATCCTCCGCCAGGATCCGTGCCAGGCGCGTGGCGCCCTTCCGATTGAGATGACTCCAGTCTTGCAGATGCTCGGCCTGAAAGAACTCCGTGTGGCGTTTCGGATCGGCATGGTTCCAGACCGGGATCTCGGGCATGTCACGCGCCAGCACCGATTGCGTCGGAGCGGCCATGCCGTAAATCAACACCGACGGGGTCAGCAGCACGCCGGGTGAAAACCCCAGCGCGCGGGCCTCCTCGATCAACAACCGCATCCGCGCCCCATGGGCAACGCCATTGCGGAGACGTTTCTCCTCCGGCCAGCGATCGATCTCCGCGACGCTCTGTCGGATCCGTTCTTCGAAATCGATCCGTTCTTTCAGGTCGATTTCAGGCATGTCGGGGAAATAACCACGAATCTCCCGCACCGGATTGGATGGCGTGGTGGGCGCGGAACCTGGAAACAGGAATTTGGCCAGATACCCCGGACTCGCCTGTTCATAGAGGAACCCTCCAAAAAACTCCAGCAAAATCATCAGGCGGTCACTCATGAAGTTTGGCAGCAGCCAAATATCCTCCACGAATTCCGGCAAATGGGACCAGGTGTTGAAATACCGCACCCGATCCCAGACGCGACGATACCATTTATAGCGCGATACCATCTGGCCAAGAACCACCCGGATCGGACGATCCGGCCACTGTTGGCGGATCTGCCGCAACACAACCCTGGCTTCGACGGGATTGAGATCATCGATGCCCATGTTGAACGATCGAACCGGACAACCCAGTTCCGCCATGCGCGCATCGAACTGTTCGGGATGGATGGCGCTGTTGAAGCGACTCGTGCCCAGAAAGACGATATCGACCGCTGGTTCCTGCTTGATCAACCAGAGTTTCCGTGAGTAGAGCCCCATCTCCGGCACCAGCAGGGCATGCCTGGCCAGTTGATTGATGGCAGCTGCGGTGAGCCAGAAAGCCAATCCGAACAGCACCCCATGCCGGATCACGCCACGCCACGGGAAACGGATCGGGCCATGCGCCTGCCCTGCCAGGTGTGTCATCGGGATCGCGAGAGGTTCGAGACTCATGGCTCACTCCGAGCGCGCCAGACGCAGGCCGATGCTGACGTGACGGTTGTCCGGGTTGCTCCAGCCGCGGTCCGCGGCGCGCAGGTTGACCGCCCGGTCGTACCAGGAGCCTCCGCGCAACACCCGCAAGCCGCTGGAACTGTCGTTGCTGATGGGATTTTTCTGACGTGGCGCCAATTTGGAATAGAAATCGTCCTGATACCAATCCGCGACCCACTCCGTGACATTGCCGTGCATGTCGAACAGACCCCAGCCATTGGGAGGGAACTGCTCCACCGGGGTGGTGGCGCGGCGAAAAAGCCCCTCGGGATGGAGCAGGCTCTGATCGCGGAAATTGGCCTGTTTCTCCGCATCGATGCCCGCACCGAACGCATACGGCGTCTCCGTGCCGGCACGCGCGGCATACTCCCACTCCGCCTCGGTGGGCAACCGGAACACCCCCTCGCCCGCTTCGTTGAGCTTGCGGAGGAATTTCTGCACCTCCGCCCAGCTCACCCGTTCCACGGGATGGTGCTCGCTCAAGGCGAAATGGGCCGGATTGGATCCCATCACCCGCAGCCACTCCCCCTGGGTCACCTCATGCCGCCCGATCCAGAAGCCGTCCAGGCACACCTCGTGTCGCGGTCCCTCGTCGATATCCCGTCCCGCCTCACCCACGGGACTCCCCATCCAGAAACAGCCTCCCGGCAGATGCACGAACGGCATGTCGGCAAACCCGCGCTCCTCGATGTTCTCCCCCGCCCAAAGCGGAGCGACGATCCCCATTCCGAGCCACGGCACGAGCCAACCCCACCCAACGCCCATGATTCTCATCCCCTCTGTCGCAAGAATTCCAACAGGGCCTCCTCGGACATCGGCCTGCCGTGAAAGAACCCCTGCACCTCGTTGCAACCGTGGCCATGCAAGAAATCGTGCTGCGGTCGGGTCTCCACCCCCTCGGCGATCACCGTCAGCCCCAGACTGTGGGCCAGGGCGATCACCGTGCGGATGATCGCCGCGTCTTCCACATCCTCCACGCAGTTGCGCACAAAGGATTGATCGATCTTTAAATTGTCGATCGGGAACCGTTTCAGATATTTCAGCGACGAGAAACCGGTGCCGAAATCGTCGATGGAGAGCCGCACCCCCACCTCGGAGAGGGATTTGAGTTTCACCAGAGTCTCCACCGCGTCGCCCATGGCAATGCTTTCGGTCAATTCAAGCTCCAGCAGGGTGGCGTCCAGACCGCTCTCATGCAACGTCTCGGTCACCCGGTCCACGAAATCCGCCTGTTCGAACTGGATGCCGGAGAGATTCACCGCCACCCGAAACGGTCGGATCCCGGAGGCAAACCAGCGGGTGGCGCGACGACAGGCCTCGGCCAGGGCCCAGTTGCCCATGGGAATGATCAGCTTGGTCTCCTCGGCCAGGGGAATGAACTCGGCGGGCGCCACCATGCCATATCCCGGACGCCTCCAACGGATCAAGGCCTCGACCCCGGCCATCTCGCCCGAGGCCAGATCGATCTGCGGCTGGAAGAACAGCTCGAACTCCTCCCGATCCAGGGCCATGCGCAGACTGGCCTCCATGCGCATGCGCGCCAGGGCGTGGAAGTTCATCTCGTTGCGGTAGAACTGGAAATTGTTCCGGCCCCGCTCCTTGGCGTGATAGAGCGCGGCATCGACGTTCTTCATCAGGGTCTTGGCATCCTCGCCGTCGAGGGGGTGCACGGCGATGCCGATGCTCGCGCCGACGAAGAACTCCACGTCATGGATCACCAACGGCACGCGCATCGCCTCGAGGAGATTCCCGGCCAGTTGCACCACGGATTGGGAGTCCTCGGTCTTGGAGAGGATCACCCCGAACTCATCCCCGCCCAGACGGCTCAGGCTGCCGCGTCCACCCAGAATGGTCCCCAGCCGGCGGCTCACCTCGACGATCAGCACATCCCCCACATCGTGACCCATGGTCTCGTTGACCACCTTGAAACGGTCCAGATCCAGTTGCAGCACCCACACCATGGAGCCGACCTCCCGCGCCTCGTCGAGCACGAAACTGAGCCGCTCGTGGAACAGATGGCGGTTCGGCAGGCCGGTCAGGGCGTCGTGGCCGGTGACATAGAGGAGATTTTCCTGGGATTCGCGCAGTTCGGTCAGATCGGAGAAGACCGCGATGTAGTTTTCGACCCCACCCCCCGGCGCGGAGACCGCCGAGATGTTGGCCCACTGGGGATAGATGGTGCCATCCTTGCGCCGGTTGCGGAACTCCCCCTGCCACTGCCCGTTGGCGTTGAGATCCTTCCAGAGCCTGGCGTAGAACTCCGGGGCATGCAGACCCGATTTGAGCAGGCTCATGCGCTGCCCCAGCACCTCCTGGGGCAAATAGCCGGTGATGCGGGAAAAGGCCGGATTCACCGAACGGATCACCGCATTGCCGTCCGTGACCACGATCCCCTCGCTGGTGTTGTCGAACACCCGCGCGGCCAGCGAAAGTTGATGGCTGGAGCGGGAGTTATCCAGCAGATAGTGGACCCGGTTGCGCAGGATCGCCCAGTGGATCGGCTTGGTGATGAAATCGCTGGCACCGACCTCGAAGGCCCGGTCCACCGATTCGTCGTCGTTGAGGCCGGTGATCATCAACACCGGCACATGCTTGGCATCCGGACGGGCCTTGAGCTGGCGGCAGGCCACGAAGCCATCCATCACCGGCATCTTGGCATCCATCAGCACCACGTCCGGGATCTCCTGGTCCAAGGCATCGGAGACCAGCGAACCGTTGGCCAGGGTGCGTACCGCGTAGCCCTGTTTCTCCAGAAAACGGCTCAACATGATCCGGGTGACCGGATCGTCGTCCACGACCAGAAAGAGCGGCGTGCTCGCCAGTTCCATCGCCTGCTAGCCTCGCGCGCCGTCTGGGGATGTGAACGGACAAGGGGGTTCGGGGTACACCTCGATCAACTCGGCGGTGTGGGTGTCGTCATCGTAGATCATGGCCGTGGCCCGTTTGCCAAAGCCGTGGAGCGAACCGGGATTGAGCACCAGGGTCTCCCCGCGCCGCTCGTTGACCACCCGGTGGGTATGCCCGGTGATCACCAGACGATAGCCCCCGCTGTCGATCAGCGCATCGCGCAATCCAGAGGTGGTGCCGTGATAGAGGGCGATGCGACCCAACCCGCCCGGCGCGTCAAGCTCCAGGAACTCCCCCTCGAGCCGTCCGTGGATCCGGGTCATGGCGCGCATCAGGCCGGCCCGTTCGCCGTCGTTGTTGCCAAACACCGCCGCCACCTCGAAACCGGCCATGCTCAGGATCATCGCCGGACAGACGATATCCCCGGCATGCAGGATGCGCGTCACCCCCAGCTCGCGAAACCGGGCCGTGGCACGGGCCATATGCTCCAGATGGTCATGGGAGTCGGAAATCACGCCAATCTTCATGCCTCACCATCCACCCTCGCAACCCACCTGATCGCTCCCGGTCACGGCTCACCACCCCGGAAGCCGCCCGTTCTCCGCAATCGCCACCTGTCCCTGTCCATCCATGGGCCCGAGCACCCGCAATAAATTTCCGGCGCGGGTGTCCGAGGCCTCCCGCGCGGCCACGAGCCCCCGTGCCCGGTAGCTCCCGTCCGGCTTCACCCCGATGGTGAGGCGCCCCCGCCAGGGACCGGCCCGGTCATTCACCCGCAGCAACACCCCGCGCCCCTCGTCGGGCTGGAGTTCAGCGGTCCAATCCCCAAGGGCCACATTCAAGGGGGAACCCACATGCAACCCGCTCCCGGAACCGCTCCCGCGCGCTGCCCGGACTCCGGCGCGCTCGACCACCAACGTCTCCAGCCGCCCGACGATCCGACCGCGACTGCCGGGGGGGATCATGCCGACCACCCCGCGCAGCGCCTCCACCTCCGCCTCGATGGTCATCCCCTCGGCAAAGAGCGCCGACATCCCCTCCAGACCGGCGCGACCCGCGATCCGCAACGGGGAGCCTTCCGCGCCCAACACGACATCGATGGCCAGCCGTCCCGCGGTCAACGCCTCGGGCGCCACCCGCCACGCCCCGCCGCCCAGTCGCGTCGCGCCCAAGGTCATGCCGGAAAAGCCACCAGACCAGATCGTGCCGCGCATCCCCTCCAACCGCGCGAAGGGGAGCCACCCCGCCACCTGCCCGTAGGCCCAGGAGGCCGGCATCCGGGCCAGCAGAAACACCAGATAACAGAGCAGGCCGAACAGAAGCGGCCCGCGCCAGCCCCTCATCGTCCCGCGCCGCGCGCCGCCCCGGACCGTTCCGGCCAGGCCAGACCCACCCGGGCGCGCACCAGTCCGGGGGTCTCCTCGCGATCCAGGGTGATGTTTTCGACCCGCGCCCCATGCCGGGTCGCCAGCCCCTCCAACCAGGCCATCAACCCCTCGAAGGAGGCCTTGTCGAACCACAACCGCACCCGGCCCTCCCCTTCGGGCTCCACCCGCTTGAGCGCCGCGCCCAGCCCCTGCTCCTTGGCGGTACGATCCGCCAGCGACAACAGCGACTCATCGATCAACGCCTCCTTACCGCCGACCGTCCCCTTGCCCGCGCCGGCGGCCCGCAACCGTGTCACCTCGGCGGCGGATCGGTGCATCTGGGCCAGGGTCTCGGCGCGCCCCGCGACAAAACGGCGCCGTCCCTCCAACCACTCCAGACCCGGCTCGATGGCAAACGTCTCGATCAACACCACCGCGACCACCAACACCCCGCCCACCACCAGGCGCCGCTCCCGCCGGCCCAGAGTGGCAAGCCAGCGTCCCGGCCATCCCAACCAGAGTCGCACGTTCATGGCGACTCCAATCGCAAGCGCGCCACCACCCCATCCCCCTCACGGTTGGCCGACTGAATCGCCACCGTCAGGGCGTGGGACTCCAACCGCTTCTTCAAGGCATCCAGCCGTTGCAGATCCGGCAGCCGCATAGTGATCTCCAACTTCCCCTCGGCATAACGAATCCCGCTGACCAGCGGTTGGGGGGGCTCGCGTAGCGACCCACCGGCCCGCCCCAACAGCGCCAGGAACCCCTTATCCCCCTCCGCGCCCGCGCCGCCGGCCTGCCCGCGCAGCGCCTCCAACTGCTGGTTCATCTGCACGCGCGGATTGACGATCCGCTTGACCTCCGGAAAGCTCTCCCGGAACACCTGTTCGATGGCCTGGTCCAATTCCATGGCCCGCGCCTCCAGTTGCCGGATCTCCCACCCGGTCTCCCCGGCACGCAAAGCCAGCCACAGGCAGGCCAGGGCCAGGGTCGGACGCAGCGCCCGCAACACCCCGCTCAGACGGCCCGTCGGCGCGAAGCGTCCCTGGGCCAGATCCAACCCCTCTCCGGGTCGATCCCCGGCAGCCAGAAGCGCCAGGGGATCCCCCTCCAGGGTGCGCCACTCGATGGGCAGATCCAGACCCGAAAGCGCCTCTTCCCCGCCCACCCCGGCCCCGCGCCAGACGATCAGCCGCCGGGGCGGATCGCCCACCGCCTCCTCCAAGGCCAGACGCAGGGCAAAGCCGAAACTCTCCGCCTCGATCGCCCAGCCCCGGTTCACCCCGCTCCGCAGCCAGACCCGCTCCGGCATCAGCGCCAGACTCCACGCCCCCGGCTCCAACGGCAGCAGCAGCGGCGCGGGAATCACCGCCTCGGGGGTGATCCCCACCGCCCGCGCCTGTTCAAGCCACTCGTCCACCAGCCGTTCCGCCACCACCGCCACCGGCAGCCCGCCATCGGCCTGACGCGGACCGGTGGCAAAATGGAGGGTTTCGACCGGCACGGAGAGGGACTCCTCCAGCAGATACGGCAGCGCCTTCTCCAGTTCCCGTTGCGAGGCACGGGGCGGCACGACACGGGTCAACAGCACCTCCTCCCCCGGCACCACCAGCACCACCCGCCGTCCCACCTCTCCCGCCACCCGCGCCAGGGGATCACGCCGCACCGGGCGCACCCCCTCGCCGGGTCGGGTCCAACCGACCAGACCCTCCCGATCCGGAGGAAATCCGATGAGCCACCGCTCACCCATCACCGCGCCTATCCTTCCCTCGTCAAGGAGATCCGATCAGAAACTTCTGTTGCCACGTCACCGCGACCCTTTCCACACCAACATCCGGATGCCGTTGACGGTTGAAAGTCAAATTATCCGGGATGGGACATGAGCTTGTCGAGTGCCTTGAAGCGTTTTTTTCACATAATTCCTGCCGTTCCCGTGGAATCCAGGCCATAATGGTTGCATTAACGTGCAGGATTATCGAACGTGGCTCTTCTGACTCACGTTCATGACACCATACTCCAGACAAAGGAACCACCTATGAAGCCTGTTTCCCTGCTGGCCGCCTCCGCGCTGCTGTTCGTTGGTCTGACCGCCGCCCCGGTTGGGGCGCAAGAGAAGTCTGGCGCGGATGCGTCCGGTTTCAAAAGCTCCAAGGAGCGTTACAGCTACGCCGTGGGGTTGCAGATCGGCGAACAGGTCAAACAGATCACCAACGCCCTGGACATGTCCGCCTTCATGTCTGGCATGAAGGATACCCTGGATGGCAAGCCACCCCGGTTGACCCCGGAACAGGTCGAAAAGGCCAAAGCCGAATTCCGCGACATCGTGCGCAAGGAGGTGGAGCAGAAACAGCAGAGCGCCGCCTCCCAGAACGCCAAGCTGGGTAGCGACTATCTGGCCACGAACGCCAAGAAAAAGGGGGTGACCACCACGGCCAGCGGGCTGCAATACGAGGTGCTCAAGGAGGCCAGCGGTCCCAAGCCGAAAGCCACGGATCAGGTCAAGGTGCACTACCACGGCACCCTGCTCGACGGCACGGTGTTCGACAGCTCGGTGGCGCGCAAGGAGCCGGTCACCTTCCCGCTCAACCGGGTGATTCCGGGCTGGACCGAGGGTGTGCAACTGATGCCGGCAGGATCGAAATACCGCTTCGTGATCCCCTCCAAGCTGGCCTACGGCGCCCAGGGCGCCCCGCCCAAGATCGAGCCGGAATCGACCCTGATCTTCGAGGTTGAGCTGTTGGAGATCGTGGGGGATAAGAAGTAACCCACACGCCCTGTCACGCGGTGCCGGGGGGTGGTGTTCAGCCGCCCCCCGGCATACTCGCAAACCATCCCCTACCCCGGAAGGCCATCCGGATCCCCCTGCCTGGCTGCATTCCCCCATGTCCGATCACGCATGTCAGGCGACACGAGAAACCGCCCCCTGAAGACACGAAGAATTGACCCCTCCCTTGGGGAGGAGGCGTGATGATATGATCGAAATTGAGAGGTTCAATCCTTGGAAAGGTTAACCAAGGGAAAACCCATATGCCAAAATCAGAAGATTTGCGTGCAATGCTGAAGCTGAGCCGATTTGGGTGGGGAATGCGACGGATTGCCAAGCCGTTCAGAATCAGCATCAACACGGTCAGGACGTATGCACCAGCTCACTACAGCGGCGCGCATCCACCGATGTATATAGACCCAAGCCGCTGTAGATGCTACCCTTGGTACGTCATCACGACCACATAAAACCTCAGTATCACGCTGGACATGGATGATGGTGACAAAGTCAATTACGGTAGGCTTGGAGAACTGCTTTCAAACGTGGCTGCCATCACGGTGATATAGGAGAGGATGGATGTTTACCAAGCTGGAGTTGAGCAACTTCACGGCATTCGAGCATCTGGATATCGAATTCTCACCAGGAATCAATGTCTTGGTAGGAGCAAACGGTACAGGCAAGACCCACCTGATGAAGCTGCTCTACTGCATTCAGGACTCATTGCTACCGCTCAAATCTATGAAAGCAAAGTTAATATCTGTGTTTAGACCTGGCTATGGCAATTTTCACAGATTGACCAGACACACTCAAGGAGGAACCAGAACAAAAATAACAGCACATTGGTATGACGAACACAGACTTCGATTTAGCCCAATTGAATTGATTTGGAATGATAAATCTATTGAATTGTCTTCAAGAATAACAATTCTTGATTATATCGAACCCCCCATCTTCATTCCAGTCAAAGAGTTTCTTTCGTTTGCTCCAGGATTCATATCTCTGTATGACAAATATAGCCTGAATTTTGATGAAATCTATTACGATATCCTGAAGTTGGCCTATCTCCCAAAAAGAAAAGATCGCCCTCATAATCAGGATAATGAAATTCTTGAGATAATTCAAAATCTGATTGGCGGTAAAGTCGTCACTGAAGGAGAGAATTTTTTCCTGAGTCAGGGAAATTCCAATCTGGAGATGCATCTGGTAGCAGAAGGCTTTCGGAAATTGGCTCTAATTTGGCAATTGATTGATAACGGCTCCTTATCGAAGGGAAACACCTTGTTCTGGGATGAACCAGAAGCCAATTTAACCCCCTCAATGATGCCTTATGTCGCAAAAATCCTCCTGCTTTTAGCACAAAGGGGAATCCAGATCTTTGTTGCCACTCACAATTATGCTTTCCTGAAAGAGATTGACCTTCAAAAAGAACAAACACCAGTCACCTATTTTGGATTAAACGATACAGGCAGCAAAGGCGTAGAGGTCAACACCGCTTCCAGCTATTCTACCATATCTCCAAACAAAATTGCTTATGAATATCTACGCCTCTATGACCAGGAGATTCAGAAAGCCTTCCGTGGAGGTTTGAAATGAACTCCGAGTGGCAAGAAAGTGGCCTCCATTTTGATTTCACTAAAGCCAAATCTGTCATCTCTCTTGACAATCATGGCAAGGGTCATGGAATGACCAAAATCATGAAGTCTGTTGATTTCGTGGTCGAGTGGGATGATGAATTTTGGTTGATTGAGGTCAAGAATCCTGAGAATCCAGACATTGCACCGGAACGTCAAGATATGGCAAAACGTGATTTTTTTGAGAAGATTCAGTCAAAGTCGTTAATTTTTTCAGAATTGTTTCCAAAATTAATTGATAGTATTTTGTTTCTTGGGTTCGACAGAGGTATTCCATTTAAACCAATGCGGTACATGGCCCTTATAGGTCTTTCTATTCTTGAGCCAGCTCATTTTATTACACTGCGCGATGCCCTTGAAGCTCATTACGATGGGTGCCTTAAAGGTCCAAAGGATGGATGGTCCAAAAATTTCTCCGTTCATCTGTTCAACCTGGAACTCTGGAACGAAAAATTGCCACAATGCCAAGTCACTCGTGTTAGGGAGGGAACCGATTGATCTCCTCCTTGAAAAACATCCAATCAACATTGTCCGATCACGCGACCACCATTCAAACCGTTTTCAACAAGCACGCCCAAGCCTACGATCAGACCCGCCGAGGGTTGATCCCCCCCTATGATCCCTTTTATGGGACGGTGTCGCAGCTTCTGCGCGCCCATCTCTCCGGACCGATCCGGGTGCTGGATCTGGGGGCCGGAACCGGTCTGCTCTCGGGCATGGTGTTATCGGCCTTCCCGGATGCCAGCGTGACCCTGATCGACCTTTCGGAGGCGATGCTGGAGCGCGCGCGGGAGCGCTTGAGCGACCACGTCGAAGCGGTGACATTCCGGGTTGGCGATTATGCCCACGCCTCGTTGGGCGGCCCCTTTGATGCGATAGTCTCCGCCCTCTCCATCCATCACATCGCGGGAGAGGGGAAGCTGGCGCTGTTCCGTCAGGTTTTTCAGGCCCTGCAACCGGGCGGGATCTTCATCAACGCGGATCAGGTGGCGGGCTCTTCCCCGGAAATCGAGGCGCACTATCGGAAAAACTGGCTGGAGCGGGTCATCGCCGCCGGTGTGACCGAGGAGACCCTCGCCGGCGCGCGGGAACGAATGCTGGCGGATCGCATGTCCCCCCTCGCCGATCAACTCCGCGGATTGGCGGAGGCCGGCTTCACCCAGGTGAACTGCTGGTTCAAGGATTTCAGTTTTGCCGTCTACTCAGGCCGCAAACTCGACTGACCAGAAGAGGAGTCAGCATTCGATATCGCCAGACAGCCGCGCTACACCCCGCTCCCGACCCCGCGACGGAAGAACTCCCAGGATGGATGCAGATCCGCAGTCGGCGTGACCGCGAACCCGCTGATCACGAAACGCAGCGTAGCGGCCTGGATCAAACCCACGAAAAAATCCGCCGCCGTGTCCAGATCCAGGGAGGTGGGCACCTCTCCGACATCCCGGGCGTCGCTCAGGATGGTTTTGATCATCCGAACATACTCCCGCACGATGCGGCTCATCACCTGACTCTCCGCCGGGGTCATCACCCCCTCGACGAGAAAGATCCGACACAGACCCGGATGCTCGGCGAAAAATTTCAGATGATACTCCAGCAACAGCCGCAAACGGGCCAACGGCAAGGCCCCCTCCGGGATCTTGTCGGAAAAATGGAACAGGTGATCTTTCAGATAGTCGGTCAGGGCCTGGAAAATGGCATCCTTGCCGGAAAAATGACGATACAGCGCAGCCTCGGAGAGCCCCACCTGCGCGGCCAGTTCGGCGGTGGTGACCCGACGGTTGCCCTGTTCCAACAGGGTCATGACCGCGCGCAGAATCTCCAGTCGTCTTTCTGGACGACGGCGACGGTCCACTTTGAGGATTTCACGATTCAAGCCAGTGGCGCGATCATCATCGAGGGACATGCGAATCTCCAAAACCTATTGAAAACGAAAACATTCACAAACGATTGTTCATTGAAACAGGTACCACCTCTTCACACGTCTCCCCCGTAAACACATTACACACTTCCTGCATATTTTGCAATTTATTTGCACGTCAAAATCCTTCATGCTATAATTGACTTTCAAACCAATCATAACCATATCCGTGAATGCGTAGACAAAACAGCATTCAAACCGAACACCCGGAGAACCAACCATGTACAACGATCCCAAATATCCCGTCCAGGACTCCCCCTGGGGTAGCGCCATCCAGGTCAAGCCCTACAGCGAAGCCGAGGTCACCACCTACCTCAAGCAGGTCTATGCCATGCTGGCCTCCAGCCTCATCGTCGCCGTGGCCGCCGGCTATGTAGGGATGACCCTGCCCTTTGCCCGTGAACACCCCTTCGTGCTGATCTTCATGATGTTCGGGGCCATGTTCCTGGCCTTCAAGGTGCAGAACGCCGCCACCCTCTTTCTGTTCACCGGCATCTCCGGCCTCTCCCTCGGCCCGGTGATCGCCCATTATGTCGGTGCCGGCATGGCCGGCGTGGTCGGTCAGGCCGCCTTCCTCACCGGAGCCATCTTCTCCGGCCTGTCGGTCTACTCCCTGACCACCAAACGCGACCTCTCGATGATGAGCGGCATGCTGTTCGCCGGTCTGATCATCGTGGTGATCGGTGGCCTGCTCAACCTCTTCGTGCAATCCTCGGCCATGGCCTTCGGTCTCTCCGCCATCGGCGCGGGGATCTTCGCCGGCTACATCCTCTTCGAGACCCAGCAACTCAAGGAGAGCCCCTGGGCGGTCTCGCCCTCGGTGGCCGCGCTCTCGATGTATCTGAACATCATCAACCTCTTCACCAGCCTGCTGCGCCTGCTCGGCCTGTTGGGAGGCGATGAGTAAGTCGCTGGCCAGAATCCGGAATCGCTTGCGCATGGCGGGCTGGGATGGCATCCAGCCCGCCATCGTCGTTTTGGGGGGGTCGCAATGTTTGCGGCTGCTCGGCACGCTCGACGCCCACGGACGCCCCCTGGCCAAACCCGCCAACCGGGTCTGGCCGGTCTCCACTGGGCTTGCCGGCTTCGGATGCCAACAGGATAGCGGTCGCACCCCCACGGGGATGCATCGAATCGGGGCGATGATCGGCGCGGACGCGCCGTTGGGAATGGTCTTTCGCAGTCGTCAGGCCACGGGAGAGATCGTCCAGCCAGGGGAGATGCGGGAGGGGGATTTCATCACCAGCCGGATTCTCTGGCTCGAAGGGGTGGAACCCGGCCACAACCAGGGTCCGGGCATCGATTCACGGGAGCGGTACATCTACATCCATGGCACCCCGCAGGTCGCCCGACTCGGCACGCCGGCCTCGGCAGGCTGCGTGCGCATGCGCGATACCCATGTGGCCCGGTTGTTCCTGCGGGTCAAACCCGGCACGCTGGTCTATATCCTGCCACCGGGGGCGGGACGGTGATCGTCAGCCCGACCATCCGACTCACAACCGATTGATCAACCCGGCCACATAGCCGGCGCCGAAGCCGTTGTCGATGTTGACCACCGTGACGTTGGCCGCGCAACTGTTGAGCATCCCCAACAGCGCCGTCACCCCCCCGAACGCCGCGCCATAACCCGCCGAGGTCGGCACCGCGATTACCGGCTTGTCCACCAGGCCGCCCACCACCGACGGCATGGCCCCCTCCATGCCCGCCACCACCACGAAAACCCGTGCCGTGCGCAACAGTTCGTCCGCGGCCAACAACCGATGCAACCCGGCCACCCCGGCATCGAAATGGGTCTCGACCCGCGCCCCCATCAAACGGGCCACCAGCGCCGCCTCCCGGGCCACCGGGATATCGCTGGTCCCGGCGCACAACACCCCGACCAGCCCACACGGTTCCCGTCCCTCCCGCCCGACGCGAAACAGGCAGCCGGTCCCCGGCTCACGGGACAATTCCGGAAAACGGGTTTGCAACCTCCGCATGCGCTTGCCGGTCAAGCGGGTGATCAACAGCGGATCCCCGCCACCCAACGCCCGCTCGATGATCGCCTCCAGATGGCCGTAGCGCTTGCCCTGGGCCAGGATCACCTCCGGAAAACCGTGTCGCGCCGCCCGTTGCGTGTCGAGCCGCGCCACCACCTCGCCGTTCTGGTGGCACTCGGTCACCGGGAAGCCGCGCAACTGGCGCGACGCCTCCGCCACCGTCAACCGTCCTTCGGCCACCTCCACCAGCAGGGCTTGAATCCGCTCAGAAGTCATAGGATTTGAACTCGATCACCGGAGACAGTCTCTCCCCCGCCGCCTCGGCCAGAAACGGCAAGAGATGCTGCTGGGCCTGGGGGAGCGTCCACCCCTGACGCCGAGCGAGCACGGCCAGATCCTCGTGTTCAACCCGCCAGATGCCGGCGGCCTCCTTGGCGCGGACCGTTCCCCACGGGGTTTTGAACGATCGTTCCTCGCGGGGCAGCACGTAGCGCTCCATCAACGCCACGCGCACCCCGAGGGTGGTGGTGTTGGCCAGGATGACCCGCGCCAGGTTCTCCTCCTCCCCCTGCGCGGCCACCACCTCCAGGCGCACACCCGGACGCCCCTTCTTCATGGTCACGGGAATCAACGCCACATCCAGCGCCCTGGCCTGGAACAGAAGCTCCCACAGGGATCCATACCACTCGGGATTCATGTCATCGATGTGGGCCGAGAGCACCGCCACCCGCTCCCGATCCATGTCCGTGACCGGAGAGGGGGCCTCTTCGTCCGTATCGCAGATCAACACCCGCATCAGATTGGCGCGACCGGGCAGATCGCGGCTTCCCAGGCCATACCCGACCCGATCGATGCGTGGGAGATCGGGCGCGCCGTAGCGTTCCGCCAGGGCAACCAGTATCGCCGCGCCGGTCGGGGTGACCAGTTCGGCTTCGACGGGATCGGCGCGCAGGGGGGCTTGATGGCGTTTCAACAACTCGATTACCGCCGGGGCCGGAATCGGCATGCGTCCATGGG
>JADGAY010000292.1 GCA_015231775.1 Magnetococcales bacterium | reverse complement strand
CATGGCGGTGGCCACGGTGAGGGCGGCCACCGCCATGCCGGTGCGACTGGCGCCACGGATCACCCCGCCGCAGGCCAGGGCTCCGTGCAGCCCGGCGACGCGGGTGAGGAGCGGGCGCAGTCGTTCCATCAACCCGATGGTGAACCAGGGGGCCAGCAGTGCGCACCCCACGGTGATCAGTCCCATGGCGAGCATGCCGGCCTCGAGTCTGGCGGTGGGCCAGAGGGTGGCGCCCCAGCCGGCCAGGATCAGGAGTGCGCCGAAGAGGGCCAGGCGTGGGGCGCGGGTTCGACGTTGTTGTTCGAGGCGCGAGCGGCTCAACGCGTCGATGACGGCGGTGGAGGCGGCCTCCCGGGCCGGAAGCCACGAGGCGATGAGGGTCGCGCCGATGCCGAGGATGAGTCCCTTGATCAGGGATGAGGGTTCGATCACCAGCTCGACCACCCGCATGCGGTAATAGAGATCATCGATGGTGCGCGCCATCAACTGGAGCAGGGTGTCCCCGAGGGCGATCCCGAGGAGCAGGCCGAACAGGGTGCCGGGCAGACCGATCAGCAGCCCGTCGAGCAGGGTCTGGCGCAGGATCTCGCCGCGGGTCACCCCCATGGCGCGCAACAGACCGATCAGCCGGCGTTGGCGCACCACCGAGAAGGCCATGGCGTTGTGGATGATGAAGGTGCCCACCAGGAGCGCCAGCAGGCTCAGGGCGGAGAGATTGGCCCGGAACGAGCGGGTGAGGTTCTCCAGAATCTCGATCCGTTCGTTGGCTGGGGCGAGGTTCACCCCGGCTGGCAGGGCGACGGGGGGCGGGGCGTTCTCCGGCAACAGGGCATCGATGCGGCTCAACCAGCCGCGCATGCCGAGCAACTCCTGGGCGGTGGCGATGTCGGTGAGCAAGGTCGCGGCCAGCGCCTGGCGCGCCAGGGGATCCGAGGAGGTGATGACGCCGGGGATGACGAGGTTGCGTTCCCGACCGTTGGCCAGGATCGTGAGCGTGTCACCGGGTTTGATCCGCAGCTTCCGGGCGGTCTCCTCGTGCAGGAGTGCCGTGTCCGGTCGGGTGAGGAGGGTGGTCAGAAGATCGCCCCCGGTGGGGATCTCCAATCGGGGGCGCAGGGCCCCCTCGGCCAATGGATCGATGCCGAGC
This sequence comes from Magnetococcales bacterium, assembly GCA_015231775.1. GTDB lineage: Bacteria > Pseudomonadota > Magnetococcia > Magnetococcales > Magnetaquicoccaceae > Magnetaquiglobus. Next base: position 1,819 of record JADGAY010000292.1, on the reverse strand, counting down.
AGGGTCAGGGGGGTGCGCGGATGGCCCTTTTCGGGGGTGGGTGCGTCGGGGCTCCCGGATATCGGGGGTGCGGAGGGGTTGTTCCCCCCATCCGGCGCGAGGGCGAAGACCGTACCCTCGACGATGGGTGCCGCGGGCGGCGCATCGGGTCGCAGGCGCCAGGCGGCGTAATCGTGTTCGTCGATGCCAGGGGGCGGGGCGGTGAGGCGGTGGGTGGCCTTGCCGGCGGCGGACTCCACCGAAAGACGCATGGCCCGCAAGACCCCCTGATTGGCCAGATCCACGGCGGTGGTGGTGGCCACGCCGAGAGCCACCCCAAGCATGGCCAGCAGGGTCAATCCCGGCTGGGCGAACAGGGCGCGCCAGCCGGCCAGCCAGACGAGCCGGTTCATCGAAGGGTCATTTGACTCCCTTGGCGGTCATGAAAGCCTTGTAGGCCATGTCGTGTTTGAGAATGTGCTGCAACAGCCAATCCTTGAGATACTTCAACATCTCGGCGGCCAGGGCGAAGCTGTCGCCGTGGGTGAGGGCGTCGTTCCGCTCGGAGATGTAGCTCAGGAACTTTTCGTGCTGCTGGTGCTGGGCCTCCACTTCCGGGTAGCGGTGATCGGTCAGGAGTTTCTCCTCGCGGGAGAAGTGGGTGATGGCGTAGTTGAGCAGATCGTCGAGGATATCCTTGAGTTGTGGTACGCCTTGATTCTCCTGCAGGGCGGTGTGGAGTTGATTGATCAACTCCAGAAGATTCTTGTGGTCGATGTCGAACGCCTCCACCCCCACCGACAGGGCTTTGTGCCAGAGGATGAGCGGCGGATGGGCGTAGCGGTCGTCGCTGCGCCCGAGATAGAGCTGATTGAGCTGCTCGAAGAAGACGCGACGCAATTCGTGGAAGAAGAGCAGGGCATCGGAGAGGGCCTCCTGGCGCTCCTCGTGGGGGATCAGAGTCAGAATCTCGAACGCGGTCTGGCGCAACTGGGCGTGGGTGGCCTCCATCTTCTGGTAGAGGGGCAAATCCAGGTAGGACTCTTGCAGGGCGTCCCGCAACCAGGGTTTGACGTCGCAACAGGCCGGATCGGTGATCTCGCTGGCCAGGGTCGTGTCGCGGGTGGCGATCGCCAGATGCAACCGGTACATCAGATCGATCACCGCCTCCTTGATGCGGCGGATATTGAACGGTTCGGAGCCGATGTACATGCGCGCCTGGGCGGTGTAGAGCGCCTCGCTGATGCCGCTCACCACGTCGCTCATGGCCTGGAAGTGGTTGACGATGCCATGCATGGTATCGACCACTCTCAACGAGTTGTCCGCCTTGTCGCGCACTTCGAGAGCCAGTTGGTTGGTCTTCTCGGCGGTCTGCTGGATCGACTCGGCGGATTCGACGGTCAACCGGGTGCGGTCGTACATCTCCTGCGCCGAGAGGGCGATCTGTTCGGCGGAGTCGGCGATCTCGCGGCTGCCGAGTTCCGCCTGATCGGCGGCCCGCGCCACGTCCGAGGCGGCGGTTCGCAGCGCCTCGGTGCTGGCGTTGACCTCCCCGGTCGCGATCGCCACCTTGTCCACCGCCAGCACGATCCGATCGGTCATCTCGATCTGGGCGTTCACCGACATGTCGATCGCCTCGTTGGCGTCGTTGATGCGCTCCACCGATTCGTGGATGATGTCGGTCTTCTCCTTGGCGGCGCGGGTCTGGTCGCGGATGGCCAGAATTTGACCTTCGATCAGCAGGGTGGCCTCGGAGGTTTGACGCGCCAGGGCCTTGACCTCGTTGGCCACCACCGCGAACCCCTTGCCCGCATCCCCGGCCCCGGCGGCCTCGATGGCG
>JADGAY010000060.1 GCA_015231775.1 Magnetococcales bacterium | reverse complement strand
GCTCGCTGCATGAAGGCACTGGCCCATCCGTTGCGTTTGAAGGTGATCGTGGCGCTGCGGGATCGCGAATTGAGCGTGCAGGAGCTGGTCGATGCCGTGGGGACGACGCAATCCAATGTTTCGCAGCATTTGACCATCATGCGCGACAAGAACATCCTCGATTCGCGCCGCGAGGCCAATCAGGTGTTCTATCGGGTGGGCGATTGCAAGGTGTTGGATCTCGTGGCCTTGACACGCAGCATCTTTTGCGACTCCCGCGGTGGCGCCACCGCCGCGGCGGCGGCATTGGCCCAGGCGGCGGCGCTGGCCGGGGAGTTCGAGGATGAGGTTGGCGCGGGTCGGGAGTGAGACGGTTTCACGGTCCGGGTTTTGCGTGCTTCGTGGGGGAGTGAGCGTATGGAGTGGTTGCAACAGAATGGTCTGACGGTTCTGCTGACGTTGCTGTTTCTCGTTTTGGCGTTGAAGAATCCGGTCATGGCGCGGATTTATGGCGTGCAATCGATCTCGGTGCATGAGCTGGCCAAACGGCTTGGGAACAAACCCGCGCCGTTGTTGATCGATGTGCGTACCCCCATGGAGTTCAACTCCGGTCACATCCCCGGTGCGCGCAACGAACCTTTGGGAGAGCTGCCAAGGCGGATCGAGGCGTTGCGCCAGTTGGCTCAGGGCCGGGAGGTGGCGGTGGTCTGTCGCAGCGGAGCCCGCTCCCTGGGGGGCGCGGTGGTGCTGAGGCGGGCCGGCTACGAAATGGTCTATAACGTCGCGGGCGGCATGTTGCAGTGGCAGGCGCAGGGCTATCAGCCGCGCGGCTGATCAGGATCGCGCGCCGATGCATTCCGCTGCCTGGACGAGCGGCGTTCAGCCACCCCGTGGGGCCATGAGCCACCCTTTGAATGCTGTGTGATCCCACGCAAGGGGCGCACCTTGGAGGAAAGGATCCCGCGTTGGAGGACTCCCCGGATTCCGCCGTCGTGGAGGAGGAGATCCGTCTGACGGTGCCGGATTCGACGACGTTTGCCGCCCTGGAACGTGAACTCTTGGCCCGTGGCGGGGGTTCCGGCTTTCTGGATCGCTCCTACACCGATCTCTATCTGGACCATCCGGACCGGCTGCTTCTGCAAAGCAGGCTGGCGCTGCGGCATCGGGCGACCGCCGGGACAACCCATCTGGAGATCAAGGGGGAAGGGGTGTTGGATGGGGGGGTGTGGCACCGTCCCGAGTGGCGGCAGGGGGCGGATGCGGTGCCTCCCGCCCAAGTCGGGGAGATGGCCGACGGACCGGTGCGCCGGCGGCTGGAGATGCGGTTGGGAGACGGGGCCCCGCTGGCGCCCTTGTTGACCTGTACCATCGAGCGACGGGTCATGGTGCTCGTCGGAGCCGATGGGGCGCGGTTGGAGGTGAGTCTGGATCGCGGCGAGATTCGGGCTGGAGGGCGACGGGTCGGGATTGCCGAGTTGGAGATCGAATGCGGCTCCGGCGCGCGGGGGGCGGGGATGGCGCTGGCGCGCGGGTTGCGCGAACGGTTTGCCCTCCGGGAGGCCCCGCACTCGAAGTTCCGGATCGGTTTGGCGCTGCTGGCTGAGTCGGCGTGACGCGGTGAACCGGCGGGCCAGGGCTGAGAAAAGGGGGGCGGGGGCGCTCCTGTCATGAAATTTTCCTGGAGTTGAAACAACGTGCGCTATATCAGCACCCGGGGGGGCGTGGCCCCGATCTCCTTTTCCCAGGCGGTGATGATGGGTCTGGCCACCGATGGTGGGCTGCTGCTGCCGGAACGGATCCCCACGATAAGCGCCGAGCAGTTGCGCGCCTGGGCTGGATTGTCGTTCCAGCAACTGGCCATCGAGGTGATGACCCCCTTCCTGACCCCCGGCGAGGCGGTGACCACCCGTCTGCCCGAACTGGTGGAACGGTCGTTTGCCACCTTCACCCACCCGGAGATCACCCCGGTCACCCGCGCGGGGGAGCACTGGATCCTCGAACTGTTCCACGGCCCGACCCTGGCCTTCAAGGACGTGGCGTTGCAGTTTCTGGGCAATCTCTTCGAGATGCTCCTCAAGGAGGAGGGGGGGCGACTCAACATCCTCGGCGCTACCTCGGGTGATACCGGTTCCGCGGCCATCCACGGGGTGCGGGGTCGCGAGGGGATCCACGTCTTCATCCTCCATCCCCACAACCGGGTGTCGCCGATCCAGGAACGGCAGATGACCTCGGTGCTCGACGCCAATGTGCACAACATCGCCATTCGCGGCTCCTTCGACGACGGCCAGAACATCGTCAAGACCCTGTTCAACGATCTGGACTTCAAGGACGCCTATCGCCTCGGCGCGGTCAATTCCATCAACTGGGCGCGCATTTTGGCCCAGATTGTGTATTTCTTCCATGCCTGGGGCCGGGTGACCGGCGGAAATCCAGAGCAGCGGGTGATCTTCTCGGTGCCAACCGGCAACTTTGGCGACATCTTCGCCGGTTACATGGCGTTGCGGATGGGTCTGCCGGTGGAACGGCTGGTGCTGGCCACGAACCGCAACGATATTCTGGTACGCTTCATGGAGAGCGGTGCCTATCGGGTCGGGGAGGTCAACCCCACCATCAGCCCCTCCATGGATATTCAGATCTCCTCGAACTTCGAGCGGTATCTCTATTACCTGCTCGACGAGGATCCGGCGGCGGTGCGCCGGGAGATGGAACGGCTGCGCATCGAGGGGGTGTTTACCGTCTCCGAGGCCAGGCGGCTTCAGGCCGGGGAGATTTTCACCGCCCGCCGTGTGGGCGAGGAGGAGACCCTGCGCCGCATCCAGGAGACCTGGGAGCGGCATGGGGTGTTGCTCGATCCCCATACCGCGGTGGGGGTGGAGGCGGTGGGGGATATGCCGGGCGCCATCTGTCTGGCCACCGCCCATGCGGCCAAGTTCGCCGAGGCGGTCCATCGCGCCGTGGGGTTCGATCCACCGGTGCCGCCGCCCCTGGAGGGGTTGCTGGAGCGTCCGACCCGGTGTCGCATGCTCGATCCGGATCCCGAGGCGGTGCGCGCCTTCATCCGCGAGGCGCTCGGGTGAGCAGGATTGTCCGCGAGGTGCGTGGGTGACCATCTTTGACGCCACCGTGTCCGGATCCGAGGGAGGATGGCGGCGTGTGGAGCGGAGAGGGGTGCCGCGTCATCCCCTGCGGGTCGTGGTGACGCTGCGGCTGGCCAACGGCGCGGTCACCGAGGGGCGATTGCGGGATATGAGCACCCAGGGGGCCTTTGTGCGACCGCGCAGAATGCCCTTCGGCCTGGATGTCGGCGAGGAGGGGATGCTCTGTCTGGCCTTGCCGGGTGGGGGAGCCATGGAGCACCGTTTTTCCTGCGAGATCCGGCGGACCAGTGCGGATGGGGTGGCGGTGCGATTTTTGACCGGGGAGTGACCGGGCGGAAACGGCGCGGGTTGGGCTGGGCGATACCCGCCTGCTGTCAGGCCGGGGTGGCACGGTGCGCATGAACAAACAACCTTCTTGGAATCGGGCATGTGCGGATGATGGTGACGATGCGCGACACGAGAAACGAACCATGCATGGCGATGCGAGGCCGGGCGCGGTCCGGGATCGTCTTCTGGCTCTCCTCATGGGGGATCGGCCTGGTTGCCTCTCTCCTTTGGATAGGCGTGACCCAGTCGGTCGCCGCGGACATCTACTCCTTCACCGACTCCAACGGCGTCATCCACCTGACCGATCGTCCTTTGGGACCGGAGTACCGTCTGCTGATCGCCTCACCCAAGGAGTCCAAGGCGGACCAGAAAAAGCGGGCCCAGGCCCGCAAGGAGAGCTTGGCGCGCCAACCGGTCTCCAGTCGGGTCACGGGCGTGCTCTCGGGTAACCCGGCGGGTGGGGTTTACGGGAGCGCGCCAGGCGCACGGGTGATCCGTTACGACGGGCGGCAGGAGATCCGCGACCCGCGCGCCGCCTTGGTCTCCCTGGGGGGAATCCCCTTTTCGGGTTATGCGGGCAACGGCTCCATGAACGATACCATCCAGGATGCCTCCCAGCGCTATCGGATCCACACCGCGCTGATCAAGGCGGTGATCAAGACCGAATCGGATTTCAACCCCCTGGCGGTCTCGCCCAAGGGGGCGGTCGGGCTGATGCAGCTCATGCCCGGCACGGCCCAGGATCTGGGGGTGGTCGATCGCACCGATCCGGTGGAGAACATTCACGGCGGCGTGCGCTACCTGCGCGAGATGCTCGAACAGTTCAACAACGATCTGGTGCTGTCGCTGGCGGCCTACAACGCCGGTCCGGGCGCGGTCAAGAAGCATGGCAATACCGTTCCACCCTACGAGGAGACCCAGCACTATGTGGCCAAGGTGCTCCACTACTATCGAGCCTATCTTGCGGCCATGTGACCCGCCGGGCGTCGTGGCCCCGGATTCCCGGTTCGCCACCGGCCTGGCGTCGTCGGTGCGGCGCGCGTTGGCGCTGTGGGTCATCCTGTTCGTGGTCGTGCCCGTCGGGGTCGCCGAAGCCCGTTTCCAGGACGATTTCAACCGTCCCGACTCCCGTGATCTGGGGCCGGGGTGGAGTCACGCCCCCAACCAGAACGACTGCCCGCAACCCAAATCCGCCGCCAGGAAGCCCGCCCGCGCCAAGGAGCCTGCCCCCCGGAGCGACGACGAGGAGGGCAATGCCGCCCCCTACGACGACATCTCCCGGGAGATCGAGAAGAAGGCTGGCAAGAAAACCGGCAAGCCTGCCGCGAAAAAATCCCCGTCCGTGGCCAGCGATGGGTTTCAGGGGTCACGCGCGACCATTCGCGATGGCATGCTCTTCTTCAAGTACGCCGAGCATCAGGACGCCCAGATGGCGCAGCGGGAGTTTCCCCGCGTCCTGACCCGTCTGAGCTACGATTTCACCCCGCTGTATGCCATGGGGGGCACCGAGGATCGCGCCTGGATCGGGGTGCGTCTCTTCTATCTGGATGCCAATGATCTGATCCTGGGCGAGATCCGCCACTTTTATCATCAGTCCGAGTTCCCGGAAAAAGAGAATACCACCACGGTCCACACCATCGCCCAGAAGGGGGGGTTCGATGGCACCCCGAGGCGGGCCGACATCGATGCCGAGCGCATTCTCGAACAGCGCCTGCGCGGCGTGGACCGCAAGAAGATCGCCAAGACCCGCCTGTCGTTCGAGGCGGCCACCGGTATGTGCGCCTCGTCCGTCGAGGCCCAGGTGGATAACGTGGTCGCCAGCTTCGGCGAGGGGGCGGAACCGTTCCGCGTCACCCGCGCCATGCTCATGGAGATCGTCGATGCCGGGGTGGAGCGGTTCGGCAAGGATCGGGCCGGCTTTCCGGGCAACTGGAAGAGCGCCGTGCTCGAACGCTACGGCAGGCAACCCATGACCGACTGGCTCCAGGAGTTCTCCGCCGAACTGCGCGGTGATCCGCTGCGTCTGGTCGATCATCTCGGGCAACGCTACGGTCTGACCGGGCGCGAGGCTTGGCTGGCCGGTTTCTCCATTCACCAACTGCTCTCCGCCCCGTGATCGGGATTCGCCATGGCCGCGGCAAGCGCGCGATGTTGCTCGCCCTGGCGCTGCTGATCACCCCCTGGCCCCGGTTGACCGCCGAGGAGATGGTGCAGTGTTCCGACGGCAAGGGGGATCCCCAACTGTTCCGGCGCCAGGAGTGTCAGCCGCTCAAGGATCCCACGGTTCCACGCGGGAAACCGACCGCGGATGCCTCCGCTGGGGAGAGAGGGGCGGACCAGCCGGTCGGCGCGCCGGAGGTTGGCTTGCTGCCGGAGAGCGGTTCGGTGGGTGACAACCCGGAGCAGGCGCAAAACAGCAAGCCCAAGGTGGTCACCAGGATTCCCGGACCCTGGCACGTCACCGAGATTCTCGTGCCCGCCAAGGGCGAGGCGGACCAGGGGTATGCCCCATCGGCCATCATCAACGGACAGCGCCGTCTGGTGGGGGATACGGTGGATGGCGGCGTGGTGGGCAAGATCCACCGCGATCGCGTGGTGATCCGTCACGAGGGCCGGGAGACCGTGGTCCCGTTCGACCGCACCACCCATGCCGCGCCTCCCGGACGGGTCGGCGTGGTCCCTTTGAAACGGCACCCTTCAGGCGTTTATCTGCTCAAATTGCGCATCAACGACAATCCCGAGTTCGAGGCGGTACTGGATACCGGAGCCTCGGATCTCGCCCTGCCCCCCGAGGTGGTCACCTGGCTGGTGCGCACCGGATCCCTGCGCAAGGAGCATCTGCTCGGCAAGGGAAAGGCCAGGCTCGCCGATGGCAGTGAACACGACACCCGATACCTGCTGCTCTCCAAGTTGCGGATCGGGGATATGGAGCTTAAGGGGGTTCCGGTCATCGAAATTCCGAAAAAACAAGATAAATCCGATGGGGCTGGTGACAAGGAGGACAAGGGGGGGCAAATCGGTCCCGGATCGGGAGAGGCCGACAAGAAGAACAAGGAGGAGAAAATCGATCCCGAGGCGCTCCTGCAACCCCTGTTCGGCATCAAGCCCCTCGAGCGTCTGGGACGCTGGCGGATCGATCACGGCGCGGGTCAACTCATCGTCGAACGCTAGCCGTGGCCAGGGACAGGCGGGAGAGTTCCCATGCCGAGGCCCGTGCCGGGGCTTGCAGGGGGATCCGTTTGTCCAGATGTTTCTCCACGTGTGCCTGGAGCAGCACCAACAGGGCAATGATGTGATACGGCAGGTCGAAGTAGGCCATGCCCAGGAAGATCCCTGCCGTGTAATAACTGATCAGACTCACTTGCAACATGCCCGCCAGCTCCCTGGCCCAGAGGAGTTCCGGATCCCGACGCGTCAAGCGGGCGATCCTGCGTCCGGACATCAAGGCCGAGATGTGCATCGACAGCCAGATGAAAAAGCCCGTATATCCCTGTTCCGCCAATACCTCGAAATAGATGCTGTGCGCCGCGCGGCGTTGCACGCCGGGCAGATAGCGGTCAAACGCCCCCTGGTCGTAGACCTTGAAGCCCCCACCCAGAATGGGTCGATCGTTGGCGACGTTGATGGAGAAACGCCAGGCGTCGAAGCGACCGGTCACCGATTTGTCGTGGATGATCTCCACATCGCTCTGCATCATGAACTGAAGAAGGGAGGTGTCAATTGATTTGTTGTTGGTGCTGGAGGGTGTAAAATTTAAATTATTCTGATAAGATTGACCCATGGTGGCCTGCAAAATATCTTTTTGTTGTTCAGGCATCTGATTGTTAAGGGTCTGCATGGCAGATTCGAACACATGATTCATTCGATTGTGCCAGTGTTGTGGCATGAACTGATAGATGACGGGCATGCTCGAGACGAAAATTATCAGAAGAATAAACCTGCTGCGTGTTTTGACTAACAGAGTGAAGCTAAGGATGATCAGTCCCAGAACACCACCGCGCGAATAACTGCCCAGAACGGCAATGAAGGAGAGGAGAAAGGAAGCGATCAGGATGATGCGCAGATAGAGGTTTTTGGTTTGTGAGGTCAGGAAATAGATCAGTGGAATGGTCATGAGCATGGCCAGCGCGAAGCTGTTGTTGTCCACGAAAAAGGAGTCGGCGGGCCCCATGACCCGGAAGTGTCCGCCGGAGCGCAGCGTGAACAGCCCCCCCTTGACGCCGTAGAAGCCGATCGAGATCGTGATGATCAGGATGATCATGAGGAATTGTCGGCGGGTTTTGATCAGGATCAACGAAGCGAAGATCAGGAATTGGATCTTGATGAAGCGATCGAATTGCACCTCGGCGGCATTGATCTGAAGGGCGAATTGGGTGGTGAGGTAGGTCCAGAGGGTGAAAACTCCCAGCAGGATGGTCGGGAGTTTCCAGGGGACTTTGTAATCGCCCATGCGTCGGTTGATCAGGATGCTGATGATGGTGATGGCGGCCACAATCAGGTTGAAGCGGAAGTTGTAGGCAAAGCCCCAGGTGAGACGGTGGGGGTTCATGTAGCTGAACCAGGTCCAGAGCAGCAGCCCGACATAGGGCCGGAAGAGGGCTACGGGCACCAGCGCGAAGACGAACAGCAGGAGCGCGATGTCTCTCATGGCGTGGATCGATCCCGGGTGCGAGGTGGATGTGGGATCGGTGGATTCCTGGAGGAGGTCAGCCGTTCGTAGAGGGGTTGATAGCGGCGGGCGCTGGCCTGCCAGGTGCGCTGTTCGTTGGCGAAGCGTCGTGCCTGTGCGATGACGGCGGGCCAGGAGGCGCGATCGGCGAGCAGGGTGGTGACGGCATCGGCCAGGGCGGTGGCGTCGCCGGCGGGAAAGAGGAAACCGGTGTGTTGATGGGTGATGAGTTCCTGGTGACCACCCACGTCCGAGGCGAGGACCAGGCGACCGGCGGCCATGGCTTCGAGGGGTTTGAGTGGGGTGACCAGATGGGTCAGGCGCATCGGCAGGCGGGGGAAGAGCATGAGATCGACCGTGGCCAGACAGTTCGGGACCGCGTTGGCCGGCAGGCGTCCGGTGAAGTGGACGTGGGAGTCGAGTTGGAGTTCACGGGTGCGTTGGCGCAGGCGCTCCTCTTCGGGACCGCCGCCGACGAGCAGCAGCAGCACCGAGGGGCGTTTGGCGCGGATGGCCGGCATGGCCTCGAGCAGGAGTTCGAGCCCCTCGTAGGCGTAGAAGGAGCCGATGTAGCCGAGGATCTCCCGGTTCCGGGTGTCGAATCCAGGGAGATCGAGTCGTTGGATAGCGGTCGGGATGATGAACCGATCCACTTCCACGGCATTGGGGATGGTGGTGATCTTTTCCGGCGGGATGCCGCGGGCGATGATGTCGCGTCGGAGTCCCTCGCAGATGACGGTGATGGCGTCGGCCTGACGCATGACGTGGGTTTCGAGCCGGCGGGTCAGGTGGTAGCGGGCCCCCTGGGGGTGGGAGGTGCCATGGCTGGCGGCGGCATCCTCCCAGAAGGCGCGGATTTCGTAGATGACCGGAATGCCAAGTCGCCGTCCCACGGCGAGTGCCGCCAGACCGTTGAGCAGCGGCGAATGGGCGTGGAGCAGATCCGGTCTCTCGGCGCGGGCGATCTCGGCAAGCCTTTTTTTCAGGGCGGCCACCATGACCATCTGTCCAAGCATGGGGATGCGCGCGGCCAGGTGGGTCGGCGTCGGGGTGCGGTGAAAGGTCACCCCATCCACCTCTTCGAGCAGGGTTCCCGGCGCGGTGGGATGCTTGGGACTGGTCAGGTGCAGGGTTTGCCAGCCAAAGGCCTGTTGTTGGCGCAGGATGGCCAGGGTGCGCGAGACATAGCCGCTTTGCAGTGGCGCGGAGTGATCGAGGAGATGCAGGATGCGCATCGCGGTACGGCCTTCAGGCCGGCAAGCCGGTTGAAGGGGAGGTCAGGGCGTGAAGCGGGTCGTGGCGCGGACCGATCGTTTCCGGTCGCGCTCCGGATTCTACCGCGCGTCGATGCAGGGTGGCGGGCGGAAGGTCTGGTCCGGGTTGAGGCATGGGGTCGTCTCGAGAGCGGGGGGATGGAGGTGCTTTGCAAGGTTTCCTATCTTGTAATAATCCTTGACAGGGGTCAACCGTTGACGTTCCCTCTTTGCGTGCGGGGGTGGGTTCCAGGTTGCCCTGAGCGCGGGCTTGGCATTTCGTCCGGCATTCGTTAAAATCTGGGGGTCACGGATTTTTCCCGATGTTTGGCGCGCGAGTTGAAACGGATGCACGAGATTTTCACGGAACTGGACCAGGATGGCTCGATCAACGCCTATCAGTGGGCCGCCAACCGCCTGTCCGAGGGTGGCGGGTGGGGCGGACGACCGCTCTCGATCGCGCTGCTCTCCTCGTTCGTGGTCAACCCGTATCTGCCCACCCTGACTGTCGAGGCGGCCCGTTTCGGGTTCGAGGCACGCTGCTGGGTGGCCCCGTTCGACAACGTGATCCAGGAGTTGATCGATCCCTCCAGCGCCACGGTCCGGGGGGGATACGACGTGGCGTTGATCATGCGCACCCTGCATGCCGCCTGTCCGCCCCTGGCGACCCGATTTCTCGACCTGGCCTCCCACGAGGTCGATCGACTCATCGCGGAGCATGTGGCGGAGTTGGTGATGGCGCTGCGACGGTTTCGCGAGTTGACCGCCACCGTGGTGATCGTCCATGGTTTCGCCCTCCCGGCCCATCCGCTCCTGGGCATCCTGGAAGGGTCGGTGGAGGGCTCTCAGACCGAGGCCATCCGTCGTCTCAACGCCGCGCTGAGCCGGGATGTCCGCGCCATTCCCGGTGTCCAGTATCTGGATTACGACCGGGTGTGCGCCCGTGTCGGGCATGCCAACAGCCAGGACGACAAATGGTGGTACATGGCACGGGCACCCTTGTCGGCTCGTCTGATGCCGGAGTTGGCACGGGAACAGGCGATTTTCTTCCATGCGCTGTGGGGTCGGGTACGCAAATGTCTGGTGCTCGACCTGGACAACACCCTGTGGGGCGGGGTGATCGGCGAGGATGGGATGGCCGGCATCGCCCTGGGTCACACCGGCTTGGGGCTGGTGTTTCGGGAGTTTCAGGAGACCGTGCTGGCGTTGCATCGGCGCGGGGTGCTGCTGGCCATTGCCAGCAAGAACAATTTCGACGACGCCTTTGCCGTGCTGCGCGATCACCCGGAGATGCTGCTGCGTCCAGACCGGTTCGCCGCCATGCGCATCGACTGGCGACCCAAGCCGGAGAACATGGTCGAGATCGCCCGGGAGTTGAACATCGGTGTCGATTCCCTGGTCTTCTGGGACGACTCCCCCCAGGAGCGACTTTGGATGCGAGCCGCGTGCCCGGAGGTGCTCACCCCGGAGTTGCCCACGGATCCCATGCTTTATTCCGAGCGGTTGCGACGACTGGGGGTGTTCGACAAGCTCTCCCTGACCAGCGAGGATCTCAACCGTGGCGAGATGTATCGCGACCAGGCCCGTCGCGACCATCTGCGCGGCTCGGTGGACTCCCTCGAGGCCTTTTATCACGGCCTGGCCATGCGCGTGACCATCCAACCCGCAGAGGAGATGACCTTTGCCCGCGTGCTGGATCTGATCCACAAAACCAATCAGTTCAATCTCACCACCCGGCGCCACGACGCGCAGACCCTGCGTGGCTTGCTCGCCGATCCGGCATGCGGGGTGTTCGCGATGCGCGTGGCGGATAAATTCGGCGACAACGGCCTGGTGGGGGTGGCCATCGTCCGTCATGCCGGCGAGTTGGTCGAACTCGATACCCTGCTCATGAGCTGTCGGGTAATCGGACGCACCGTGGAACGGGCTCTGCTGGCCCATCTCGTCGCCTGGTCCCGGCAACGGGGCGCGACCCGCATGGAGGCCGATTTCATCCCCACGGCCAAGAATCAACCCGTGGCGCGATTCTTGCCAGAGCATGGCTTCACCGAGATGAGCCGGAACGGGTCGTCAAGCCGCTGGGCGTGCGATCTGACCACGGTCTCCCTCACTTGGCCCGATTACATCGAACGAGGTATGGCATGAGTCACGCTCCACACGATGCGCGCATGTTCAAGGTGCTCTCCGGGGTGTTGGGCAAGAGCGTCGAAGAGGTGGCGCGTCTGGCCGAACGGCAGGAACCCCATGGAGAGTCGTTCTGGGACTCCCTGCAACACATCAACATCATCCTGGGTCTGGAGGCGGAGTTCGGGATCCGCTTCGAGCTTCTCGAGGCGGTGGATCTCAAAACCGTCCCCCTGATTCGCGCCAAACTGGCCGTCCTGGTTCGGTGAGTCGGCGGAAGTTTTTGTGTTGTTCCCCCGTTGATCGACGCTTCGAGGTTCTCTTGATCATGTTCTCCTGGCTCAAGGCACGCAGCCCGGAATCGAGGCAGGCGCGCTCCGGCGTCCGCGACCGCTGGGGCGGCTGGGCCTCCGTGGCGCTCATCCTGGCGGTGATTCTCGTTCCGCCCGCCCTGATCCGTGGCCAGCGCGAACCCATGCGATTTGACGATCGTCATCTCCGCCAGCTCCAGACCTTGCAACCCGAGTATGTCTTCGTCGGCTCCTCGACGCTGCTGTCGCGCATCGATCCGGCGCGGATCGGCACCCTGCGACCCGGCACCCACGCCTATCTGCTCGGAGAGGTGGGGAGCATGAGTGCCCTTTGGTATCTGTGGGTGAAGAATTCGCTTCTCCCCTCCGGGGTGCGGCCCAAGGTGCTGTTCATCCATTTCCGCGACACCGAGTTGACCGATCCGATCGATGAGACCGGTTCCGTGGTCGGCCAGGAGAAGATCGCCCGGAATCGAGTCGGGGACGAGCGGCTCTTCGATCGGGTGATGGGGTATCACAAGGGGGTGATCGGGCGTCTGCGCGAGGGGTTGCTGCGTCTTTATCCCATTCAGGAGACTTGGCGCAAATCCGGGCTCTGGCTCATCGACGGGATTGGTTTTTTCGCCGCATCTCCGGAGTACCGGGTTTATCTGCGCAAGCGGTTGTTCGGCTCCGATCCGATCACGTCAGACGAAGCGGCAGAGGTTGTCGCCGAGCGGGGGCGTTTCAAGGCGCGTCTGGCCGGGGAGATTTTCTCGTCGGCGAATCAGCGGGTGCTCAAGGGGAAAGGCGGGTTGACGGGTGGCGCGGACGAACGGTTGGATTTTTCCGCGCGGCTGGAACACGCCTTTCTGCCGGAATTGGTCCGGCTCGGCAAGGAGGTCGCCGCACGGGTGATCTTCGTCCGCATGGAGCCACGACCACCCATGGATGACAGCTCCCTCACGGAGAGCGGGGCGATGGGCGACTACCAGGCGGCTCTGAGGGGGTATCTGGCCAGGGAAGGGGTGGAACTGCACGATTTCAACGACGAACGGGCCTTCAAGTTCGACATGTATCTGGATGGTGGGCATATCAAGCCCGAGTTCCGGAGCTTTTACACGGAGCGCTTCGTCGAACGGCTCTCGGAGGCGTTTCGATGATCTTCCACAGCCTGGATTTCCTGCTCTTCTTTCTCTTTGTGCTGGCGGTCTACTGGCAGTTGGGGCGACGCGCGCAGAATCTGTTCTTGTTGGGGATGAGCTATTTTTTCTACGGCTATGTGCACCCCTGGTTTTTGTATCTGATCTTCGCCTCGACGGTGGTCGATTATTTTTGCGGCCTGACCATTGCCCGCCACCCGGAGAAAAAACGGTTCGTGCTCTGGTTCAGTATTGTCAGTAATCTGACCTTTTTATGCTATTTCAAATATTTCGGCTTTTTTGTCGATAACGTTGCAGAGCTGTTGCATCTGCTGGGACTGCCGAGTTTCACCAACACGCTGGACATCTTCCTGCCGGTCGGGATTTCGTTCTACACCTTCCAGTCGATGAGCTACATCATCGATGTCTACGCCGGCAGGCTCAAGGCACGGGAGAATTTTTTCGAATTCGCCCTGTTCGTGGTCTTTTTCCCGCAACTGGTCGCCGGACCGATCGAACGGGCGATCACCTTTCTGCCGCAAATCGAGAAGGAGCGATCCATTTCGGCCACGGATGTCCGTGACGCCCTGTTCCTGCTGGTGTGGGGATTCTTCAAGAAGCTGGTGATCGCCGATAACGTCGCCTACATCGCCAACAAACTCTTCGCCCTGGAGGAGACCACGTTCGCCCTGGCCTGGACCGGGGTGTTCGCCTTCGGGGTGCAGGTCTACGCCGACTTTTCCGCCTATACCGACATCGCCCACGCCTCGGCGCGGCTGATCGGCTTTAAACTCTCACCCAACTTCAACCACCCCTTTATTGCCGCCTCCCCGGCGGAGTTCTGGAAGCGGTGGCATATTTCGCTCTCCTCCTACATCCAGGATTACATTTTCTTGCCGCTCTACTTCCGATTCCGGACGCGCGGCGTGCGGTATGCCGTGGAAAAGGGGCTTTTGATCACCTTCTTTTTGATCGGGCTCTGGCACGGCGCGGGATGGAATTTCATTCTGTTCGGGATCTATCACGGGATGCTGGTGATCGTGTACGACCGCTGCAAGGTGGTGACTCCGATCGGCATCCGGGAGAATCCCTGGATGCGGCCATTCCAGATTTTGTTGATGTTCAGCCTGGCGAACGTCGGGTTTCTGCTCTTCCGGGAGAGCGAAATGGATTACATCCTGCGTCACCTGACCCTTTCGCCACTTGCCGCCACCGGTGAACTGCAATGGCGGGCGGCCTGTTTCCTGTTCGGGCAGGCGTTGTTCTTTTCGTTGCCGTTGTGGATTCACACCGCGTATGCCCACATGGGGCATCGTCTGATACCCGCTGAATCGTGGTTCCGGACCTTCTTGCAGGTCATGGTGTCTGCCGCGATGTTTCTGGCCATCCTGGTGGCCCGCGGGGATTCCGAGGAGTTCATCTATTTCCAGTTCTAGTGGCTCAAACCGCTGGATGTCCAATCGGCCTTGTCGGCCCACGCGCCATGCCGGGCCGGTTGGCGCGGGAAGCGGGCGGATTGTCACGTGTCAACGGGTTGCGATCACGATGCAAGAGAGCATCAGGGAGTCCTGTCTGGCCCGTTCCAGGTCATACCCGGTGCCGGGAATGATGCGGGAGGTGACGGGGGTCAAGCCGGTCGCGCGCACCATCTCCTCGACCTCCTCGGGAGAGCGGAACAGAAAGATGTGATCGGGGGAGGGGCCGTTGACCGGGACATGAATGAAGATCCGCCCGCCTGGCAGCAGATGGGCGGAGAGGATTTCGAGAGCCTGGCGCGGTTGTTCGAGATGTTCGAGGACTTCGCTGATGACGATGCTGTCGAAGGCGGGGCGTGCGGGAAGCGCGGGGTCGAACAGATCGCGCTGCCGCAACTGGACTTTGTGGGCGGTCTCGAAGCGTTGCAGACAGGCGGAGGTGGCTTGGAGGCTGGTGGTGCTGATGTCCCACCCTTCGGCATGGGCGCAACGCGGGTCGTTGGCCGCGAAGTGGAGCAGGAGTCCGTGCCCCGGTCCGACCTCCAGGTGACGATACCCCGCGGCGTTGTTGGTCAGGAAAAACTCACGATAGGCATGGATCACGGTGGCGTGGTTGGACCAGAAGAGGTGGGTCATGAGAATGCCGTTCAGGTAGCGCCCCATGAACGCCGCATTATCGTAGACCTCCCGTCTGGCCTCGTCGAATGTGGAGAGGCGATAGCGGCCATGCCGCCGGAAGTGGATCTCCTCCATCTGCACCAGCCGGCATTTGAACCGGTAATCCGCGCAGAAGTCGGAGAGTCGCTCCCCGGCGATGCGCTCGATGAGTCCGGCGGTGGTTTCGCCGGTGGCCAGCACCTCGACCGGTCGGCAGGCAAAGCTTTTTTCCAGATAGGCCCGGTGATCCGGCCAGTGGGTGAGCAGGGCGGCGAGCAGCCTGCACGTGGCGGGATGGCGGATCGGATCGATGCCTGGAATCGTCGCGAGGGCGGCGGACAGGTGTGGGGAGGGAAGATCGTTCATGCCGGCCAGACCGCCACGTTCAAGAGGGATGTGGTTGGGGATGCCATAGGGTCACTGACTTTTGGGTGGATGCGGCGCGGGATCCTTGGTTCGTTGGCGCCTTGGCGCAACAGGAGCCTGGCCCCAGGATGGTCATGGGCACGACCGGCGGCCCGAATGCGACGAAGCGCGGGTGACAGGGAGTTAATCCGATTCCGTGCGGGATTGCAATGTCTGGCACGTCAATCTCCGGTGAGACCGGTTCCAGGTACGTTCGTGCGTGGGTCTGATCATTTTTTCAACAGTGGGGGTATGGGGCGCAAGGATGGATTTGATGGTTGAAATCAAGCAGGAAATAGCTTAACGTAACTGCTGCGGGGTTTGGCATGAACCACCCTTGGTAATGGAACCGTTTCGTGATCCGCATTTTTCGTCACTATCTGCACCGTTGGTCGTTGATGCTGATCGCCATGGAGTTGGCGTTTGCCACGCTGGCGGTCTATGTCGGCGTGGCGGTCCGTTTCCATGGTTTGGATCATCCGGACGAGATCCACGGTGATTTCCTGTTTCACAAGGCGCTCTTCTTCGCCCTGGTGACCGTGACCAGTCTGGCGGCCATGGGACGTTATCAACGGCTGATGGACGAGGGGTTCTCCGGGGAGTTGTTGCAGGTCGGCATCAGTTTCGTGGTCGGTCTGGTGGCCA
The DNA here is from genome assembly GCA_015231775.1 of Magnetococcales bacterium. GTDB lineage: Bacteria > Pseudomonadota > Magnetococcia > Magnetococcales > Magnetaquicoccaceae > Magnetaquiglobus. The sequence continues at coordinate 3,157 of JADGAY010000060.1, read as the reverse complement.
TGAGCATGCTGTTTTATGTGTTTCCGGATCTGTTCATCGGTCGTGGCGCGTTTGGATATGCCCTTGTCTCCTGTTTCTGGATGATCGTGGCGGTCCGGTACGTATTTTTCCGCTTCGTGATCGACGCCGATCGTTTGAAAAGGCGGCTGATCGTCTTTGGCATGGGCGAGCGGGCGCGGCTGGTGACCCGCGCCGTGATTGACCAGGGGAGCGGACAGTCCGATTGTCAACTTTTGGGATACTGGCCGGTCTCCGGCGAGACGATTCGCGTGGACGAAACCCGGATCATCTGGGATACCCGCGATCTGCCCGAGTACGCCCAGGAACACGACGTTGACGAAGTGGTGATCGCCCTCGAGGATTCCCTCTCCGCGCTCTATCTGGACGAGATCCAGACCTGCAAGCATCTCGGTGTTCGCATCATGGATATTCAGGAGTTCTGCGAACGGGAACGGCACATCATCCTCACCGAGGTCATGGATCCCGGCTGGTGGTTGTTCCACTCGGTGGGATTGTACCGGGAACCCTGGAGCGAGGCGGTCAAGAAACTGTTCGACATATCGATCAGTCTGCTGTTGTTGTCGATTCTGGCGCCGGTGATGGTTCTGGCCGCGTTGGCCATCTGGATCGAAGGGGGGGGTCGGGGACCGATTTTCTACACCCAGAGTCGGGTCGGGATCGATGGACGGATCATACCGGTACTGAAATTCCGCAGCATGCGCACCGACGCGGAGCAGGACGGGGTGGCGCGCTGGGCGGAACGGGACGATGCGCGCATCACCCGCGTGGGTCGTTTCATCCGCAAGAGCCGCATCGACGAACTGCCGCAGTTTTTCAACGTGTTGCGCGGTGAGATGAGTCTGGTCGGTCCGCGTCCCGAGCGTCCCGAATTCGTTTCGGAGCTGAAAATCAAGATCCCCTATTACACCGAACGGTTGCGGGTCAAGCCTGGCATCACCGGGTGGGCGCAAATTCGTTATGGCTATGGCGCGTCGGAGGAAGACGCGGCGGAGAAATTGAAGTACGATCTCTATTATGTCAAGAACCGCGGACTGTTTCTGGATCTTCTGGTGTTGATCCATACCGTGGAGGTGGTGCTGTTCGGTCAGGGCGCCACGGGTCCGAAATCTCGGAGTTGACGAACGGATTGGTTCTTGCATCACCCGTCACATACCCGACGGGCGGGCAGTTGCCGTGGAACCCCCGCGAGGAGGATCGCGGCAACGGGGACGGGCTCTTGCATCCTCCCATCATGTAAGTTCGTGAAGGCATGGATTGAAGTCGCATGCAGCAGGATTTCGGATTCCGAGATATCTATTTCCAGATGATCTTCTATGCCCGTGGCATGTGGCGGCATCGCTGGCACATGGTCGGATTGGCATGGTTCGTCTGTCTTTCCGGTTGGATCTCCGTGGCGGTGATGCAGGATCAATACATGGCCAGCGCCACGGTCAAGATCGAGGATCCCCGTCAGGAGATCGCCGATTTTCTCTCCAAGACCAAGCAGGTGATCGATGTCACCCGCGAGGCGCACCGGGTGCTCAACAATCTGCTCAGCCAGCAGACCCTCTCCCATGTGGTGCGCGAGACCGATCTGTCGTTTCTGGTCAAGAACGATCAAGAGCGGCAGGAGATCATGAATCAACTCCGGGTGCAGATCAGCGTCACCTCGCCCGGTGATGGTCTCTACCGCATCACCCACCGTCACAACGATCCCAAGATCACCCGTCAGGTGGTCGATGTGGTGCTCGACCGTCTGCCCATGGACACCCTGCCCATCGAGGGGGGTGGATCGGCGCGCACCGCCGAGGAGTATCTGAAAAAGCGGATCGCCGAATACGAGGCCAAGGTGGCTGATGCGACCCAGAGGTTGCAGGAGTTCAAGAACAAGAATCTCGATCTGATCCCCGAGAAGGATGGCGGCTATTATGTGCGCGTGACCCGCTTGAACCGCGCCATCGAGGCCCATCAGGCCAAGTTGCACGAACTCGAGCAGAGTCGCGACGAGGTGCGTCGTCAGATGCTGGAGATCGAGAACTCCTCGGGATCGCCCACCGAGGAGCAGGATCGCAAGATCGAGGCGCTCAACAAGCAGTTGCAGGAGTTGATGAGCAAGCATTATGTGAAGGGTGGACGCAAACTGCCCTTGTACACCGAGAATCACGCCGAGGTGATCGCCCTGCGCAAGGCCATCGCCCAGCAGGAGCAGCAGCGTCAGGAGAAGATCACCCGTCTGCGCGCCAGCGCGGACGATGGCACCTCCTGGGAGTTGGAGGCCAATCCGGTCTATCGCAATCTCAAACTGACCGCGAGCAAGCTTGAGGTGGAGCTGACCAGTGCCCGGGTACGTCTGAGCGAGACCGAGGCCCATCTGAAGCGGTTGCGTGCCCAGGAGTCCACCTTGCCGGCCATCGAGAACGAGTACAATCGGTTGCAGACCCGTTTGACGATGATTCAGGATGAGATGTCGGCGATGTTGCAGCAGGAGACCAAGGCTCGGGAGCGTGGTGAGTTGGAGGAGGATCTGAGTCGTTTTGTCCGATTCAAGGTGATCGACCGTCCGCAGGTGCCGCGCAAGCCGATGGGACCGAATCGACCGCTCTTCTCGTCGGTGGTGCTGGTGGGGGGTCTTCTGGCTGGTTTGGCGTTGTCGCTGTTCTTGTCGGTGATCCGTCCGGTCTTTGACAGTCCCGCCTCGATGAAACGGGTCTTGGGTCTGCCGGTGCTGGGCATGGTTTCGATGGTGGACGAGGGGGTGGGCAGTCGTTGGGCCCGTTCCAATATGGTGTACGGCATGGCGTTCATGGGTCTGTTCGTTCTGTACGCGTTCGTGCTCTATTTCGTTCCCATCTTCTGATCTTGGTCGGTTGGGGGGGCTCCCCCCATCATGCACGTTTGTCGGTGGATCCGAGGCCTGAATCCCCATGATGGATTATCAAAACATTCACAAGAAGGTGGTCCTGGACTTCGAGCGTCTGCGCGCCAAGGGGGTGCTGACGCCGGACACCGGTCGGAGCATCATGGCCGAGGAGTACCGGGTGATCAAGCGGCCCTTGCTGCTCAACGCGGTGGGCAAGGAGTCGGAAAAGGTCGCCAATGGTCGGATGATCATGGTGACCAGCGCCTTTCCCAAGGAGGGCAAGACCTTCACCGCCAT
>JADGAY010000291.1 GCA_015231775.1 Magnetococcales bacterium | reverse complement strand
TCTGGACATAAAGCCCGGTCGATTTGGTGGGCCGCAGCATGGCGATCAGATCCACCGCCGGGGCGTTGAAACCGGTGGTCAGCACCCCCATGGAGGCCAGGGCACGGACCTCGCCCTGCTTGAAGGCGGTGACGATCTCGTCCCGTTCGGTCTTGGGCGTGTCGCCGAAGATGGTCTGGCAGGAGATGCCGTGGGCCTGCACGGCCTCCTGCACATGGCGGGCGTGGGCAACGCCTGAGCAGAAGATCAGCCAGGAGCGGCGCTCCCTGCCGTGGGCAATGATCTCGACCACCGCCGCACGGGTGATGGGATCCTGGTCCACCGCTGCCTCCAGTTGGCCTGGGATGAACTCGCCACCCCGGGTGCCGACGCCGGAGACATCCAACTGCACGTCGGTACGCTTGCTGATCAGGGGCGAGAGAAAACCCTGGTCAACCAGATCCCGCACCGAGACCTCATAGGCGATATCATCGAAGAGCGCGCCTTCGCCTTGATGCAGCAGACCGCTGTCGAGCCGGTAGGGTGTTGCGGTCAGGCCGATGATCTTCATGTACGGGTTGATCCGCTTCAGATCACCCAGAAAGCGCTGGTACATGGTGTCGGAGTTGCGGGGAATCAGATGCGCCTCATCCACCAGCACCAGATCCGCTCGCTGGATGTCGTAGGCCCTCTTGTGGACCGACTGAATGCCACAAAACAGCACCTGAGCTTCGGTATCGCGGCTGTTCAGCCCGGCGTTGTGAATGCCCGCCGGGGCTTCCGGCCAGAGATGGACCAGTTCGGCAAAGTTCTGGCTGATCAATTCGCGAACATGGGTCACCACCAGGATACGGGTGTCGGGATAGAGATGGATCGCCTCCTGGATGAAGGTGGCCATGATGAGCGATTTGCCTCCGGCGGTCGGAATCACGATCAACGGATTGCCGGTTTTCTCCTGAAAGTAGGCGTAGATGGCATCGATGGCCTCGCGTTGGTAGCCACGCAGTGTCAACATGGCGCACCTCCATCCCGCCAGATCGTGCCATCGGACAGACGGTATTCCACCCAACCTCCGGCGGGATCGGCGTCGATCTGCTCTCCGGCCACCAGATCCGGCACGAACAGGTGGCCGAAGCAGCCGGACTGCTGCGCCTTGAAGCCCATCCTTCGGCCATCGATTCCGCACTGCCACAGCCCGCCCTCGACTGGTGTGACATGCAGGCAGGTGCGGCAACTGCGTTTGGCCTGCGCCCCTTCGTGGCAGAGCGGGTGGTGATGACACATCCGGCACTGATACCAGGTCGGATCGGTGCTGATGCGTGCCGGTGGCCGCTCGGCACGGATGATCCGTTCGGCCTTGGCCAGCAGACGCAGCCCTTCCGCGCCGTCGGCATGAATGCGCTCGGCGTGGAGGTCGTCGTTGTCCTTGTTGACCGCCAGATAGAGCGACCGGGTCATGCCGGACAGATGCATGTAAACCTGCATCTGGGCATGGTGCTGGGGTTTGGCCTTCTGCACCCCGTGCTTGCGCAACTCCGCGAACGAGGCGGCGTTGTGGGTCTTGAACTCGCAGACGTGCCAGGTTTTGGGCGCCTCCGGCACACTCAGGGCCATGGCATCCAGGGAGCCGCCGAAGTGGCCATGACACGCCTCGACGCGCCACTGGCGACCGGTCTGCGGATCCACGTCCAGGACCGTGACCCCGATGCGCCGCAGATTGCGGACGAAGCGGGCCTCCTCCAGTTGCCCGGTTTCGAACAACCGCAACATGCGACCGGCAAACGAAGCGCTGGTGGTCCAACGAAAATCCAGCCACAGAGAGCGTTCGCACTCCCTGCCGATGATCGATGCCCCCAGATGAGGCCGGAGGCCGTCCCCGGCATCCGCCTCGTAGGCGGCGAGAATCGCCTCGACCGTGGGAGGGTTTGGTTTGGGAAGGGGTGCCATCACGCACCTCCCTGACTTGCCAGCCGTTGGTGCGCTTGATCCAGCACCGAGCGCCACTCATCTTCGGAAAAATGAGCACGCACGACCTGGATGATGCACTCCTTGAGTTTTGTCTTGATCTCCTCCGGCCCGCCGGGCAGTTGCCGCAGCAACTCCTGCATGTGGGCAAGCTCCTCCCGTTTGTGACGCAAGGCCGAACGGGCCCGGGCAAACCATGCCGGATTCATGGGCAGGTTGTTGACCTGCCGGTTCAGATCCGCCACGGCGATCTGATCGCGAATGGCGGCAATGTCGGATTGCAACTGAATGATGCGATTTCGGCATTCTGGCCGGGTGGCGGGCAAAGGGGTCTTGTCCCGCCGCTCTTGATCCTGCAAGATGGCAGTGTCCATGGGTCATCTCCAAAAATGTCGTCTCGTGGATGGGGCGACGCCGTCACGTTTGCTTGCCGGCTGGGTGACGACGTGCGCCCCTCGATTTCACCCCATGCGCCGCCACGGGCCGACCCCGTTGGGGGTGGGAGCCTGGACAGGCGGTTGTTGAACAGGCACCGCTGCCGGAGCCGGCGGTTGCTGGTACACCGGCTGAGTCGGCACGGGTGCCGCCTGCGGTTGCTGGTACACCGGTTGGGTCGGCACGGGGGTCGCCTGCGGTTGCTGGTACGCCGGCTGAGTCGGCGTGGGTGCCGCCTGCGGCGGTTGATACACCGGTTGGGCCGGCGCGGGCGCTGCCTGCGGCGGTTGATACACCGGTTGGGTCGGCGCGGAGACCGCCTGCGGTTGCTGATAGGCCTGTGTCGGCGCTGGCGCTGCCTGCGGCAGTTGAATCCTCGGCGCGGCGGCGTATCCCTGACCTGGACGCTGAAACTGGGCCGTGGCGCTGGTCGCGGGTTTGTAGCCTTTGATTTCGTTGTAACCGTCCTTGCCCACCGTCACCTTCACCATCATGGGCTTGAAGTGCAGTTCTTCCGAATCGCTCACCTGCATGCGGCCCACGGCATGGCAGATGGCGGACAGGGTGCGCTGGGCGATCTCTTCCGCCTGCCGGTTCTGGTTG
>JADGAY010000290.1 GCA_015231775.1 Magnetococcales bacterium | reverse complement strand
CAACGCCGAATTGGGGCGCCGTCTGGCCGAACAGGGTCTCTTCTGGCCACCCGATCCCTCCTCGGCCCGCTCCTGCACCATTGGCGGCAATCTGGCCATGTGCTCCGCCGGTCCCAACGCCGTGCGTCACGGGGTGACCCGACACTGGGTGCTCGGCATGACGGTGATCCTGGCCGATGGGCGGACCATGCGCGTGGGCGGTTACACCACCAAGGGGGTGGTGGGGTATGATCTCACCCAACTGCTGATCGGCTCCGAGGGCACCCTGGCCGTGGTGGTCGAGGCGACCCTGCGACTGGCCCCGCTCCCCGAGGCGCGGCGGACCTTGAGCGCCGCCTTTGCCGACATGGCCGGGGCCGCGCGGGCGGTGGCCGGAATCATGGGACGCGGCGAGCCCCCCTCGGCCCTGGAGTTTCTCGATCCGGCGGCCCTGGAGTTGGTGCGGGGCGCGCTGCCGGAGGTGTGTCATCCCCAGGGGCGCGCCCTGCTGCTCATCGAGGTCGAGGGGGGGCACGACGAAATCGAAGCGCGCGCGCAATCCATGCGGGAGCGTCTGGAGGGGTTTTCACCCGTGGAGGTGACCGTCGCCCGCGACGAAGCGGAGCGCAAACGGATCTGGGCCGCCCGGCATGCCCTTTCGCCCACCCTGACCCGCATCGCCCCCAAGCGCGTCAACGAGGATGTGGTGGTGCCGGTGACCCGCCTGGCCGAGCTGGTGGCCGGCCTCGAGATCATCGCCGGGGAGAGTGGCGTGCCCATCGTCGGGTTCGGCCATGCCGGCAATGGCAACATCCATGTGAACCTCCTCACCGACCCGGCGGATCCGGCCCAGGGGCCGCGGGTGCAGCAGGCCCTGGCACGGGTGTTCGACCTGGTGCTGGCCCTGCGCGGCACCCTCTCCGGCGAACACGGGGTGGGCATCATGAAACGGGATTTCATCGACCGGGAACTCGATCCTGTCTCCCTGTGCATGCAGCGGGCCATCAAACGGCTCTTCGACCCCAAGGGGATCCTCAATCCTGGCAAGATCTTTCCAAATGATGGGTAATGACCGGCAATCGGGCCCGAAATGGATTGACTTCTCTCCTCATAAAAAGATATTCTACGCGATGTCTTTATCCCCTGGAGAGTGGAACATGAAAATCGCCGACATCCAATTGCCCGAAGACTATCGTCCCACCGAGGACGAGGAGTACATGTGCCCCAATCAGCGTGCCTATTTCCGCAAGTTGTTGCTGGAATGGGAGCAGCAACTGCTCGAGGAGGCGGAAAAAACGGTCAACATCATGACCGAGGAGAAGGCCATCTTCGCCGACCCCACCGATCGCGCCTCCCTGGAGACCGATCGCAACTTCGAGTTGCGCACCCGTGATCGCGAGCGCAAGCTCATCTCCAAGATCAAGCGCACCATCGAGGCCCTCGAGGAGAACGAATACGGCTTCTGCGAGGAGTGTGGCGTGGAGATCGGGTTGCGTCGTCTGGAGGCCCGTCCGGTGACCGATCTGTGCATCAGTTGCAAGACCAGCGCCGAGCGTCAGGAGAAGGTCTCCCGGGTCACCGAGGAGGTCAACTTCGAGAGCTGATCGCCCCTCGGCGCGTCGCTTCTCTTGATGTCGTTTGCGGTTGTTTTCTCACGGCGGTCCGGGACGCGAGATCGACCTGGACCGCCGTGCTTCCATTCTGGTTCCATTCTGATCCCACGGCCGTCCGGCTTTCCCGTCCGTCAGCGTCGCCACGTCTCGACCGCAATCCGCAGTCGCCGCTCCCAATCCGTTTGCCACAACGCGCTGATCAACGCCGCCCCTTGGGCCCCGGTCGCGGCCACCTCGGCCAGATTCTCCAGGGTGATCCCGCCAATGGCCACGAGGGGCAACGCCGTGGCCTCGACCATCCGCGTGAGGGTGTCCACCCCCTGAACCGCATGGGTGTCCCGTTTGGTGGTCGTGGGAAAGATCGGTCCGAAGCCGATGTAATCGACCCCCAGCGCCTCGGCCTGGCGAATCTCCGCCAGGGTGTGGGTGGAGAGACCGATGATCCGATGGCGGCCCAGCTCCCTTCGACAGGTTGCCGCCGGGGTGTCTCCCTGGCCGACATGCACCCCGTCGGCCTGGAGTGGGGCGACCCAGGCCAGCCGGTCGTTGAGGATGATCCGGGTGTCTGGCGCCTGGTGACGCAGGGCTTTCAGCCAGGTTTCCAGGAAGGGCCTGGCCGATTCGGCATCCCCCTTGGCGCGCAGTTGCACCATCGGGATGGCCAGTTCGTGGAGGAGGCGGGCCACGGCGTCGGGCTGAAGGGTCTGGCGGGTGGCGGACGGGAGGTTGGCCAGCCAGTCGGCATCGACAATCGGCAGAATGGCCGTGGGGAGCGGGGCGTTGCTCATCGATCCGCCAGGAATTCGTCGTCGATGGTGTCCGAATCGCCGAGATTCAGGGAGACCAGGCGGCGCAGATGGCTGAAACACTCGATGTCCATCTCCTGGAAGCGGATCGCCACCCCGCGTCCGGGCATGGCATGGATCACCGCGCCCTTGAACGGCAGGGAGATGGTGCCCAGGATCAGGGTGCCGGAGAGGATCGTGCCGAGTGCCGGGAGGGCGTCATTTCCATGAAACAGCAGGCCGCGCAGGCTGATGTTGCCGAAGGAGCCGCGATAGATGCGGCCCTCCTCGTCGCGCAACAGCAGTTCGTCTTCGAAATCCACCCGGGAGTTGGCGCGACGATCGCGCGGTCCTCCCGAGGATTTGGAGCGCACGGCCATGGGGTCAATCCAGGGAGTTGAGCACATCCCGGGTCTCATCCCGGGACAGGCGCGCCCCGTGCCGGGTGACCAGGCGGGCGGAGGCGCGACAGGCGAGCCATCCGGCCCGCTCAGGCGTGAAACCGTGGGTCAGTCCGTACAGCAGGGCGCCGGCGAAGAGATCCCCCGCGCCATTGGCGTCGATGGCCTGGACCGGCATGCCGGGAATGGTGGTGTCGTGGCCATCGACACG
>JADGAY010000289.1 GCA_015231775.1 Magnetococcales bacterium | reverse complement strand
CCGATTCCGGTCTACGGTCCCCTGATCAACGCTGCCGATGCCCTCTCCGCGGCCCGTCCTGGCGCGCGGCGCGAGAATGTGGAGACCTACATCAAGCGACTGGAGATGCTTGAGTCGTTGGCCATGGATTTTCCGGGGGTGGAGAAGGCCTTCGCCATCCAGGCCGGACGCGAGCTGCGGGTGATGGTCGCCTACGACCGGGTGAAGGACGAGGGGGCGTTGACCTTGGCGAGCGAGATTGCCAACCGGGTCGAGAACGAAATGACCTATCCGGGTCAGATCCGGGTCACCGTGATCCGCGAGATGCGCGCCACCGCCGTGGCGCAGTGAGTGTCGGGGCCTGCCGTGTCACGCCCCCATGGGTTGACCGGTAGGTGGGAGGGGCTTTCGCCATCCAGCGGGTCAGGCCGCCGAGACGGTGATCACGATCCGCCGTCCCAAGGCGGTGAGGGCGGATTCAAGTTGATCGAGTCGGGAAGGATGGCGGGGATCGGTGAGGTGATCCACCTGAATCTCTTGCCAACCCAGCCTGCGAGCCAATTCGGCATGGGAAATGTCATGGGTGTGCATGGTCTGGTGAATGGCGGCCTTGAGTGCTGTCATCGGTGAGAGCTGCACGACGTGGCGACGGTGCGCCGGGGATGGCACGGGCAGCTCCAACCCTTCGGCGATACGCGCCGAGATCATGGTTTCCAGCAGGTCAACCGCGGCATCCAATGCCGTTTCGCGGCTTTCACCATAGGTTTCGGTCGCGTCGAAATCCGGGAAAATGACGCGAAACAGCGGACCTTCGTGTTGGATGTCGATTGGATAACCGTAAGCGCTCATGGCGGATGCTCCCTTATCCGAGGTCGCGGGGATCCAAGCCCAACTGGCGACAGATTGAACGCAAGGTGCCAGTCGGAATATCGTGGGGACCATGCATCGGAACAAAACTGATGCGTCCTTGCCATTTGATCATGACGTGACTTCCCTTGCCATGGCTTTTATCGATCACCGCCCCAAGGGCGATCAGCTTGCGAATGAGTTCGTTGCCGTTCATGCGTGGGGGGTTCGTGACATCCGTGGCTAGTGAGATCTTCGAGTGTTAGGATAGACTATTCATGAGGATGGCGGCAAGTGCGGTCTGCGCATCTTGATTCTAAAGCAGGTTTCTTTGGTGTATAAGGTAGGGGAGATGCTATGTTGAAGATCATGCGTGGTTTTGTCGTGTTGGCGTTGGGTGTGTCGCTGCAGGGACAAGAGGCCCTGGCGGGCGAGGAGACCCACGCCGGGCAGGCGGTACGCGATTCGGCCAAGGCGAGCGGGTTTGCCAGTCAAGGTTCGGCGCATGGCATCATCGCGTCCGGGCAGGCGACCTCGGCGGTGACGGCGGTGCCGTTGGCCTCGGGTGGCGCGGTTCTGGGCGCGGCGGGCGCGGCCAGTGCCCAGATGGCCCATGATTCCGCCGCCGCGGCGAGCGCCCCGGCCCAGGGGCCCCTGCCGGTCGTCGAGGAGACCATCACCATCCTTCCTCCCGACGAGGCCCTGAAGAACCGGGACAAGGGTAACCCGGCGCGTTGAACCGTAATCGATCGAGTCGGCCCGAGCTGTTGTGATTCCGGAGGTGTGAGATGCGGCGGTTGTTGATCATTCTGTTTCTCATGGTGTTCACCCTTGCCGAGGCCGGGGCCACGGGATCCGCTTCCGCCTCCGGCGGCGCGGCCCAAGCCAGCCGGTTCAAGCCCGAGCAGATCATCGCCTTTGCCAAGCAGGTGGAAAAGGCCCTGGCGGCCAGACGGGCCAGGGTGGCGATCCTGGCACGGATGGGGCGTCCCCTCTCCGAGATGCCACCCGGCATGCACTTCACCCATGTGGCCTTCGCGGTTTACTCGGAGATCACCACCAAGGATGGTCGCAAGGTGCCGGGTTACGCGATTCACAATCTGTATCAACAATCCGACCGTCCGGATACCAGTGAATTGGTGATGGATTTTCCCGTGGACTTCTTCGCCGACGTGGCGGAGCTGGAGGCCGGGATCCTGTTTCCTTCCGAGAATCTGCAACAGCGGTTGATGCAACGGATTGGCACGCCGGAGTACCGCGCCCTGCACGATCCCCACTATTCGGTGATCGCCAACCCCTATACCGAGGGTCGCCAGAACTGTACCGAATTCGTTCTGGATGTCCTGCACGCCGCCATCTACAACACCTCGGACATCAAGACCATCAAGGCCGCGGAAAAACGCTATTTCGAGGCGCAGTCGGTGGAGGTGAACCCGTTCAAGTTGCTTCTGGGGGCCATGTTCTCCCAGGAGGTTTCCACCGTGGATCACCCCGGCGCGCCCGTGACCGCCACTTTCGAGAAGATCGGGGCTTTTCTGCAAAAATACGACCAGGGCGCGGAAATCGTCACGCTCAGGCCGTAATGCATGGACCAGGTTGGAAAATGGATCTCGCGGATCTACGCCTGACGCTTTTTTTTACCGCCGGCATGTCGCTGCATGAATGGGACCGGCTTGGGATGTTCGGGCGCGAGGTGGCCTTGTATCAGGCCTTGCGACCCCATCTGGGCGGTATCTCCTTCATGAGCAACGGCGACCGGCGTGATCTGGCGTTTCGGGAGCGGTTGCCCGGCATCGATGTGGTCTGCAACCGTTGGGGACTCCCCTGGCCCTGGTACTGGCGCTGGCTGGTGGGCATGCCCGCTGGTTGGAAACGGGGCGCGGTGGTCTTCAAGAGCAATCAAATCCCCGGCTCCGAAACCCCCCTTGCCCTGGCCAAACGGTTCGGCAAGCCTTTCATCGCCCGTTGCGGCTACATGCACTCCGATTTCACCATCAGTCGGTTCGGTGCGGACTCCCCGGAGGCCCGAAAATCACTGGAGCGGGAACGACGGACCTTCCAGGGGGCCGACCGGGTGGTGGTGACCACCCCCATGATGGCCGCGGTGGTGACCGGCATCCACGGCGTGCCGGCGGAACGGGTGCGGGTGATTCCCAATTACGTGGATACGGACCTTTTCGC
>JADGAY010000059.1 GCA_015231775.1 Magnetococcales bacterium | reverse complement strand
ATAATCACCTTGTCAAGGCTTGGCACCAGCGTTTCTGATCTGAACGGTTACGAACAATCCATTTTGGCGGGTTTGATGAATGAAATATTTGGAAGGTATGGTCTTTATATGATTTATAAGAATTGCACTAGATTGTGTCATAATTGCCCTAATTTTTAGGTGTTTTTTGTTCAAGTTTTACCGCTTGACACGGTTCTCTCAAATATTGCGTTATGACAGTCGTTTGGATTTGGTGTCAATGGGTTTGTTTGCTGTTGCAACAGATCGTTCTTGCAATATATCCTGGTATTCAAAAATTTGAACCCAGTTGTTGGGATGATAACGGATCAGGTTGTTTCCTCCACAACTGGGTCCGGCTCTGCGTATGGTGGATGTTCACGGAAGAAGAGCGAGCACGTTTTCAGGCGGTCTGCCGAGGGCGGCCAGGGAGCCGACCCGGACCACCGGTCGCTCGATCAGTTTGGGATGGGCCACCATGGCGGCGATCAGTTGGGCGTTGGACAGACTCGGGTCGGCGAGTCCCAGCTCCTTGTAGAGGGGCTCGCCGGTGCGCAGCAGTTGCCGCGGGGTCATGCCAAGTTCGGTGAGTACCCGTTCGAGTTCGGCGGCATCCGGTGGGGTGTCCAGATAGTGGACGATGGTCGGGGTTACCCCGTTATCCTCGAGCAGTTGCAGGGTTTGGCGCGACTTGGAGCAGCGCGGATTGTGCCAGATGGTGATCGCTTCCATGGAGGTTCCTTCCTGTCGTGAGGTTGGCTTTGCCGAGTTTGGCGTGGGTGTGGTCAGGGTGTCGCTGCCACTTGCGGTCGCGTGAAGATCCAGTGGGTGGGATCCGAGAGTTCCGGGCGATAGCGGTATCCCCCTGCCGTGAACCCTTGCAGGGGGTCCGGGGTCTCCAGACGATGGGTGATCAGGTGGCGCGCCATGGCGCCACGGGCCCGCTTGGCCATCAAGCCGATCACCTGGAGTCCACCGCGACGTTCCTCCTTGAAGATCGGCGTCACCATGGGCAAGCCGGCGACCGCCTTGGCATACTCCTCGGAGGCCAGATTGATCACCGTGGGGTTGGCATGCGCGGCGACCTCTTGGGTGATCACCTCGATAAGCCGTTTGCCCCAGAAGGCGTACAGATCCTTGCCGCGCGGCGTTGCCAGTCGGGTGCCCATCTCCAGGCGATAGGGTTGAATCCGGTCCAGGGGGCGCAGCAGACCATAGAGCCCGGTGAGGATGCGCAGGTGATCTTGCGCGAATCCCCAGTCGTCCGGGCTCCAGGAGTCCACGTCCAGCCCGGTGTAGGTGTCGCCGCGATAGAGTTGCGCGGAGGGGTGGCCATCCGTGCTGGTGGGATGGTCCAGGTAGTTCTGGAAGCGGTCGGCGTTGAGGCGTGCCAGTGCCGGACTGATGTTCATGAGGGTTTGGAGTGCCGGGGCGTCGAATCCGCGCATGATCTCCACCAGTTCCAGCGCCAACGGTTGAAAGAAGGGTTGGGTGGAGGCCACTGGGAGCGGCGTGGGATGCGGATCCAGGGTTTTGGCTGGAGAGATCAGGGCGAGCATGGTTTCACCAGTGTGGGTGGCCCGATGGACCGTGGCGGTATCGGGGTTCAAGTTAAGGGTTCTGCCTGAAGATGTTCACCAGCATTCGTGATCATCGAGTCCGGTAGAAACCGGCCATCCATTCAGCCACGACCCGGTTGTCCAGGTCAAGAGCCAGATTCTGTCGGGCCGCTTCCACCTCGTGTTGCTCCCGCTCCGGACGTGGGAGTTCGATCAGGGCCCGCATGTAGGGTTGATCGAACTCCGGATGCCCCTGGATTCCGAGAGTCGTTTCTCCCACCTGGAACATTGCGCATGGACAGTTCGGGCTGGTGGCCAGGATGACTCCCCCTGGGGGAAGACGCACAACCTGATCGCGATGGGCAAAGGGGAGGTGGAGCGCGGTTCGGCGAGGTGCCATCCAGGGTGTGGGCGTGGTGATCACGACCGGCTTGGTACCCAGTCGCAAGCCGCCGGTTGCCCGTTCCACCGCGCCTCCCAAGGAGAGGGCCAGCAGTTGATGCCCGAAGCAGATCCCCACCAAGGGGCGTCGCGCGGCATGCACGGCGCGGATGAAGGCCATGAGGGGCGGCAGCCAGGGCAGGGGCGCGTAGACCGAGTCGTCGGAGCCCGGACAGATGTAGCCGTCGCAGGCCAGCACCGATTCAGGCAGCTCCCCCTCTCTTACCTCGAAAATCCTCAGCCGCGCCTCGGGTAGAACCTCGGCCAGCAGCCGTTGATACATCTCCGGGTACGCCCCGAACCGCTCGGTGAGGGGTTTGGGCGGTGTTCCGACGCTTATATATCCGATTTCCATACAGGCTCCAGAGTGGTCGGTGGATCAGGATCTCCAGACGCGAGGCGTGGCGGGGCGGCATGCTCGTCTGGGCATGCCAGCGCCACATGACAGCACCATCCGGGTGGCACGGCAACCGGCAGCAGGGACCAGGTGGGACCGTTGGCCTCGAGGGTGGCGCGGTTGCTTGAGATGCGGAGTTGTTCCAGGGGAAACGAAAGGCCACGGCCATCGGCCTTGAGGAGGGCCTCGCGGCGGGTCCAGGCGTCAAAGAAAGCGTGCGGGGGATCCGGGGCCTCCACGATCGCCTGCCAGGCGGCGGGCGGGAAGAGTCGTTGGAAATCATGCAGGTCGATCGCACGGATCCGTTCGCAATCGATGCCGATCTCACCGTGTCGGGTTACGGCGCACACCACCAGGCCATCGGTGTGGGAGAGATTGAAGAAGATGTCGTCTGCCACCTTGGGTTTGCCCTGCGGACCCACCTGCCAGCCCTCCAGTGTCGCTCCGGGGTGACCTTCGGCGCGCAACCCCTCCCGTACCAGCCAGCGTCCCAACAAGGCGGCCTGACGATCCTGCCAGCGTCGGTAGCGCAGGATCGTGGGGTGCATCGCGGCTGGAAGGGCGGTCAGCAGCGCTTCCCAGTGGGACTCCGCGAGAAGGGCGGTGTTGTCGGCGGCAAGCACGCGGATCACGCCGGGATCACCCCTCCATCAGGGTTTTGGATACGATCTCGCCGATGCGCGGCCACGCCTCGAAGATAAAGAAGTGATCCCCTGGAAAGTGCTCGATGGTCAGGGGGTGGCGGGTTTCGGCCTGCCAGAGCCGCACCAGATCAAGGGTGACGATCGAATCCTTGGCTCCGGTCAGGGCGGTGATCGGCACGGGCAGGGGGTCGGACGGCTGGTAGTGGTGGGTTTCGACCGCCTGGAAATCGGCGCGCAGGATCGGCTCGAAGTAGTCGATCAGCTCCTGATGGGCCAGCACCGCCCGTGGCAGTCCGCCATACTGGCTCACCTCGGCCAGAAACGCCTCCTTGGAGAGGCCGTGAATGAGCTTGCTCTTTTTGGGTCGGGTGGGTCCGGCGGCACCCGACACGAACAGATGACGGGGTGTTTCGACCCCCAGGTCGATCAGGCGACGGATCACCAGGTTGGCCAGATAGGCCCCCAGGCTGTGGCCGATGAGGGCGTAGGGCCCTTCCAGGCGGCCACGGATCAGGTTGGCCAGATCCTCGGTGATGGCTTCGATGGAGGTGAGCAGCGGTTCCTGACCACGCCGGCCCCGTCCGGGGGGTTCGAGGGGGACGGTGCGGATGAAATCATCCACATGTTTGCCGAGCCCCAGAAACGCATAGGCGTTGCCGCCCGCGTAGGGAAGACAAAAGAGTTGCGTCATGCGTTGGGTCCGGCGTGGTCGTCGTCGATCACCACCTTGCCCATCTCCATCTTGATCAGATGGTCGCATTCGTGGAAGTAGCGATCGTCATGGGTGACACAGATCAGGGTTTTGCCCTTGGCGCGCATGTCGGGCAGGATCTTTTCGTAGAAGAAGGCCCGGAAGGTGGCATCCTGATCCGCGGCCCACTCGTCGAAGATGTTGACCGGTTTGTCTTCCAGCGTGGCGGCGATGAAGGCCAGACGTTTCTTTTGACCGGTGGAGAGGTTGATGTCGGTGAAACGGCCATCCTGATAGCTGGTTTTGTTCTCCAGTTGCATCAGCCGCAGCAGTTCGTCGAGGGTGTCCTCGTCCACGTCCTCCAGGCCGTAAAGGCGGTCGAAGAGGTGGAAATCGCTGAAGATCAAGGAGAAGAGATTGCGGAACTCCGGATAGTTGGCACGGATGACCGGTACGCCGTCGATGAGGATTCGACCCGAGACCGGGTAGTAGAGACCGGTGATCACCTTGAGCACCGTGGATTTGCCACTGCCGTTGCCGCCGGTCAAGAACAGGATGTTGCCGCGTTTGATGAAGAAGTTGAGGGGCCCGACCGAGAACTCCCCGCCCGCCTCCTTGGCCTCGTAGGCAAAGGTGACGTTTTCGAAGCGGATCTCCTGGAAGGCGGCCATGCGGGCGGCCAGACGGACGTTGAGCGGCTGGTCGCTCAACCCCTGGGCATCGAGTTCGTGCTCCAGTTTGTAGAGGTTGCGCACCGCCACATCGGCCAGGGTGAAGATCGGGATGGCGCCTACGAGCAGGTTGACCGGCCCGATGATGAAGAGGGTGGAGGCGGTGAGCTTGATGACGATGGTGTAGTGGGTGGGTTCGAGTTGCGGCAGGATGAAGACGACGATGGCCAAAAGCAGGTAGAAGGAGACCTGGGAGAACATGAAATCGACCACGAAGCGCAGTCCGGAGGTCACTTTCAACTGTTCGGTTTCGATGGAGATCCGTTCGATGTGTTCAAAGAGCCGATCGCTCTTCTTGGTGTTGACCTTGACCTCCTTGAAGCCGCTCAACAGGTGGTTCAAGGCGTCGAAGAACTCGGACTCCTTGCGGTTGACCGCCTCGAAGGCGTCGGCGTTTTTGCGGTTGTTGGTCAGATAGAGGGCGCTGCCGGTGCCGAGGGCTGCGGTGATGATGATGAAGCCGACCGGTGAGAGCCAGGCCACGTAGATCAGGGTGGTGACCAGCACGATGGCCGATTGGCTGGCGTTGATGATGATCACCGCCGATTGGGAGATGAGGTTGGCGTCCTGGGTAAGACGGGTGAACATGCTGGAACGTCCCATGTTCTCGACAAAGGAGAGTTCCGAGCGACGGATCTTGTCGGCGATGCGGATGCGCACCTTGCGAACCGCGGCCTCCACCGCCACGGAGGCGGCGCTCAGGGCGTATTTCTTGGTGATGAAGAAGAGCAGGAAGGCGGCGATGAAGATCCAGAAATAGTGGTCCTTGATCTCCTGGTTGGCGGCTTTCTCGGCGCCGGAGTTGATCACCGCCAACAGAATCGCGCTGGCCGCGCCCGCGATGGTGGTGCTGCCCAGGATGGAGGATTTGGAGATTTCCAGTTCCCGGTTGAAGAATTCCAATAATTTCATGATGGGGGTTCCAGAAGGGGGCGCGAGGGTGGTTCAACGATCAGGCTGGGACATGATAGCGCAATTGCCGCCCGATCACCAGCATCGGTTCGCGTTCACGAGCTTGCCGGAGCGGGGTGGGGATGCGGGGCGGGTCCGGATCTCTGCCGGGTTCTATTGGGACGGTTCATCCTTCCCGACCCGTTTCAAGCGGGGCAGCATGGCATTGCCCACCCCGGCCACCAGGCCGGTATTGTACAGCATGATCGAGGTCAGAACCCCAAAGCGCAGGAAAAAGGCGCCCCCCACGCAGATGAGACCGGGAACGAGGGTGGTCATGAAACTGGCATTCATGTTTTTGTCGAACTCGGCGCCCAGTTCGAACAGGGGCAACAGTTGATTCAAATCCTGTCCCATGAGGACGATCTGCGCCGAGTCCTTGGCCACGGTGGTGGCACCGGACAAGGATACCGACACATGGGCCTTTTTCAGGGCGATGGCGTCGTTGATGCCATCGCCGACAAAACAGACCGAACGCCCCTCCTGTTGCAGGCGGGTGACCAAGTGGGCCTTGTCCTCGGGGAGCACTTCGGCGAAGAAGGTGTCGATGGCCAGTTCATGGGCCAGCATCCGGGTGGGTTGTTCATGGTCTCCCGAGACGATGATGAGATGTTTGCCCTGCTGGTGCAGCACCTTGACCAGGGATTTGACCTCCGGGCGGACCTTGACCCGCAGTTCGATGATCCCCGCCAGGCGGTCGTTCACGGCCACGTAGACGAACGATGAACCGGTTTGGTCACCCTGGGCCGCGTGGCCATGGGGCTCCTCGGGGGTGGCGATCCCCTCCATATGCATGAACCGGTTGCTTCCGACCTTGACCACCTGCCCCTCGAATTCGGCCTTGATGCCGTAGCCTACCTCATATTTGACCTGTTCGACCGGTGGCAGGTCGATGTGTCGTGCTTGGGCCGCCTGCAGGATGGCCTTGGCGATGGGGTGGGTTTGACGGTACTCGCAAGCCGCGGCGAAACGGAGGATTTCGTTTTCCGGATGGAAGTCGGCGGGGCGTATCTGGACGATCTCCGGTTCCACCAGGGTGAGGGTGCCGGTTTTGTCGAAGACGATGGTATCGATCTTTCCCAACAGGTCCAGGGAGCGTCCATCCTTGATCAGGATCCCCTCGTTGGCGGCAATGGTGAGAAAATTCAACATGCCCAGCGGAGCGATCAGGCGCATGTTGTAGCCGAAACCGGAATTCAAGACCGCCAGGGATTGGGGAATGCCCGCGGTCAGGGCCAGGCCGCTCAGGAAGATGGTCGGCAGGACCGCCTCATCGGCGATGGTCTCGCCACGGGACTGGATGGCGGACTCGTAGTTGGCGGTACGGTTGAGGATTTCGCCCAACTGGGCGATCACCGTATCCTCGCCGGCCTTCTCCACCCGATAGTGGATGCGTCCGGAAAGCAGCAGTGTGCCGGCAAAGACCAACGCGCCGACGGTTTTTTCTACCGGTTTGGCCTCGCCGGTGAGTTGATGCTGGTCCACGCTGCAATCCCCCTGGAGGATGGTGCCATCGGTGGGGATGTACTCGCCGGCGTGGACGATCACCGTATCCCCGACCTGGACCTGTTCGATGGGGATTTCGCACTGGATGTGGTTGCGGAGAATGAGGATATGTTTGGGCTGCTTGACAAACATGTGGATGGTTTTCTTGCGCGAGTCGTCCCGTGTTTTCAAGAGCAGCTTGTCGCTTCCCATCAACAACGTCACCGCCAGGGAGCAGGCGAAGATGTTGCCGGTTCCCAGCATCGCGGCAATCGACACCATGTCCAGGATGGAGGCGCGAATCTTCTTTTCCTTGAAGATCGCCCGCAGGCCATCCTCCGTCAGGGGGGTGCCGACGTAGATCAGCCCCGGAATGGCCAACTTGTCGAGCATCGGAAGACCGGCCATGTTGCTCAAGACCGAGAGGGCCAGGGAGCTGCCGGCGGCGGTGAGGTTTTGATTGATGATCGTTTCATGTTCCTGGCGCTGGGTTTTGTCGTCCATCGCCACCTCCTCCGCGACGGGAATAGTGCTGGTCGGCTTCCCGGCGGGGGCTTTTGGCCCGGCAGGCTTGGGTCGCGATTTGGGCGCGGCGGTGCGGAGGCGATTGGCCTGGTGGGACTTGACCGCGGCGACGATGGATGCTCCCAGGATGATGGCCCCGAACCATATCATGACGGTCAAGCCTCTGATTTTTGTTGAAGGGCGGGAAAACGGGCCAGCAAGAAGCGCAGATAGATCCGCAACTGCGTCTTGTCGAGGGGCGGGCAGGTGATCGAACTGCCCGACAGGCCGTTCAAGGCGTTTTCACACTGAAAGCGCATGCCGATGGAGGAGATTTCGTAATAGGTCAAGTGGGTCTCGGCCATGCCACCGGTCAGGACGGAGAGGATGGGACCAAACGGATTCTCGGCGGCGTGGATCTCCAGGTTTTTCAACTGGGCCAACCAGGTGGCATAGTCGGTCAACGCCACGGCATGGCCCAGTTCATTCAAGGCCGCCGCCAGTCCGGGCAGGGTGATCGGATCCGGATGGACCAGATGGAACACCCCGGCCTGGGAGGCCGAATGCAGGGAGAGATGAACCATGGCCTGGCACACGTAATCCACGGGCACCATGTCCATCGGCACCTCCAGGGCGGGGATGATGCGCTGGTGCAGGAAATGGCGCAGCAGGCCGATGACGATGCTGTCCGTGTCGGTGAAGCCGGTCCGGCTGTGACCGATGACCCCGCCCGGACGGTAGATGGAGACCGGCACGCCACGTTCTCGGGCAAGGTTCAAGAGCTGCTCGGCGATCCACTTGCTTTGGGCGTAGCCGCCGTACAGGAGGCTCTCCGGCTCCAGCCGCGCCGCCTCCGGAATGGTCGCACGGTTGACGAACGGCGCGGACTCGAAGATGCCGAGGGTGGATGTATAGTGAACCGGTTTTAGGTCGTGCAGGGTGGCCAGACGGAGAATCTCCTGGGTTCCCTGGACATTGGCCGCTTCCAGGGCCGAGTAGGGGTAGAGGAGATTCACTTCGGCCCCGAGGTGGTAGATCACCTTCACGGTCTGGGCCAGGAGTGCGAACTCCGTCTCGCTCAACCCCAGGCGCGGTTGGGCGAGATCGCCGAGCACCGGGATGATGCGCGGGTCGATGGCCTCATCGGTGATCAGAGCGCTCAGACCGTAATGGTTGAAATGGCGCAGCATGCGCTGCCTGGCCTTGCCAAGGGTCTTGCACCCCCGCACCAGACAGTACACCTGCGCCGAGGTCTGTCGGAGCAGTTCATCGAGCAGGAAGGCCCCCAGAAAGCCGGTGACCCCGGTGAGGAAGATGTGTCGCGGTGACGATGCCGGCGGCGCGGATCGACCCTGGGCGTGGATCGCATCCGGGAGATGGATCCGGGCGCGCAGTTCGCCAACGGTGATCGCGGTCAAGGTGGTTCGGCTCTCATCGCCGTGGGGCGCGCCATCGATGGCCGCTCCCAGACCGGCGATGGTGGGGTTTTCGAACAATCGGGTCAGCGGGATCTCCACCTGAAAGGTATCCCGCACCTGCGCGAGCAGCGGCATGAGCAACAGGGAGTGGCCGCCCAGATCAAAGAAACTGTCATCCCTGCCGATGGGGTGGATGTTGAGAATCTCGGCCCAGATCTCCGCCAACTTCCCTTCCGTGGCGGTTGCGGGCGGGAGGAATGGGTGATCGAGTTCGGGCCGTTCCGGCTTGGGCAGGGGCAGGCGGCGGCGATCCAGCTTGCCGCTGGCGGTGAGCGGGAACTGCTCCAGAAAGACGAATGCCGCCGGAAGCATGGTATCGGGCAGATGCTGCTTGAGGTGATGTCGCAGCTTGGGTACCAGGGCTTCGCGGCTGTGCATGGGATTGTTGGTAAAGGCTGACCACGAGTCGGCGTGGACCGCCCGCATGCCGGGAAAGAGGGCGCTGTTCACCGTGGCGATGGAGTCGGTGCGTTGCAACAGCACGTCATAGTGGCCGGGATGCCTGGCATCCGACCAGCACAGATAAGCCCGATAGGGGAGATCCGCCACCAGATCCGACCACGCTTCCGGCTCGATCCCCCCCGGACCGGCGTGGGCCTTCAAGGCGCCGGTCGTGAGGGTGGGATCGAGGGAGGAGAGTGCCGTCATGACCTGGAGATCCGACCAGAGCCGCGCGTTGGGTACGTGGGAGATGGCATGGAATTCGGGTGCGGTTTCGGTCAGGTGGTGGCGCAGCCGTTCCGGGTCATCGCGTTCCGCCTGCCACGGGCTCCAGACCGGTTCCACGGCGGGCCGGGTCACGGTTTTTTCCACATGCAGGGTCACATCGAAACGAAACCGGGTCAGTTCGTTGACCACCCGCCCCGGTTTCAACTGGATCTCCACCTGGCTGATCCGGGGGAAGTGGTCAGGCAGCGCGGCAAAGAACGCTGGGCTGAAGAGCAGTTTTTTCTCCTCGCTCATGCGCGCGCGAATCCGCTGACGCAGTTCGGCGACGGTGAGATGGTCCGGTGCCTGAACCAGTTGGACCGAGGTGTGGAACAGCTCCAACAACCCCTGGCTCTGAATATCCCCCAGGAAGATCCGTCCACCGGGTTCCACCAGGGGGAGGATCTTCTCCAGCACCCGGACAAAATAGTCCATGCTTGGAAAAAACTGAATCACCCCGTTCAGGATCACCGTATCCACCGGATCGATGGCGGGCGGGGTGTCCGCCGCGGCATGGAACAGGGTGACCGAATGGCTCCAGGACTTGGCGCGCAGGCGTTGCCGAATGAAGGCGATTCCCTCGGCGGAGATGTCCGTGCCGACATAGCCGGCGCAGGTCGGGGCGATGGGGAACAACAACAGACCCGTGCCGCAGCCGATCTCCAGAACCCGGCGTGGCGCCAGGGCCAGAATCCGTTCCACGCCAAGGGTCACCCACTCCCGGACCTGGGATTCCGGCAGGGTGCCGCCGGTATAGCTGTCGTTCCAGCCGCCCAGATGGACATCGTCGTCCCACGCCTGCCCGGCGTTGCGATAGGCCTCGTCCCAGATCCGTTGCCAGTGGTGGACGTGTTCCGCGCCTGCGGTCTGGCCACTCTCCAGGCGGGGCACCACATAGGCGATGAGCCGCTTGTCCTGGGTGGCATCCTCCTGGGGCACGACCACCGCTTCGCTCACCAGCGGGTGATGGGCGAGTAGGGATTCGATCTCCCCCAACTCGACTCGGAAGCCGCGGATCTTGACCTGATGATCCAGCCGTCCCAGAAACGCCAAGTGACCATCCGGAAGCCGGCTGGCCAGGTCACCACTTTTGTAGAGCCGGCCCGGACCATGGGGATTGGGGATGAACCGGTCGCGGTTAAGTTCCGGACGTTGCCAATAGCCGTTGGAGATGGCTACCCCGCCGATATGCAGTTCACCGCGCTCCCCATCGGCGACGATCTGGAGTTTTTCGTTCAACAGCAGAATCTGACAGTTGGCGATGGGACGCCCGATGGGGGGGAGTCTGGGCCAGGTGGCGGGAGGGCCGGAGAGCGGGTATTCGGTCACCACATGGGTTTCCGAGGGGCCGTATTGGTTGATGAGCCGGCAGTCGGTGAGATAGGTGAAGAATTCGACGATGGCCGGGGTGATCTGGAGTTGATCGCCGGCGGTGATGACCGTGTGCAGGGCGATGGGGACGATCTCCGCGTCGATGGCCGCCACCGCCAGTTGATGCAGGGCCACCGGGGGGAGGAACAGCCGGTCGATCTGCTGCTCCACCAGAAACTGCACCAGCCCCCGCGCGTCCCGCCGCAGGATCGCGGGCATGGTGACCAGCGTGCCCCCCGCGCACCAGGTGGAGAAGAACTCCTGAAAGGAGACATCAAAGCTGATCGGCGTGAATTGCAGGGTGCGTCCGGGTTGGTTCGGCGTGGCGGTGGCGATCTGCCAGTCGATCAGGTTGACCAGGGGACGGTGGGGCATGACGATCCCCTTGGGCTGGCCGGTGGAGCCGGAGGTGTAGAGGATGTAGGCCAGCGACTCCGGCGTGACGTGTGACGACGGGTTGTCCGGGTGTTCCTGGGAGTGGAGGGCCGCTCCCTCCTCCAGGCAGTGGACACGCAGGGTGTGGGTCGGCAGGGCGGTGAGGAACGCCCGTTGCGTCAGCAGCGCCGGGCAGCGGGAATCGGCCAGCATGTGGGAGAGCCGTTCCAGCGGGTAGGCGGGATCGAGGGGAAGATAGCCGTGGCCGGATTTGAGGATGGCCAGAAGCCCCACGGCCAGATTCAACGAGCTTTCCAGACAGATGCCGATGGGCAGTTCCGGCCCGATCCCCCATTCGTTCAACCGCCGGGCCAGGTGGTTGGCAAGCCGGTTCAACCGGGCATAGGTCAGAGACGCCTCCCCGGCCATCAGCGCGATGGCATCCGGGGTGCGTTCGACCTGGGCTTCGAACAGTCGATGAATCGTGCGCGTGTCAGGGGATTCAACCATGGTCCGCCAAGCCTTCATTGAGGATCACCGGGTCGCCCAGAGGGCGAAAGCCCGTGAATGTGTCATCACCACAAGGAGCCCGCCGCCACGGTGAGATCCTGCATCGTGATCCCCTTCGACCCCTCCTGGCATAAGAACAGCACCAGATGGGCGATCTCGGCGGGTTGAATCATCCGTTGTTGCGGATTGGTCTGTTTGATCTCGTTGAGATAGGCCACCGGATCGCGTCCTTCCGTTCGGGCGGTCTGTTCGATGGCGCGCCGTGCCGCGTCGGTCTCCACCCAACCGGGACTGATCGTGTTGCAGGTGACGCCGTGGGCCGCCCCTTCCAGGGCCATGCAGCGGGTCAGGGCCACCACCCCGGCCTTGGAGGCGCAATAGGCCGGATAGGTGGCCGCCCCCACCGAGGCCGCCGTGGAGGCGATGTTGATGATCCGTCCCCACTGGCGGCGGATCATCTCCGGCAGGCACCGTTTGCAGGTGCGGTAGACGCCGTTGAGGTTCACCTCCAGAACGTCGTTCCACAGCGCGTCTGGATGACCGGTGAGCGGATGTTCCGGGAAGATCCCCGCCGCGTTGACCAGGATGTCGATGGCGCCGAAGGTTTCGACCGATGCGCGGTAAAAGCTCTCCACCTGGTCCGTGACGCCCACATCCACATCCAGAACCAGGAGCGCCTCCCGTTGGGCGAACCGTTCGGGCAGCCCCGAACGTTGGGAGGCCTGTCGGGATCCGATCACCACCCTGGCCCCGGCATCGGCCAGGGCCAGGGCGCACGCCAGGCCGATGCCCGAGGCACCTCCCGTGACCATGGCCACGCGACCCCGCAAGAAGGGTGGTGGCGGATTGATGGCATCGGACATTGCACGCTCCATGAAGGGTTGTTCAGGTTATATCAACATGTCTGGGTTATGTCTACAGGTCCAGAAACGCTCATGAGTTGGTCCCTGGGGGGCGGTGCAGGGGAACGTCATACGTTCGGGGGGTGCGCCAGAGCGGCGAGGGTCTGGTTCGGATCCGCCACGATCGCCTGGAGAAGGGTCTGGAGATTCCTGGCCAGCCGGGCGATGGTCTGCGCCGCGAACCGATCGGTGCGATAGGTCAGGGTGCCGGACACCGCATCCGTCTCCTCCAGAAGATTCAGTTCCAGCTCATACCACACCCCCAGCCAGGCGGGCATCAGATCGGGGGCGGCTTTCAGACGCAGCCTCCCGTGTTCGATGGGGGGGCTCTCGTGACCGGAGAAGAGCGGCGCGACTGGACCGTAAAGAGTGAACGGCAGCATGGTGAACCAGATGTCGCACAGGGCGTCCCGCTGGAGATTCAGCCGTTTTTCAAGCCATTTCATCGGGCACCCTTGAAACTCCAGGGCGTGGGTCACCGCATCCCGGAGTTGATGGAAGAGGGCGGTGAACCGATCGGTTTCGTGGAGGCGCGACCGGATGGCCACGGTGTCGGAGAGGTATCCAACCAGATCGGCCCACTCCGGCCTCTCCCGATTCTGCGTGTGGGTGGCCACGAGGATGTCGTCTCGTCCCGATTCCTGGCGCAGCAGGAGCACGAAACCGGCCAGCAGCAGCATGTAGAGCGTCCCGCCCTCTTGTCTGGCCAGGGCCCGCAGCTTGACCACCAGGGCAGGCTCGAGGTGGATGGGGAAACAGGCCCCTTCGTGCCGGGTGTGGGGGCTGCCGGGAAAATCGCCGGGCAGGTTGACCAGGGGGGGATCCCCGGCCAGTTGTTGACGCCAGTAATCCCAGCAGCGCGCCCCCTCCGGCCCTTCCAGAAGCCCGGCCTGCCAATGGGCGAAATCCTCCAGGGTCCAGGTCACGGCGGGCAGGGCGGCTGGTTCACCGGCGAGCCGGGCCGCATAGGCGGTGAGGAGTTCGTTGACCAGAATGGCGAAGGCCGTGGCATCCACGGCGATGTGGTGGGCGACGATCACGAGGAGATGATTCTGAAAGCCGCGGGTGAACAGGTGTCCCCGCACCAGGGGATCGTGTGCCAGGTCAAAGGGGTGGCTGGCCGCCTCCTGGATCCGGGAGGCCACCTCCGACCATGAGGCGGCCTGGACGGGTACGCGCTCCAGATGGACGGCGCGGTGGTCCATCACCTGCTGTACCGGTTGGCCATCCACGGTGTAAAACCGGGTCCGCAGCGCGGCATGGCGTGTCACCAGGATTTGCAGAGCCCCCTCCAGGGCGATGGGATCCACCGGGGAGAGGATCCGGATCGGCAGGGCAAGATGCAGGAACCCTTTGTTGACCGTGTTCTCGTGCCAGGCAAAGCAGCCCTGTTGATTGAACCGTTGCGGAAAGCTGGCGCCAGGCGGGGTCGAGGCGGGGCAGGGCGGGCGGCGCGGCGCGGCGTGCGTCGCGGACAGATGGTCGGTGAGTTGGTCGATCGAGGGGTGGCGCATGGCCACGGTGGTGGGCAGTTCCATCCCGGAGCCTGCCGCCAGACGGCTCCCCAACCGGGTCAGGTCCAGGGAGTTCAGTCCCAGATCGTAGAAACTCTCCGCCCCCGATGGGGTGGAGCCGAGCAGCCCCTCCAACTCGGCTTGAATCAACCGTGTCACCTGGGCGCGACGGCTCTGGATCTCCGCCTCGGGCGCGTTCGGCGGTGCCGATGGTTCGGAATCGCGCTTCATGCCGCGCTTCATCGCCAGAATGCCCCCCTGCTGGTCAGGATTCGTTGCCCGTGGGGGTTGGCAGATTCTCGGCCAGCCAGGCGACGAGGCTCTTTTTGTTGCGCGAGGCGAGCAGAATCTGCCCCTGGCCGGAAAAACGCAGCACCACCGCCTCGCCACTGGTGGCCGCGCTCAACAGACCGCCCAGCATCCCGCGGGCGCTGTTGGGGGTGGTGATCTCGTAATCCAGCGTGCTCTCCCAGGCGACGATGTGTTCGTTGTCGATGGTGAGCGGCTGGCCGGGCTTGACATCGAGCAGGAACACCGAGCCGAAGGCGGCCACGGCCAGCTTACCCTTGCCCTCGGTCTTCTGGATGAAAAATCCCCCGGTGCCGCCGAAAATCGCATTGCCCAGGCTCTGCATGGCGTTCGTCACCGTCACCCCGGTCTCGCAGGCCAGAAAGGCCCCATCGGCGAGGTTGAACTGGCGGGGTCCGATCTCCAACAGATGCATGCCGCCGGGAAACGGGGCGGCCAGCAACACATCGCCGGGACCGCTCTTGGCGGTGATTTTCTGTTGAAAAATGGTCTCCTCGTTGGCAAACCGCCGGATGATGGCTCCGAATACCCCCTGGTTGCCCAGGGAGCCATCGAGGGTCAGGCTCTCTTCCATCATCACCATGGCGTTGGATTCGGCCAGGATCGACTCTCCCTGGCGCAGGGAAACATGCAAGAACGGATCGATCTCGCCGGTGATGGTGAATTCGGCCATGGCTGCCTCCAGGGAATGCTGTCAAGGGTGAAGCGGGAACATCGACGTGATCCATGATGGTCTGGATCTTCGGGCATGTCCATGCCGGTCATGCGCGGCGCCAGGGGTCGAGAATGGGGTGTTGGGCACTTGTTCCATTGACGTCGTGGCGAACAATCTTGCAAGATGACCCCTTCGGGAGTGACCGGATGTTCGCGGGTTACATCCTAACTTTTATTAATAGAAAATTGAACGGAGCGCGAGGCGTGATCATGAACCGATTCAAAACCATGGCATTGGCCGGGATGTGCGCCACCGGTCTGGCGTTGTTCTCAGAGGCCCAGGCAGAAGGTGAACAGGGACACTACGTGCATGGGGTGGAGGGGATCAAGGCCGCCTCCCTGCCGCCGCCCGGACTCTACTGGCGGTGGTACAATGCCTATTACAGCGCCACCAAACTTAAAGATAAAAATGGTGACAATCAACCCGTGGGTCTGGATCTGGATGTGTTCGCCACGGTCAACCGGCTCATCTGGATGACCCCGAACAAGTTCCTGGGCGCCGATTACGGCATGGACATCATCGTGCCGCTGATCAACACCAATCTGAATCTGAACAATATCCCCGGCGGCGGCTTGCATTATAACGAGTTCGGCCTGGGCGACATCACCATCGAACCGTTGCTGCTCTCCTGGCACGGGGCCCAGTGGGACGCGGCGGCGGCGGTCGGGGCCTATCTCCCCACCGGACGCTACGACAAGACGGATTCGGCCTCCCCTGGCAAGGATTTCTACACCCTCCTGTTCACCCTGGGCGGTACCTGGTATCCGGATGCCGAGAAACTCTGGTCCATGTCGATCTTGAGCCGCTACGAGACCCACTCCAAGAAGGATGAGACCGATCTGCGCCTGGGCGATGACTTCCACTTCGAGTGGGGCGTGGGCCGCAAGGTGAGCGATCTGGTGGAGTTGGGGCTGGCCGGCTATGCCCAGTGGCAGGTGACCGATGATCGTGGCACCGCCGCCAAAGGCGATCCTTCGGTACGGGATCGGGTCTTTGGCATCGGACCCGAAGTGGTGGCGACCGTGCCCTTCTTGAAGAGTGTCCTGTCGTTGCGTGGCGTCAAGGAGTTCGGCGCCGAGGATCGTTCCCAGGGTTCGATTATCGCCCTGACCCTGACCAAGCCGTTGTAAGAGGTCTGAGCGCCTGTTTGCCCCAAAGCGAACAGGCGCGTCGTTGATGCCGGGGGCGGCGGGAATGCCCCCGGCATGACCAATGCATCCCCGCTCCCCAACGCCGCATGGAAACACCCGCATGAACACCCCTTTTCAGCGCACCGCCAATCGCCTGATCGGTGGAGTCAGTGGCGCCTTGCGCGACCTGGCCGAGCTGTTGGAGAGCGTCGCGTTACAGATCGATCTGAAACGGACCGTGGCCTATGAGATGGAGGATCGGCCCGACGACATCTTCGTCGTCACCTATCCCCGTTCCGGCACCACGCTGACCCAGATGATGCTCTATCAGCTCACCACCGATGGCAACATGGATTTTCAGCACATCGGCATGGTGGTGCCCTGGTTCGAGCGGCGCATCCTGTCCAATCCCAGGGCAGCCATGGATTATTTCAATGCCATGCCCTCGCCACGGGTGTTCAAGTGCCATCTGGCCTATGCGGACACCCCGAAAAAACGCGGAAAGTATATTTATGTGATGCGGGACGGGCAGGATGTGCTGGTCTCCTATTTTCACTTCTACCGTTCGCATCTGTCGTTTCGCGGAACCTTCGAGCAGTTCTTCGAGCGGTTCATGCGCGGAGAGGTGCAGTTCCAGTCCTGGTTCGACCATGTGTCCGGCTGGTGGCAACATCGGGACGATCCGAATGTGCTGTTTTTGCGCTACGAGGCGGTGATCGCCGATCTGCCGGGCACCGTGCGCCGGGTGGCCGAGTTCTGTGGGTTGCCGCTGGATCCGGAACGGGTGCCGGTGATTGCCGAACGGTGCGGGTTTGCCTTCATGAAAAAACATGAGCCGCAGTTCGATCACACCACCGGTCTGGCCCTCGATCGGGGCTATCAGCTCTCCGCGTTCATCCGCCAGGGGAAGAGCGGCGCAGGGGATCTGCTGTTGAGCCCGGCCCAGAAAGAGCGCTTCCAGGCCCGCTTCAAGCAGGATCTGGCCGGGATGACCCCGGATCGCCCCGCGTGAGGGTCACGGTCTGGCGGGTTGTTCGCGGCCTGTCCGACACTCCGGGAGAGGCGTGACGATGGCCGATTCACCCCCTGTGCCCCCCTTGCCGATTCGTGCCATCATCGCGGAGAGCTGGCGTCTGCCGAGATCCGACGGACTGGCGTTGCTGCGTCTGATCTGGCCCTGGCTCGTGACCCTCCTGGCCGCCAGGATCGGCGTGGTGGTGGCCTCGGGCATGCCGGAGTGGTTCGTGTTTCGGCAGGAGCTGCAAAGCCTGTTGCGGGATGGCGGTTTGATCGTGGGCCTGTTCGCCCTGCCGCCGCTTCAGACCACCCTGATCCGCTGGACGGTCTCGGGTCCACAACAAGAGGTCACGCTGGGACGGCGCGAGGTGTGGTTCTTTCTGATCGGGAGCAGCGCTGGCCTGTTGTTTTTTCTTCCCGCCGCCATCGCGTTGACCATTCTGATCCTGACCAACGCCCCGGTGAACGCCACGGCGTGGATCCTGCCCCTGTTGACCCTGCCCATGTTGCCGGTGGTCCCCCGGTTGATGCTGGCCGCCGCATGGGCGGCCACGGGAGCCTCCCGGTTCGATCTGGCCGGTGCCTGGGGGCGCACGCGCGGCAACGGCTGGCGGCTGGTCGCCTGTGGTCTCGGAACCTCTGGACCTCTCCTGCTCTGGATGTTCGGCTTGCTCGCCTGGCTCGGGATGATGGCCTACCCGGACTCTGCCCAGACGACGTTCATCAAGGTGCTCCTCGAGGTCACGGTGTCGATTCCGCTCGCCCTGGTGTTGTCAATCACCCTCGGGTTGATCCATCGCCATCGGCCCCGGATGGCCGATCCGGACCCGACCGCCTCTTGAATCAACGCGGGAGCACGATGAGCATCGATCCCAACCGGATGCCCCCGATTCGATCCGGAGGAGCGCGCCCGAGACTCCTCGGAGGCCATGCGCAGCGAACAACGGCGATAACCCCAACCCGCAATCCAAGGACCGGGTCACCCCGGAACAAAGGCGACTCATCATGGACGAACATCTGAAAGAAAGCGCACTCGCCTATCATCGCGCCAAGCCGGCGGGCAAGATCTCGGTGGTGCCCACCAAGCCCATGGCCACCCAGTGGGATCTCTCGCTGGCCTATTCACCCGGCGTCTCCGCCGCCTGCGAGGCGATCATCGCCAATCCCGCCGAGGCCGCGGAACTCACCGGACGGGCCAATCTGGTCGGCGTGATCACCAACGGTACCGCCGTGTTGGGGCTGGGCAACATCGGGCCGCTGGCCGGAAAACCGGTGATGGAGGGCAAGGCGGCCCTTTTCAAGAAATTCGCCGGCATCGATGTGTTCGATCTGGAGATCAACGAACGGGATCCGGATCGCTTCGTCGAGATCGTCGCCACGTTGGAACCCACTTTCGGCGGGATCAATCTCGAGGATATCCGCGCCCCCGAGTGTTTCATGATCGAATCCAAGCTGCGTGAACGGTTGCGGATTCCGGTGTTCCACGACGATCAGCACGGCACGTCGATCGTGGTGGCCGCGGCGGTGATCAACGGGTTGCACTGCGTCAACAAACGGCTCGACGAAATCAATGTGGCGGTATCCGGCGCCGGCGCCGCCGCGATCGCCTGTCTGAACCTGCTGGTGGAGCTGGGCGTGCCCCTCTCCCAGATCATCGTCTCGGATCTGGGGGGCGTGCTGCATGTGGACCGCACCGATCTCTCCCCGGAACAGCGGGTCTATGCCACCAACCGCAAGATCCGCCATATCTCCGAGGCCATGATCGGCGCGGATCTGTTTCTCGGGCTTTCCGGTCCTCGTGCCATCACCCCGGCCATGGTCCAGACCATGGCGCCGCAACCGTTGGTGTTCGCCCTGGCCAATCCAACCCCGGAGATCTCCCCGGATGAGATCCGGAGCGTCTGTCCGGATGCCATCATCGCCACGGGACGGTCGGACTATCCCAATCAGGTCAACAACGTCCTCTGCTTCCCCTTCCTGTTCCGGGGCGCGCTGGATGCCGGGGCCACCTGCATCAACGGGGCCATCAAGCGGGCTTGCGTGCAGGCTCTGGTCGATCTGGCGCGCTACACCGTGCCCGATACCGTGGCCATCGCCTATGCCGAGGAGAATCTCCAGTTCGGTCCGGAGTACCTGATCCCCAAACCGTTCGATCCGCGCCTGATCGTCGAGGTGGCCTCCGCCACCGCCAAGGCCGCCATGGAGAGCGGCGTGGCCACCCGTCCGATCGCCAATCTCGAGGCCTATCGCCAGCAGCTCTCCGAGTTCGTGTTCCGTTCCGGTCAGGTGATGCGCTCCATTTTCGAGCGCGCCCGGCGCTATCCGCGTCAGCGGGTGGCCCTGGCCCAGGCGATGATCCAC
>JADGAY010000288.1 GCA_015231775.1 Magnetococcales bacterium | reverse complement strand
CACGATAAGCGATTTTTCGCAAAGCGAAAAATCGCGCAAGCGCGCGGCCTTTGTCCCCTTGTCGTTGCCACGAAGTGGTAACGACAAGGGGACATTTGTTCACGGGAGAAAAGCCGCCTGCTGCGGCTTGTTCTGGCGATGCTTTTTTTGAGACGTTTTGCAAAAGACGCAAAACATCTCAAAAAAACCAAAGCTGCGCGCGGCACATTTTTCGCAAAAGACGCGAAAAATGCTTCTTTGTAAAGAGCGCGCTAAAAGCAAAAGTCAAAAACCTGCGAGAGGAATCTCCAGACGCTCTCTTTATTTTTAACGGTAGAAACTACATATCTCAAACTGGGTGTGGTTTAAAACGCGCCTGAAAGACAAAATCAAAATCCAAGTCCCAAGGGCTTTGCCCTTGGATCCCACCAGGGGCCACTGGCCTGGACCCCACCAATTTTTACACCACACCCCTCTTGGCGCCCAACTGAATCGCATTGCTCACCAACTGATGAACGCCACCCACCATCTCCATGGGAATGCCATACATGGGCAACACCTTGGTGAACTGGGCCTTGCAGATGGCACAAATCATCGCCATGAAGTTGACCTTGTCGCTCTCCATCACCCGCTTCAACGCGGTCACCCGCGGTTGCACCCCGCGAATGCGCAGATCCATCAACTCATCGGTCAACAGACCACCACCACCACCGCAACAGAAGGTCTTCTCGTGAATCGTATCCTCGTCCATGTCCACGAAGTGGTTGCAACTGGCGCGGATCAGATCACGGGGGATCTCGAACTGCCCACCGGCCTTTGGACCCATGCGCGTGGCGCGCGCTACATTGCAGGAGTCGTGGAAGGTAACCCGGTATGGATCGTTGGCCTCTTTGTCGAGGGTCAACGCCCCCAGGCCAAGCAGATCATGGGTAAACTCGCAAATGTGTTGCGGCGCGGGATACCGGGGATCCAGGAAATCGAATGGACCGTTCAAGGTGTTCCAGAAGGCATAGGCCACACGCCAGGCGTGACCGCACTCGCCAACCACCAACCGCTTCACCTTCAAGTCACGCGCCTGCTCGACCACCCGCTTGGCGATCTTTCTCTGCTGATCATACGAGCCGATGAACATGCCGAAGTTGGCCGCCTCGGAGGCATGCGAGCTGATCGTGAAGGAGATGCCGGCCTGATGGAACACCTTGGCATAACCCATCAGAGACTGGATGTGCGGCTCGCTGAAGAAGTCCGCGGAAGGGGTGACCAACAGCACGTCGGCGCCCGCCTGATCCAGAGGAAGGCGCACATCGTGACCGGTCGTGTCCAGGATCTCCTCCTCGAGAAACTCGAGGGTTCCCTTCAAGGCCGGTTTCGGGATGCCCAGGTTGTTGCCGATCTGATGGACCTTGCCGATGATCTCCACCGAATACTTATGGCCCACGCCGATGGCGTTCATGATCTCGCGGGCGGCCATGGTGATCTCGGCGGTGTCGATCCCGAAGGGACAGAAGACCGAACAACGACGGCACTGCGAACACTGGTGGAAATAGGTGAACCACTTGCCGAGGGTCTCTTCGTCGAAATCCACCGCGTTCACCAGACCCGGAAACATCTTGCCCGCCGGGGTGAAATAGCGGCGATAAACGCTGCGCATCAACTCCGCGCGTTGCACGGGCATGTTGTTGGCGTCCTGGGTGCCCAGATAATAGTGGCATTTGTCGGTGCAGGCGCCACACTTGACGCAGATGTCCAGGTAGACCTGCAAGGAGCGGTACTTCTTGAGCAACTCACCGAGCTTCTCGATGCCCTTCTGCTGCCAGTTTTCCACCCGTTCGCCTGGAAAACCCATGGGATCCATATGCTTGGCCGTGGCCGGATAAGGGGCCAGATGGGCCATGGTGCCGGTTTTCAGATCAGGCGTCTTGATGTCATCCCCGACAACGGGAACATGATAGTCAGCCACGCGAGGACTCCTGAAAAAAGGTTGCGATCATCCAATACATGATGAGGTGCCGGTGCCATCCAAACTGGCACGCTGGGGGGAGAACCCCTTCACCCCACGACCGTGGCGCTCCTGACGGGCGTGCCACGGCAATCATCAGCTCACGGCTCTGCCCAGGGGGTGACGTGACGCTTCTCCCGCGGGTTGTCCACCTGGTTGCGCGTCGGGCTGAAGAAGATCCCGCCGGCGTGCATCAGTTTGCTGAACGGGAAGACCACCAGCAGCAGTCCGACCAGCAGCAGATGCAACAGGAACATCACATCCCCCGCGGAGTTGAGCGGCGGCAGACCGGTCACGGAACTCCACATGGTCAACAGATGGCTTTTGATGGCCACGATGTTGGGACGCAGCGCGAAATCCATCAGCAGGCCGGATCCGGCGATGGCCAAAAGCAGCACCAGAAAGAGATAATCCGCCTTGGAGGAGATGTACTTGACCCGCTCGAAGACCAGACGGCGCAACAGCAGAAAGGCCAATGCCGCCGCCATGACGATGCCGGCCATGATGCCGAAGATCTGCAACGGCCCGACGAAGGCCGGCAACGGATCGACGAAATAGCGCAGATGCCGGATCAGCACCACGGCCAAGGCCCCGTGAAAGGCCAAGCCGCCGGCCCAGGCCAGTTTATCGCTCTTGAAGAGGCTGTTGAAGAAAAAGACCTCGGTGAAGAGCCGCCAGGCGACACCCGACAGGGTGGTGGGAGCCGGGGTGGTGGCGATTTTGAGCGGCGCGGGGGTTCGGGCGTAGACGAAAATCCGGCTTGCAAAACCGAGGACAAAAATGGCCAGGACAAAATAGGCGAGGAAGGTCAACATCCGGCTTTCCCCATGTCAAGAAAAGGGATGAGGCATGGAAATGGATTGCCGATCCAATCGTTACGTCATGGATCGGCAACCAACTCGACCCCGTCCGGAGGTGCGTGAATCTAAGGAACGTTCCGGACGGTTGATGATTTTTTTGAGGTGTGGCCCAATCCTGGGATTACACGCAGCCGGTCGGCTTCGGGAGTCCAGCGATTTTGCAGGCCTGCTTGGCGGGTCCGCCCGGATAGAGGTCATACAGGTACTTG
>JADGAY010000058.1 GCA_015231775.1 Magnetococcales bacterium | reverse complement strand
CGCCGGGGCCGGAATCGGCATGCGTCCATGGGCGCACTGCACCGAACCCGAGCCAGTCGGCACCGCCGAGGCGGTGATGCACGTGGCGCCCAGTTTCCAGACCGCGAACGCCGCCCCCACGATGTCGAGAATCGCATCGACCGCGCCCACCTCGTGAAAGTGGACCTGATCGACCGGAATCCCATGCACCACGGCTTCGGCCTCGGCGAGCTTGACAAAGATCCGTTCAGCCAACGCCTTGACCGGATCCGGCAGCTCCGCGGCCCGGATCAGGCCGAGAATCGCCGGCAGTTGGCGCTGCTGCTCGTGTTCCTGGGAGAGCCGAATCGCGGCGTGGATGCCGCGCACCCCGCCGCGACGCCCCCGTTTGAGGTCGAGTGTCCAGCCCGGCAGTCCCAGGGTGGCCAGGGCGGAACGCAACGACTTGGGTTCCAGCCCCGCGTCCAGACAGGCCGCCATGAACATGTTGCCGGAGATCCCCGCCTCCAGATCCAGATGCATCCGCATGGTCGTTATCAAATCACAATTTCAGGACGTGAAGGGCCGCGGTGATGAAGGCCTCCATTTCGGAGACCATGACCTGCCCGAAGATGGCCATGGTCAGCCCCATGACGACGAATCCGACGATCTGGGCGATCGGCATGGCCACGAAAAAGACCTGGATCTGCGGCGAGGCGCGGTTGATCAGCCCCATGCCCAGATACAGCAGCTTGGTGGTGCCGATGACCGGCGCGGCGATGATCAGGGCCAGCCTGAACATGCGCACCATCATCTCCACCCCCCCGCGCAGCAGATCCTCGGTATGCGGCAGGCCGGCGCCGAGGGGCAGGGTGGCAAACGAACGCGCGATCCCCTCGACCATCAGGTGATGGCCGTTGAAGCTCAGAAAGAGCATCAGCGCGGTCATGTACATGAGGTTGGAGAGCACGCCCTCCTGGACCCCGGAGGTAGGATCCATGACCATGGCCATGGAGAGGCCCATCTGGAACCCCATCAGGCCGCCGGCCACCTGCACGGCCACCAGCACCCAGTGGATCAGCATGCCGAACACCGCGCCGATGATCACCTCGGTGATGGCGGCGTAGCCCATGGCCACGACGCTCCCTCTGCCCTCTCCACCCCAGGGGGGCACCAGCGGATAGATCACCACGGTCAGGGCGACGAGGAGCAACGCCTTGATGCGACTCGGGCCGACGCTGCGCGAGAAGAGCGGCGCGGACAGGAACAGACCGGTGAGACGCGAAAAGATCAGCAGCAGCCGTTCGATCTCGCCCGTCGAGAGGCCGAAGAGATCCAAAAGGGCTGAAGGTTCCATGGGACGGCTCTCCCTGCGGCTCACAACACCATGCGTGGGATGGTGTCGAAGAGCTTGGCGAAGTAATCCATGAGGGTTTCCATCATCCACGGCAGGGTGAGCGAAAGCGCAAAGAAGGTGGCCAGGATCTTGGGGATAAAGGTGAGGGTCATCTCCTGGATCTGGGTCACCGACTGGAACAGGGAGATGATGATGCCGACGACGAGGGCGGTCAGGAGCATGGGCGCGGAGATCAGCAGCGCGATCTTCAAGGCATCGTTCACCAGTTCCAGAACCGTGGTCACAGGCATGGGAGAGCTGCTCCGATAGGGATTGACGAGGTATGACGGTCATGCATCATGTTAGCCCAATCCAAAACCCATGCCAAGCGTGATGACGCCTTCAAGAGTGATCCAATTTTTCCGCGTGGATCATCTCGTATACCTCGAAGACCGAGATGGCCATGGCGGCCAGGATCGGGCCGAAGAAGAGTCCCAGGATGCCGAACTGGATCAGGCCGCCAAAGGTCGAGAGCACGGTGAAAAGTGTATAATCAAGCACATGGAGTTCACCATTGCCGACCTCTTTCTGTTGCTTGGCCAGCCAGCCCATCAGGATCGGACGGATGATGTTGTCGATCAGGAATCCGGTCACGATCGCGCCCCAGAGGGCCAGAAAGATCGCCTGGCCCGGACGGCCATGCAGAAACAGCACATAAGCGGTCGGGGCCCACACCACCACACCCCCGACCACCGGGATGAAGGAGGCGGCGGCGATCGCCACCCCCAGATAGAACCATGGCAGCCCCATGAAGGCGGTCACCAGCGAGAACGACACCCCTTGCAAAAACGCCACCCCGATGATGCTGGTGGTCAGCACCGTGGCCAGGGCGGTGAAGCGTCCGAACAGGATGTCGTCGTAGTCGTTGGAGAGCGGGGAGAGGATTTTGACCTGTCGGGCCAATCGGGGACCCTCCCGATAGAAGAAAAACAGCGCGAAGAGCACCAGCAGCAGCGAGGCGAAGAAGGCCAGGCTGTTGTTGGTGATCCCCTTGAAAAGGGTCAGCAGTACCATCCCGATCCCCTTGCCCACCTGGACATGATTTTCGCCGATCCAGCCGATCAACTCCTCGCGGGGATACTCCGGGATCGGCAGGGCCGACAGCAAGCGACGCATCTCATCGGTCAACGCCTCGGGGCTGCCGAACCCCGCGAACCACTCCTGGATGTCGCGGGAGAGGGTGCCCGCCTTCACGGTGGTGGCCACCAGCAGATACAAAATCGGGCTCACCACCAAAAAAAACATCAAAACAGTCATGAAAAGCGCGGCGCGATCCGATTCATTAGGCATGCGGGCCAAAATCCGCCGATGAAGCGGATAGGTCGAGGCGGCCAGCAGGGCCGCGAGAAACAATCCGGGCAGAAACGGGGAGAAGAGCCACCCCATGCCGCCAATGGCCAGAACCAGAAGGGTCAACAGAAACCCTTCCTGATAGGGATGGCCCGTGGTCGTCGTGGGGGATTGGTTTTTTTCCATCATTGTCGATCATTGATTGCATGCGCGGGCATGCCGAAGTCGATTACCCTGACGCAAGGAGAAGAGCATGAAACTGTTTTATTCCCTCTGTTTAGCCCTATTGATGGTGGCCGCGCCGCTGACCGTCGCCTGGAGCGACGAACCCGGCCCGGCCACGCCCAAGGCGAACAAGTCCGAGGCCGCCAAGGGCAAGGAGTCCGCCCGCGCCGCCCAGGTCAAGAAGGACAAGGAGCATGTGCGTCAGGTGGTTCTCGCCAAAAAGCAGCAGCGCATGGCCAAGAAGGGCGCCTCGACCGTGGCCAAGCGTCCCACCGACAAGACCATGGACCTCAAGGCCAAGGCCGCCACCAAGCCGGACGCCAAGACCACCGCCAAGAAAGGGGCCAAAAAGCCCACCCAGACCGCGCGCAACCCCGGCGCCCCCGGACCCCTCGGCATCCGCACCTGGACCTACCCGGAGTCCAACGAGGCGCGCATCAAGAAGCTCAACGAGCTGGCCGGCCACATCCGCACCGCCGAGAACGCCTACGATGCGGAAAACGCCAAATATCAGAAGTTCTTGAAGACAAGCAAGGAGCAGGCCAAGCCGGTTGCCAAGGCTACCACCGCCCCGGCTCCGGATGTGCAACTGGCCGCCTCCCAGCAGCGGTTGACCGAGATCATGCAGAAGCTCGACGCGTTGCACCACCATCGCAACGAGGTGGCGGACATCGTGTTCTTGAAGACCGTGAAGAACTGATCAGGAGACTCCCGCCACGGCGCCCAGGTCGTCACCATCAAGCGGTGACGACCTGGGCGTGGAAGCGCGCGGTCTCATCTGCCCTGGGTCGTTGCCGCTTTTGGGCAACGACCCAGGGCACATTGCACGTCAGCACCTAAGCCACCTCCGGCGGCCTGTTCCGGGCCATGTTCGCGGCATCGTTTCGCCAACGGCGCGAAACGATGCCACAGCCAAGGCTGCGCGCAGCGTTTTTTCGCAAAAGGCGCGAAAAAACGCTTTTTTGTAGAGCGCGCCAAAGACAAAATCAAAGTCAAAATCAAAAGCCAGACCTTGGGGACGCTGTCCCCAACACCCCTGCCGGGGGCGGTAACCGCCCCCCGTCCCCCGTGACCGTTTGGTTTGGCCTCCCCTCACCCCCTCACTTCGGCAAGGCCCCGTTCACCGCCTGACGCAACGCCCGCGCCGCCGCCGCCACCCGCTCCATCACCTCGGCCCGCCAACCGGGACCAGACAGCTCACCCGGCTTGAACGGATACATCACCCCACGCGACGCCGCCGCATACGCCCCCACGCCGTTGAAACCGGCAGCCCGCGTCACCGCCTCCAACGACCCACCCTGGGCGCCGATCCCAGGCATCAAGAACAGCGCATGCGGGGCCAGAGCCCGCAACCGCCCGGCATGCTCCGGATAGGTCGCGCCCACCACGATCCCCACGTTGCCATAGCCGTGCCCACCGATCGATCCCTCACCCCACGACTCGGCCAGCACCGCCATCCGCTCGGCCACCGTCTCCCCGGTGGCCAACGTCAGATCCTGCAATTCCCCGGACGAGGGGTTGGAGGTCTTGGCCAACACGAACAGACCAGCGTCGGGATTGACCTCCTGAAACGGAACCACCCCGTCCCGACCCAGATAGCCGTTGATGGTCAAGGCATCGGCGCGCCACGGATTGGGGGTGGCGAACACCGGATGCTCCCGCGCCAGCCAGGCGATCCCGTAGGCCCGGGCGGTGTGGGCCACGTCGTTGCGCTTGCCATCCAGAATGATCGGCAACCCCATGTCCCGCAACAACATCAACGTGCGCCGCAACGCCACATGCCCGGCGGTGCCGTACTGCTCGTAAAAGGCCACCTGGGGCTTGAATCCCACCGCTTCGCCGGCACTCGCCTCGATCACCGCCCGGTTGAACTCGAAAAGGGTCTCCTCCAGCCGCTCCTCGGTGGGCTCATCCCGCAACCGCTGCCGCAACTGGTCCGGAAACCGCTCCACCTCCGGGTCCAACCCGACCACCACCCGCGAACGCACCCGCAAGGCACGTCCGATCCACCGATCCGCGAAATGGGACATCCGTCACTCCCAACCCAAGAGAAGAGTTCCACTCAACCGCAAAACGACGCCACCGCCGCCTCGATGCCATCCCAGCCCCGATGCAACTCCTCGGGGGTGATGCAATACGGGGGCATCAGATACAACACCGCCCCCAGGGGCCGGATGATCAGGCCATGCTCCAGAAAAAATTGGATCAGACGTGGGGTAAAGGAGGAACCATAGGTGCGATCCGGCAGGGCCAGCTCGAAGGCCGCCACCGCGCCCATGGCACGCGGCTGGAGAATCCGCCCCCCCAATGCGGTCAGACGCTCCCGATGCAGCGCCTCGATGGCCGCCACCCGCGCCAGGGTATCTTCCGTGTCAAACAGTGCCAACGAGGCC
Organism: Magnetococcales bacterium; assembly: GCA_015231775.1. GTDB lineage: Bacteria > Pseudomonadota > Magnetococcia > Magnetococcales > Magnetaquicoccaceae > Magnetaquiglobus. The sequence continues at coordinate 14,815 of JADGAY010000058.1, read as the reverse complement.
AAACCCGCCGCGCAGCCCAAGGCATTGGCGGTGAAGGAGTGACCATGGGACAGGGCCCGGTCGAAGGTTTCGCCCAGGAAGGCCTGATAGATCCCCTCGTGGCAGGCGGTGATGGCCATCGGCAGGAATCCGCCGGTCAACCCCTTGGAAAGACAGATGAAATCTGGTTCGATGCCAGCACGCTCGCAGGCGAACAGGGTGCCGCAGCGGCCAAACCCGGTCATCACCTCATCGGCGATCAACAACACCCCCGCCCCCCGCAGCCGGGCGACCAGGGCACGCAAAAAGGCCGGACGACAGATGCGCATCCCGCCCGCGCCCTGAATCAGCGGTTCGATCAACATCGCCGCGCAGTCGGAACCGTGGCGCTCCAGATAGCGATCCAGAGCCTCCAGGGCGTGCCGCTCCTTCGCCTCGACCCAGGCATCCCCCTCCCAGGTGGCCGGAAACGGCACCGTGTCCACGTCGAACAGCAGCGCTCCATACCCCTCGAAAAAACCGGAGGAGCGGCTCGCCGACATGGCGCCCACGGTATCCCCATGATAGCCGTGCTCGAAAACCAGAAAGCGCCCGCGGCTCTGGCCCACATTGCGCCAGTAGTGCAGGGCCATCTTCATGGCCACCTCGACGGCGGTGGAGCCGTCGTCGGAGAAGAAGAGCCGCGTCAGACCCGCCGGAAGCCGTTTCACCAGCGCCTCGGCCAGCCGTACCGCCGGTTCGTGGGTCAGACCGGCGAAGATGATCTGGGCCATGGTACCGGCCTGGGTGGCGATCGCCTCGGCGATCACCGGGTGGGCATGACCGTGGATGGCCACCCACCAGGAGGCGATCAGATCCAGATAGGCCGTGCCGTCCACCCCGTGCAACCAGGCCCCGCGCGCCGAGGCGATCGGCACCGGCACGGGCGCGGTGGCCTGCTGGGTGTAGGGGTGCCAGACATGGGCCCGATCCAGGGCGATCAGGTGTTCGGCGTGGTGGTTCACAATCCCAATCTCCGCCGCGTCATCATCCACCGCTCCGGATCCCAGGGGGGAACCGCGGCCAGGGCCCCCGGCGTCACCGGATCGAGCCAGGGGATCTCGGCCAGCAGCGGGGCCGCGCCGAAATCGGTGATCGCGGTGCGATTGACCGGGTTGGGCACCCCGGACAGGATCACCCCGAGGATCTCCAGATCGCGGCGTCGCAACGCCTCGAGGGTCAACAGGGTGTGGTTGATGGTGCCCAGCGTGGTACGCGCCACCACCACCACCGGCAGGGCGAGCCGCACCATGAGATCGACCATGCTCTCCCGATGGTTCAACGGCACCAGCACCCCGCCCGCCCCCTCGACCACCAGACACGCACCGCCCACCTCCGGCAGCACGAAATCCTCCAGCCGGATGGCAATCCCGTCGCGCCGCGCCGACTCGTGGGGGGAGAGCGGCGCGTTCAGGCGAAACCGCTCCGGCAGAATCCGTCCCCCGCCGGAAAGTCGCGCCACGAGTTGGCTGTCGCTCTCCTCCTCGAGTCCCGACTGCACTGGCTTCCAGTAACAGGCCCCCAGCCGCGCCACCAGCCACGCCGAGGCGATACTCTTGCCCACACCGGTATCTGTACCGGTGACGAACACCCCGGTGCCGGAATCACGCATGCTCTTCCATCCTCGTCACGCCTCGCCAATCTTCCCTGCTTCCCGCGCGTCCATCCGCCAATCGTCCCTACGGCAGTAACGCCATCTCCGAGAAAAACGCCTCGGCATCGATCCCCAAGCCGGCATCAACTTGCGCCAACCCGATGCGTAATGCTTGCAATGTCACGTCAGCTTCCATCCGACTCCCATCGGCCAGAGAAGGCTTGACTGCCATCAACTCCTGAGATGTCTCACGCATGCTCTTCCAGCCGCTCCACGGTGAAGCCGGCATCCTCGATCAGGCGCCGGGTCTTGTCGGCGGCGTGACCGCCGGTGTTCAGATACCCCTCGGCAAAGAGCGAATTGGCCGGATAGAGCGCCAGGGACTCCAGTCCGCGCAGATTGGCCTCCCGTCCCCCGGCGGCGCGCACCTCGGCGGAAGGGTTCAAAAAGCGGAACAGACACAACGCCCGAAGACAATACTCCGGGGTCAGTCGGTTCTGCTCGCCGAGTTTCGATCCTGGGGCATGCACATAGAAATTGACCGGAATGGAGCGGGCATCCAGGCGATTCAAGGTCAGGGCCACCTCCACCACCTCATCCGGGGCCTCGCCCATGCCGAGGATCAGACCGCTGCACACCTCCAGCCCCACGGAACGGGCCGCCGTCAGGGTGGCCACCCGGTCGGCGTAGGCGTGGGTGTGGCAGATGGAGCCGTAACGCTCCTCGGAGGTGTTGAGGTTGTGGTTGTAGCGATCGAGTCCGGCCTCCTTCAAACGGGCGGCCTGGCCGGAATCGATGAAGCCCGCCGAAAGACACACCTCCATCGGCAAGGCCGCCTTGAGCCGGGAGACGATCCCGGCCAGGTATTCCACCCGCTCATCCACCGGCCCGCGCCCGGAGAGGACCAGACAGTAACGATAGGCGCCGGACGCCAAGGCCTTGTGCGCCTCCTCGAAGATCGCCTCCTCGGACTTCATCCGATAGACCGGCACCTCGCCCGAACTGCTGGTGGCCTGCGCGCAGTAGTTGCAATCCTCGGGACAGAGCCCGTTCTGGACGTTGTTGAGGATATGCACCCGCACCCCCCGTCCGAAATGGCGCTCCCGCACCGCGAAAGCGGCATCCAGGAGCGACAGCAGCGGTACGCTGGGATCGGTAAGCACGCGGGTGGCCTCGACGCGGGGGATCGGCGCCCCCTCCAGAGCCAGACACGCAAGCCGGCGACACCATTCATGGGATTCGGCAGGCATCCATTCCACGAGAAAAGCCCCCTTTAAAAGGATCGACAAAACAGCCCAAATCCCGCAACCGGCCTGGAGGCTGTTGGGCTCCTGCCAAACAGCCGACGCGGATCATGCAGGGCCCAGCCAATGGCGAAGCCCTTTGAGAAGCACGAAGCGATTGTTTCCCTTCGTGACCGGTTTGGTGATTTCAACGATGGCCTCACCAAACCGACTCTGATTTTGCCCCAAGCGCGCCCGTTGCACCAGGGATCGGATGGCGGGATGGACGGGGCGCAAGCGACAGGTTCACAAACGCCTCGAAGAACCCTTCCAGCCGTTCCACACCGCGGGTTCCACTTTTTACAGAACGATAAACAAGCCTTTATTCAGAATTTACAAAATATCTCCACAATGACAGCATGGATTCACGACAGCCCCTATTCACATCCATTCGCTCCTCACATAAGATTCAAGGAAATCAATATGAAAAGATCCGTTCCCGCGCTGCTCCTCTCCTTGGCGCTCCTCTCCTGGTCCGGGATGGTCAGTGCCGCGACCGTCATCACCAACCGTGGCTCGGATACCTTTCTCCATCTCGCCCAGGCCTGGGCCACCCAGTATCACGAAGCCCATCCCGAAGTCAGCGTCGATACCCGCGGCTGCGGCACCGGAACCGGCATCTCGGCCCTGATCAACAACCATGTGGATCTGGCCAATGCCAGCCGTCCCATCAAGATCAAGGAGCGCATCGCCGCCGAAGCCAACGGCGTCCGCCCCATGGAGCATCTGGTGGCCCACGATGCCCTGGCCATTCTGGTCCATCCCTCCAATCCCCTCTCCTGGCTCTCCATGGCCGCCCTCGCGGAGGTCTATGACAGCAAGGGCTCCATCGACGACTGGGGTAAGTTCGGGGTACGGGTTCCCAACTGTCCCGGCAACCGGATCCATCTGGTGGGTCGGCAGATCAACTCCGGCACCCACGACTACTTTCAGGAGGTGGTGCTGGGGGAACGCCGGGATTTCAAGCACAACATGGAGAGCCGTGACGTGAGCGGTTCCGAGGAGGTGGTGGATCTGATCGGTCGCAACCCCTGCGCCATCGGCTACATCGGCATGGCCTTCGAATCGAACCGGGTCAAGAAATTGAAGATCTCCCGTGAATCCGGCACCGAACTGGTGGAACCGAACATCGAGAACGTCATGAACCGTCGCTACCCGATCTCCAGACCGCTGTTCATGTACACCAACGGCATGCCACAAGGCGAGGTGAAGAACTATCTGGCGTGGATTCTGAGCGATGCCGGTCAGTGTCAGGTTCAGAAGGTGGGATTCGCCCCCGCCCGTCCGGTCACCTGCCCGACCAAGTAAGGATCGGCACGAGAAAAACCATGCCTCACCCACAAACTTGACAGGAAGGGAGGCGCGTGAAAACCGCGGATGCGGCAGAAGATGGCCGCAACTCCCTGGAGCGGAAGCAACCAAAAATGGTGATCATTCAGGACCCCAACCCCATTTTTGCAGAGATCCGGGGACCGCACGGTCCCCGGCGGAGGTTCGGAGGCAGAAGTCTCCGAGACTTATAATCCTTTGGGGTTCTGAATCGTTACCCTGCATGATTGCCCTGGAATGGAACCACCTTCCATCACAAATCCACCACCTCCACCGCCTCGACGGCAATCCCGGAGATGAAACGGGTCGCGGTCTCCTTGAAACGGTCCGCCACGTCGGTCACCAGAAACGCCAACCGTTGGGCCGCGCCTCGGGGAGCGGGGGCGATCAGCCCCCCCAGATGACGACTCAACTCGTCGGCAACCGCCGCCGACGAGTCGATCAACGCCACCCTGACCCCCATGGTCTCGGCGATCACCCCCTTCAAGACCGGATAGTGGGTACACCCCAGGATCAGGGCATCCAGCCTCTGAGTAAAGAGCGGCGTCAAGGTGTCGGTGACGATCATGCGTACCGCCGGATGATCCACCCACCCCTCCTCGACGAGGGGCACGAAGAGTGGACAGGCCAACGAGATCACCTGAATGGAGGGATCGAGCATGGCCAGATGATAGGGGTAGGCGCCACTGGCCACGGTGGAACGGGTGCCGATCACCCCGACCCGGGCTGGCTGCCCACCGTCGGGACGGGCTGCCGCCGCCGCGCGACAACCAGGTTCGATCACCCCGATCACCGGCACCGGACTCTGGGCGCGCAGCGCCGCCAGACCCAACGCGGAGGCGGTGTTGCAGGCCACCACCAACCCCTTGACCCCGCGTCGCAACAGGCAGTCGGCCACCTGGAGGGTATAGCGCTCCACGGTACGCGCCGACTTGGTGCCATAGGGAACCCGTGCCGTATCCCCAAGATAGAGAAAACTCTCCTCCGGAAAGCGACGCGCCACGGCCTCGAGCACCGTCAAGCCACCCACCCCGGAATCAAACAGACCAATCGGTCGTTCGTCATGGCGCTGATCGTCCATCCATCATCATCCCAACCGTCAAACAATGAAAACCATTGCCAAGCATGAAAGCCTCTGCTAGGCTTGAAAGTCAAGGCGGATATGGTGGAATTGGTAGACACGCTGTCTTGAGGGGGCAGTGGTTAGCGCCGTGCCGGTTCAAATCCGGCTATCCGCACCAATTCAGGTTCCAAAGAGTTTCAAGACTCTCAAAAAAGCCAGCAAGATTTAACCCTTGCTGGCTTTTTGGTCTCCAAGGCGCCCCAGCGAGTCGATCGGGGTTCGGGTAACCCACGACACACACCCGCCGCCAATCAGGAAACCGCGCCCCATCCCTGACCAACACCCCATCGCGCACCCTCAAGCCCACATCCGCACCCAAGAGTACGCGGATGAGCGCGGCCTGTCCATCCTGGCGCAACCCAACGGCTCCAAATGATGGCGCTTCGACGGCCAACTTCATGCGCGGCTCCCGCCTCACCCCACCATCGACACACCACCACCCTCACACCCGTCCAGCAGGCGCAGCACCCGCTCCGAGGGATGGGCCGGGGTGGGATTGGCGCGGGCGGCCTGCTCCGGGCGCCACAGGGAGCCATCCGGGCGGGCGCGCCAGCGGGCGTGCAGCCAGTTGTACTGCTCGGCGTATTCGTGGACCCAGGGGACGAAGGCGGCGTTGATCGCCTCGGTCAGAGCCACCACCCGCTCCTCGCTCGCACCCCCCGCCTGGGGCTCGATCGGCTCCCCGACCCGGAACACCGCCTCGCCCCACCCCGCTCGCGTGGCGATGATCGGCAGGATCGGGGTGTTGAACTTCAAGGCCAGACGCGCCGGACCGGGCGGACACTGGGCCGGCACCCCCAAAAACGACGCCGTGACCCCACCCTCGCGGGTGTTGATGTCGGTCATGAACCCCATCACCTTGCGCTCCTGCATGGCGCGCACGATCTCGCGGGTGTTTTGGCGCGAAATGAACGCCACCCCATACCCGGCACGCAGCTCCATGAAAGTTTTTTCGCTCAACGGATTGTTGGCGTGCCGATAGAGGATCGCCGTGGGGGAGACGTGTCCCCCGAGACGCTTCAATCCCGGCTCCCAGCTCCCCACATGCACCGCGACGATGATCGCCCCTCGTCCCAGACCATGGACGGCGTGCAGCCGCTCCACCCCCTCGTCCCGGAATGCGATCTCGTGGACGCGGATCGACTCCATGTAACTGAAAAAAATATTTTCAAAAGCCAGGGTCGCCAGCTTCTCGCGCTGCTCCGGGGTGAGGTGGTCGCCGTAGATCATGGCCAGGTTGGCATGGGTCCAGGCCCATTCCGAGGTAAAGAGGCGTCTGCCGAGGGCGGCCAGGCGCCTCACACGCCGGTAGGCCGAGGTGAGATCCCCGGCCCGCACCAGGCCGAGCAACCCCTGCAACAACAGCCATTCGAAACGATGCTTCAAGCGCGGGACAGGCTCGGGACTCATAACAGCTCCAGCACCCGCTCCGGGGTGATCTCCTCCAGACAGCGAGCCGCCCCATCCGGACAGACCCGCTTGAAACAGGGGGCGCAGGCCAGACCCAACGACAGAATCCCCATGCTCGTGCCCAGCGGCGGGGTGTGACCCGGATCCGAGGAGCCGAAGATCGCCACCCCCGGACGTTCGAGTGCCGCCGCGACATGCATCAATCCCGAGTCATTGGTCACCACCCTCCCCGCGACGGCCAGCACATCGATGGCAGACACCAGATCGATGGCCCCGGCGAGGTTGACCGCCCCCTCCCCGAGCCCGGCGAGGATCTCCGCGCCCAACGCCCGCTCCTTGGCCGATCCCAACACCGCCACGCGCCAGCCGTTGGCGATCCGCTCCCTGGCCAGGGCGGCGAAGTGGCGCGCCGGCCAGCGTTTGGCCGGGCCGTACTCCGCGCCGGGACAGAGGGCCAGCAGGGGTCGTTCAGCGGGTAGACCGTGGGCGATCAAGATCCGCTTCCCCTCTTTGACCGAGGCGAGCAGGCGCGGCACGGGAATGGGGTCCGGCAACGGCGCATCCTGGGGCAGACCGAGGGCCACGAACCGTTGCACGGTGCGGGGCAGACGTTTTTTATCCAGGGGACGGATGTCGTTGAGCAGGCTGAAACGCATCTCGCCCAAAAAGCCGGTACGGCGCGGAATCCGGGCAAACCACGGCAAGAGGGCGGATTTGAAAGAGTTGGGGAGCAGGATCGCCTGGACATGGCGACCCCGCAGCGTTTTTCCCACCCGATAGCGGCTGGCAAGCGCCAATTGGCCATGCCCGGCAGGCAGGGCGATGGCGTGGCGGATCTCGGGCATGCGCGCGGCCAGGGGCAGAGCCCAGGTCGGGGCCACCAGATCGATGGGACGCTCCGGGCGCTGCTGTTTGAGGAGCGTAAACAGCGACTGGGCCATCACCATGTCCCCAACCCAGGAGGGACCGATCACCAGAATCGCCTCATCGTCCGTCGGCGCACGCACGGGCGGGATCGCGTCGATCTCAGGCGTCCCGCTGCTTGCGGACGGTCACGAACTCCGCGATCCCCTCCTCCAGCGCGTGGAACGGCGCATCATACCCCACCGCCCGCAACCGGGAGATATCGGCCTCGGTGAAGCTCTGATACTTCTCCTTGAGCACCTCCGGCATCGGCACGTATTGGATCTCCCCGCGCCCGAGCCGGTCGATCAGGGCGCGCGCCACGTCGTTGAAGGCGCGGCTCTTGCCCGTGCCGACATTGAAGATCCCTTGCACCGAACCGCTGTCGGCCAGGAAAAGATTCACCTTCACCACATCCTCGACGTGGATGAAATCCCGCTGCTGTTCGCCATCGCCGTAACCGCCGCTGCCGGTGAAGAGTTTCACCACGCCGGTATTCAAGATCTGGTGGTACATTTGATGGATCATCGAGGCCATGCGCCCCTTGTGATCCTCGCGCGGGCCATAGACATTGAAATAACGCAAGCCAGCCACAGCCGAGGCGCAACGGGGAAAGTGACGCTGCACGTACTGGTCGAAGAGCAGCTTGGAGTAGCCATAGACGTTCAAGGGCTTCTCGTTGTCCGGGTGTTCGACAAACACCTTCGACCCGCCGTAGGTGGCGGCGCTCGAGGCGTAGATGAACGGCACGTTCTGTTCCAGGGCGAAGTGGAACAGCTCCTTGGAGTAGGTGTAGTTGTTGTCCATCATGTACTGGCCGTTGTACTCCATGGTATCGGAGCAGGCCCCCTGATGGAAAATCGCCCGGATGCGGAGGTTGCGCAGCCGACCGGCGCGCAGCAGGTCGCGAAACTCGTGCAGATCCATGTAGTCGGCGATCTCCAGATCGCGCAGATTCAGAAACTTGTCCCCCTGCTTGAGGTCATCGACCACCAGGATGTCGGAATCACCCCGACGGTTTAAGGTGGCCACGAGATTGGCGCCGATGAATCCGGCTCCGCCGGTCACGATGTACATGGGTCAACTGGCTCCCTGAGTGGATTGAATGTGATGCAGAATGTGGCTGCTGCTGCGTCCCGGCTCCAGGGGGATCAGGGCCACCCGACCGCCCCAGGCTTTCACCTCCCGACCGCCAACCACCTGATCTTCGGTGTAGTCCGCCCCCTTGGCCAGGATCTCCGGACGCACCGCCTCGATCAACGCCATGGGGGTCTCCTCGTCAAACAACAAGATCAGATCCACCGAGGCCAACGCGGCCAGCACCCGTGCCCGATCCTCCTGATGGATCACCGGACGGGTCGGTCCCTTCAAGGCCGACACCGATCGATCGGTATTCAAACCGACGATCAAGCGGTTGCCCAACGCGCGCGCCTTCTCCAGATAGGTGACGTGTCCGGCGTGCAGCAGATCGAAACAGCCGTTGGTGAAGACCAGACGCTCCCCCTTCTGGCGCCACGACTCGATCCGGGTCAAGGCGACCTCCAGCCGGCAGATCTTGTCGGCCTGGGTCAACACCGCCTCGGAGTGGAAGGCGGAGAGCAGCTCGTCGCGCTGGATCGGCGAGGTTCCCACCTTGCCCACCACCACCCCAGCCGCCAGATTGGCCAGATGCAGGGCATCCAGACGCGACAGGCCGGCAGAAAGCGCGGCGGCCAACACCGCGATCACCGCGTCCCCGGCCCCGGAGACATCGAACACCTCCCTGGCCATGGCCGGAATGCGTACCGGGGGCCGGTTCTCCTCCAAGAGGGCGATCCCCAGTTCGCTCAAGGTGACCGCCAGGAAATCGGCCTGGATGCGGTGCCGCAACTGTTCTCCGGCGGCCAGCAGCGGTTCGAGCTTGCCAGGGCTCATGGGAATGGCCTCGGCCAGCTCGCGTCGGTTCGGGGTGAGGGTGGTGGCGCCGCGATACTTGTCGTAGTTCATCCCCTTGGGATCCACCAGCACCGGCACCCCGAGGGTGCGCGCCGCCCAGATGATCGCCTGGCACACCTGTTCGGTGAGGGTTCCCTTGCCGTAATCCGACAGGATCACCGCGTCCGGACACGGTTGATGTTGCAGTTGATCCAGAACGTGACCCACGAAGGTGGACCAGATCTCCTCGGAGACCGGATCGGTCTGCTCCCGATCGAGGCGCAGCATCTGTTGGCGTCCGCCGAGGATGCGGGTCTTGACGATGGTGGGGCGATCGGTCAGGGCATGGATCGTCTCGGTGTCGATGCCGGTCTGTTGCAACATGGTCTTGAGCACCGCGCCGTCGGCGTCCGCGCCCACCCAGCCGCACAACCGGGTTTGCAGTCCCAGGTTGGCCAGATTCACCGCCACATGCGCCGCGCCGCCACACCGGGCGGTCTCCCGCCCCACCTTCACCACCGGCACCGGCGCCTCGGGTGAGATGCGCGTCACCTCGCCCCAGATGTAGCGATCAAGGATCAGATCCCCCGCCACCAGCACGGTACGACCGTGGAATCCGGCATTCAGGACCTCTTGCACTCGGGCGCGGTCTTGGAACATGGACTTGACATGCCTTCCAGAGGGAACGTTGGAGGAATGAACCAGATCTAGGGGGTGGTCCCGGCCAAACGGGCCCGACGCAGGCGCCAAGCGTTACGCATGAACACGGCCACGATACCCAGAATCCCGCCAAAACCCCCCCCCAGGCCCATGATCAACCCCCGTTTCGGCCAGTTGCGTCTTTCCGGGACCACCGCCGGATCGATCACCTTGAAGGCGAACTCCGGGCGACCGTTGGCGAGCATGACTTTCTTGATCTGATCCTCGGTCAGCGAGGCGATGACCTGTTTGAGTTCCACGATCGTGGCCTTGGCCAACTCACTGTTGAGATAGTCGATGTTGCGTTTGGCATCCTCGATAGCCAAGTCACGCAGGTGGCGATTGACCCGTTCCACCAGAAGATTGGCCCAATGCGCGGTCTGTTTGGCCTCCTTCCACTCGAGGGTCAGGGTGACCAGCCCGGTTTTCTTCTCCTCGTTGACCTTGAGGATCTCTTTTTTGAAGAACTCCACGCCCTTGAAATAGGTCGGCATCTTGTCCGGATTGGTCTCTTTCCAACTCCGCGCGGCAGCATCCCATTTATCCTCGAACAGAACCGGCAGAAGATTCTCGTCGCGGATGAACTCCTCGATGAAGATGCGCGACTTCAATTTGGCGATGGCGGCATCCTTGGAGGTACTCCCGCCACCGATGCTGATGCCGGCCATGGCCGCCAGACCACCGAGCTGTGACAGGGCCCCGCCGCCCTTTTTGGCATCCTCTCCGGCGGGTTCGAGCAGGGTATCGGCCTTATAGACCGGGGTGGCCAAGAAGGCATAGGTGGTGGCCAGGGCAATGCAAATCGCCGTCACGACCGCGATCAACCCTTTGGCCTCCCACAGGGTGGCGATCAGCTTGAACAGATCGATTTCACCCTCCTCGGACGGTGGCGGCTCGGGAAGCTCCTGCAACGGTGGGGATTTCTCAAGAGAGGTCATGGTGTCGAGCCGTGTTTGGGTCCAATGGATCACCGGCTGGTCCATAGCCAGCATGCCAAACCAATTATTTACCTTAATGGCCTGCAAAAGGCAATCGCGCGCGTGGGAGTGTGGCCCAGCGAATCGGGCCCATCCATCCCCATCATTCCGCCGACGCGGTTCGGGATGCTCGCAGCCACCATTCCGCGACCAGAAAATCCCGTTCGTTGTCGATATCCAGGGAGCGCTCCGGCGGCATGACATGGGCGAGGGTATGGGCGTCGATAAAGCGGTGGGACTGCCGAATCCAGGCGGTGCGCACCAGATTGAGGGCGCCGTTGAGTTGATAGACCGGTGGCAGCTCCTGCCGGTTGCGGCGGGTGGCATCCCCGGTAAGAACCGGTTCCATGGCGCCATCTGTCTGAACGTGAAACATCCAGTAGGGGCTCTTGTCCGCCTGGGTCACCCCGACCACGCTATCGGCGCGACGCTCCACCGCCAGGCGCAAGGCGTGGCTGATATCCTCGGCGCGCCGCAGTGGCGAGGTCGGTTGCAGCCAAAGCAACCAGTCGTAGGATTCCGGCAGGGTGGAAAGCAGGTGCAGGGCGACATCGATGGCCCGCGCCTCATCGCCGGCCAGCTCGGCGGGTCGTGGAAACGGCACCTCGCAACCATGGGCGCGGGCGATGGCGATGATCTCTTCATCCTCGGAGGAGAGGATCAAGCGATCGATCTCCAGACAGAGCCTGGCCGCCTCGATGGTCCAGGCCAGAAGCGGCTTGCCGGCCAGGAGGCGCATGTTCTTGCGCAACACCCCCTTGGACCCACCACGGGCGGGAATCACGGCCAGCACGGTTTCGGCGCCAATCATATCCAACAACTCCTGTTTACGGTTCGATGAGGGCGTCGAGGGGATAGTCCCGGCTGGCGACGCAGCCCAGCCATTGCCAGTACGCCATGGGCGAGATCCCGTTCCCCGGACGCTTGACCCCGAGATTGGCGGTGGTGAACAATGCGCCGCGCCGGATCGGAGCGATGGCGACCAGACTCTTGCGGGCCACATCCCGGTTGCCGATCTCGGAGGGCATGGGCCGTTTGCGACCATCCCCCAAGGCCAACTCCACCTGGCGGATCGCCTCGACCATGCGGATCAGCTCCTCGGGCTCCAAAGAGGCCCGATGGTCGGGTCCAGGCAGGGTGCGATCCAGGGTGAAGTGCTTTTCGATCACGCGGGCGCCACGGGCCACTGCCGCGATCGGAATGGCGATGCCAGGAGTGTGGTCCGAATAGCCCACCGGCAGCCCGAAGGTGTCACCAAGGCTCTCCATGGCCCTTAAGTTCACCTCGGCAAAGGGGGCTGGATACTCGGTGGTGCAGTGGAGCAGCGTCACGTTCTCCCTGAGTCGCTCCGCACCCTTCAAAGAGGTGCGCGCCTGGGCAAAATCGTCGGGATTGGGCGTGGCATCGCCCTCCAGCATGCCAAAAGCCAGGGCGCCCAAGGCGACGGCGATCTCGTCGAGGGTGGACATGCCGGTGGAGAGGATCACCCGTTTGCCGGTCGCGCCGACCCGCACCAAAAACGGACCGTTGGTCACCTCCCCCGAGGAGAGCTTGATCGTCTCAAGCCCCATCTCCGTCACGAGGAAGGCAAGACTGACCGGATCAAAGGGGGTGGAGAGAAAGGTGATGCCCCGCTCCTGGCAATGGTCCCGCAGCATCCGGTGGGCGGCGTGATCGAGTTCGAGCTGGCGGATCATGGCCAACTGGGAGTCCTCGGGATTGGTGGTGATCCGTTGATAATCGGCCTTGGGGGCGTGCCGGCTCACCAGATCCTCGGCGCGAAAGGTCTGGAACTTCACCGCGTCGGCTCCGGCCCGCGCCGCCGCATCCACCAGACGCCGGGCCAGATCCAGATCGCCGTTGTGGTTGACGCCAGCCTCGGCGATCACGTAAGCGCGGCTCGTTTGGGGTGAATTCATGGCCGATTGGCTCCCATGGCGTGATGAAACCCTTTCTTCAACAGGCCCGCCCGATCCGACAGATCCAGACCGGCCAGAATCCGCACGATGCGCGGCGCGGTGTTGCCGTCCCCATACGGGTTGACCAGGGTGGCCAGCGACGCGCGAAACACGGGGGAACGGGCCGTTGCGAGGGACTCCCGGATCGCCTCGGCCTCGCAGGGACAATCCAGCACATTGGCGGCCCGGATGCGACCGGCCTGGCGGTCGCCGATGTTGACCACCGGCAGCCGGAACGAGGCGGCTTCGAGAATGCCGCTCGAGGAGTTGCCGATCATGAGCGCCGCGTGACCCATGGCGGTCAGATAGCCCCGCTGTCCCAGGCTCTTGACGAGACGGAACCGCTCCGGATGGGCCTGGCCGTAGCGTTCCAGCGTCGCGAAGATCGTCGCCCCCCCGGCATCGAGATTCGGCATGGTGATCAGGGTAGTCAGATCGGTTGCCATGAGCGCTTCCAGGATGGTGGTGATCTGCCGGGTGGCGTTCTCGTGATCATCGAGGGTGACCGGGTGATAGGTGAGGAGTGCCACGGGCCGGGCCGCGAAATCGATGCCGGTCAAGGCGGTCAGCTCCTCCGGGGTCAGGGGCTGGGTGTGGACGATGGCATCGATCCCCAGAGCCCCCACCACATGCACCCGTTCCGGCTGCTCCCCCATGGCCAGGATGACCCGCGCATACTCCGGCACGGCGGGAAAGTGCCAGGTAGCCATCTTGGTGACCGTATGGCGGATGGTATCGTCGATGGCGCCCAGGGTGGTTTCGCCGCCGTGCAGATGGGCGATGGGGATTTTGTGCAATACCGCCGCCATGCAGACCGCCCACAACTCGAAACGGTCCCCGAGCACCAGCACCAGATCGGGCCGCAGGCTCCGGAAATGGGCGGAAAAACCGCTCAATCCCGCGGCCACGGCGCGACAGATCCCATCCTCGGAGTCCGACTCCGGGGTCATGGGAATGGGGGTCACCGGGTGACCCTCGGCACGGATGAAGCGGATCGTCTCCCCCTGGGCCTCGGAGAGGTGACTCCCGGTGGCGACAAGATCCAGGGAGAGACGCGCCTCGCCCTGGATCGCCTGGATCAAAGGCGAGAGCAGGCCGTAATCGGCCCGTCCCGTGGTGACAAGGGTGATCTTCAAGCGCCTGCACCTGCTCAAAAAAAGGGGGGTGGATTCGGCTTGTCAAACGGCCCGCGAGCCGCCATGCTTTCAGAAAGAACGCGCGAATCAAGCGTCCATTCACTCGAAAATTTTGCAATCAAAAATTCAAACGCAATTTCCGGACCAGGGAGAGGGAGTCCACACCCTTTTGAAAATTTAATCTTGATTCCAACGCTACTTGAGTATATTATTAATAAATTGATATTTTAGGGCCAACTACCCTCCTTACTGTTGATTATGCTATCAACATGCAATTCTTTCTGTAATACTCAAGACAAACCTGAAAAACATCATCGGATTTTGAAATGCCTGTTCCCTTACCAAAACATGTTGCACTACAGAATGACCTGGAAAGGTTATTCTGTACCCAAATTACAGACGAAATTGCTCTTAAGAGAGTCAAAAACCAAATATCATCCTTACCAAAAGATGATATTTTCTACTATTTAA
>JADGAY010000287.1 GCA_015231775.1 Magnetococcales bacterium | reverse complement strand
GATGCTGATCATGTACATCAAAAACACCATGGTGGCGGCCATGTCGCTGAAAAAGGCCCCGGCAAAGAGGATGAACACCGGCAGACGCGCCGCGCACAACACGAAGGGGTTGACCAGGATGGTGATCAGACGGGCGCGGGGACTCTCGATGGTCCGGGCGGCCAGCACCCCCGGCACGTTGCAGCCAAAACCGACCACCAGGGGGATCAGCGCCTTGCCATGCAGACCGAAGGCGTGCATCAACCGGTCCATCAGGAAGGCGGCACGGGTCAGATAGCCGCTCTCGCTGAACATGGCCATGAAAAAGAACAGGATCACCACGTTGGGCAGAAAGATGATGGTCCCCCCCACCCCGGCGATCACCCCGTTGATGAGCAGATCATGCAGCATGCCCGCCGGGATCAGGGTGTCGGCGAACTCCTTGACCCAGCCGACCATGGTCTCGATCACGCTCGTCGGATATTTGCCCAGGGTGAAGGTGGTCTGGAACATCACCCACAAGAACCCCACGAACAGCGGCAGCCCCCACACCCGATGCAGCAGCCAGCGATCCAACCGACCGGTCCAATCCGGCGTGTCGGACGGCTCTGCCCGACGCGCGCAGGCGGCGATCAATCCCTGCACATGGGCGAACCGGGCATCGGCGAACAGCATTTCACACTCGCCGCCATGCTCCTGAGCCAACTCCCGGCGTTCGCGACCCACCAAATCCAGCAGATGGGCATGATCCCCCTCGCGCCGCAGCAGGGCGTCATCCCCTTCCAGAAGCTTGATCGCCAGCCAGCGGCTCTGATGGGGCTCCATGCTGTCGGGATGCAGTTGACGAATCAGACCCTGCACCCGTTCGATGGCCGCGGCTAGGTGGTCATCATAGTCGATCACCAGGGGTGCCGGATGATCCGGTATGGCCTGGGCGATCTCCACCAGGGCAGCGCACAACCCGTCGATCCCTTCGCCCGTCACCCCATTGATCTTGACCACCGGACCGCCCAGCCGCTTGGCCAGGCCGGCGGCATCGATGGAGAGCCATTTGCGTTCCGCCTCGTCGATCATGTTGAGCACGAAGACGATGGGGCGCCCCATCTCCACCAGTTGGGTGGTCAGGAACAGCGACCGCTCCAGATTGCCCGCATCCAGCACGTTGACCAGAATCTGGGACCGCTCCTCGTGCAGATGGTCGCGGGCGCCGCTCTCTTCCGGGGTCTGGGTGGTCAGGGCGTAGAGTCCCGGCAGATCGGCCAGGAGAAAACGCTGACCGGCGTGCTCGAACGCCTGCTCATGCACCAGAACCGTGACGCGGGGATAGTTGGCCACCGGCGCGTGGGCGCCGCACAACCGGTTGAACAGGGTGGTCTTGCCGCTGTTCGGATTGCCGATCAAGCCGACCGTGACCTGGGGGGAAGACTGCATCATGCTCACTCCAAAACCAAACCATGCAACACAAGAAACCTTCGGAAACGATCAGACCCAATGGCCACGCCTCCACCATCCTTCATCAAGAGCCCAGCCCCTGTTCGACCGCCTTGACCAACTTCACGTAAGCCGCCTCCACCTCCTCCCAACTCTCCACCTCGATCACCCCTGCCAGACGCAACGCCTGTGTGACCACGCTGCGGATCCCCGCCTCGGAGGCCAGACGTTTCAACGCTTCGGTCCGCTCCAGGGCGCGGGTGACATCCTGATCATCCAGGGCACGCCGCACTGCCCGCAGCAGATCGACAGGCCCCGCGCGCAACGGATCGCCCCCTTGCCCAGGTGTTTGCGCCTCCGACTGGCTCGCCCCCCCTTCAAGCGGACAGCTCTTCCAGGGGTCGATCACCTCCGACCGGATGGCATCGCCAGCGGTATCGCCCCTCCCCGAGGGCAGAACCACCACGATACGCGTTCCCTCCGCCTCCGAGGCGTGCATGCCGATTCGACCACCCATGGTCTCGCAGATCAGTTTGGCCGAATAGGTGCCCAGACCGGTTCCGGAACGTTTGCCCGAGGTGGTGTATTTCTCGAAGAAGTTCGCGCGCAGCCCCTCCGGCACTGCACCCAGATTGTGAATGAGAATCACTCCACCAAAATCCCGCTCAAAAAGCATCACCCGCACCGTGGAACCGGGTGGCGCGGCCTCCAGGGCATTCTTGATCAGGTTGGCCAACATCGAATAACAGAGCAACTCCTCGCCACGGACGAAGAAGGCATCCCCTGTCTTGAGAGCACTATATTCCAGACTTACACGTAAATGCAACTCATTTCCATTTATCAAGATGCGCAAATCCTCCCGGATGGACTCCAGAATCGGCACGAGGTCGAGACGCACCGGCTCCAACGGGTAGATCTTCTGCTCCATGCGATACAGACCGAGGGACAGCGTGATCATGTGCAGCGCCGACATGCCCGCCTTGCGAATGGTCTGGAGATGGCTTTTCTGCGCGCTGGACAAGTCGGTGTCCAACAGCAACTCCGCGCACCCGAGGATGCCGTTCAAGGGGGATTTCAGGTCATGGCGTGCGATCAGCTCCACATCCTGCTTGATCTGGTCCAACTCGATCAACTGGCGATTTTGCGCTTCGAGTTCCTCCTTGGCCGACTGGAGCGCCTCCTTGTGATGCATCAGTTGTTGCTCGGATTCGATTATCTGGGCGATCAGATCGACCAGCAATCCATGATAAAGATTGTTGTCAGACAATTTTGCCTGTTGTTCCAGGATGACGACCAGCAATTGCATCATCCTTGGATCCGACTCACGGGCAGACTCGATCAGCAGGGCATGCAGAGGATTCATGGTTCCATTCCCATCAGCACGCCATCGATGCCGACATCGTTCAAGGCGTACAATCGCTTGGAGACCAGTTCGATCTCTGCCGGATTGGCCAGCAGCGTGCCGTGCTGTGGGGCCACGATTTCCGGTTCAATCGCCTGGACCAACTTCAGAGCATGGCGCAGCGCGGCACAAGACGGCATGACCTGACGGTGGAATTGCTCGATGCCAACCATTGGGCACGGTTTGCCAATATGGTCACACGGCAACTGCGAATCGTCCACGCCCTTCCGGTCACAGGCTTGACAGGCGGGTGGCAGATGCAGAAACAGTTGATTGTCCTCTCCGCACGCACAC
>JADGAY010000286.1 GCA_015231775.1 Magnetococcales bacterium | reverse complement strand
CGAAGACCGCCAGAGCCGCCATGAGTTCCAAAAGGGTGAAGCCGTGGTCTTTTCGTGGTAGGTTCATCAAAGCGGACAATGGATCGAAGGGGGTTGAAAGCGATAGCGCACAGACCTCTGGCGTGGATTCAATCACGCAACGACACTATTTCTTCACCTCCTCGGGCTTGGCCAGATAGGACTCCAGCCGCGCCAGGGGTTGCGTCGTCTCCCCCTCCTCGGGGCGCACCAGCACCTCGAGGCGTCGCACCGTCTCCTCCTGGGTGGTGGAGATCAACACCCGCCAATGCCAATCCCGATCCGCCATCCGCTCCATCCCCTGGCGCATGCCGGGTTCGGGCCATTCGTGACGCAGACGCCACTCGGTGGCCTGATTCATCGCCACCCAGTGGGCCAAGGTTCGCTCCTTCAAATAAGATGCGTTGCGGGCATACTCCCCCACCACCCGCATCGACGCCGCCAACGCCACGGCCAAAACCGCCAACGCCGCCACGGTCTCCAACAGCGAAAAACCCCGCGCGTTCGACATCGCCCACCGCCCGCTCATGGCCGTTCCACCTGCTCGACCCGCACCCGACCGGTCACCCCGGCGCTCAACCGATACCCCTCCCGCACCCCCCGGCGCTTCTCGACCTCGACCTCCAACTCGAACGGGGTCATCTCCCCATCCGAGGTGATCAGGATCTGTGGCGGATCCTCGGGTTTGATCTCCTTATCCTGCTTTTCACCCTCCACGCTCCATTCGATCCGCCACCCCTCCGGCAGATTCCGCCCCTGCAGGATTCGCTCTCCCGAGGGTGGCGGCTGCCACGTTTTCTTCTCATCCTGGACCAGGAATTCGTATCCATCCTTGGCAATACGCACCCCCCATTCGCGCGCCTCCAGCATCGCCTCCCGCGAGGCCAGCTCCAGCATCCCCTTGAACCGTCCCAACTCCTCCCGCGCCACCTTGCCGGCATCGCGCGGGGCCACCGACAACACCACCATGCCCATCATCACGCCGATGATCAGCAGAACCACCAGGATCTCCAGCAGGGTGAAACCGCGCTCAACGCCGCGTCGGCTCACGCTGTCCACCCTCCAGATTCCAGTTGCCGATATCGGCATTCACATCCTCGCCCCCCTCGACGCCGTCCGCGCCCAGGGTGTACAGATCGAACTCCCCGTGGGCGCCCGGTCGCAAATAGAGATAGGCCCGTCCCCACGGATCCTTGGGCGGACGGGCCAGATAACCACCCTCGCGCCAGTTCGGCGGGACCGGCTCCTGGGTCGGTTTTTTGATCAATCCCTCGATCCCCTGATCGGTGGTCGGATAGATGTGGTTATCCAGCTTATAGAGATTCAGGGCCGCTTCCAGGGCCAGGATATCCTGCTTGGCCTTCACCAGTCGCGCCTCGCCGGGACGACTCATGATCTTGGGTGCCACCAGCGTGGCCAGCACTGCCAGAATCACCACCACCACCATGATCTCGATCAGGGTGAAACCGGCCTGTCCGGGACGCCGCTTTTGGATCGTTCCGCTTCTCATCGCCCGCAACCTCACTGGATCAACTGGTTCAGATTGAAAATCGGCAGCAGAATCGCCACCACGATGGTCAATACCATACCGCCCATCAGAAAAATCAACAACGGTTCGAGCATGCCGGTCAACACCCCCACCAGGCTCTCCACCTCCTGTTCCTGGGCCTCGGCGGCGCGATCGAGCATGTTGGCCAGATTGCCGCTCGCCTCGCCGCTGGCGATCAGGTGGACCACGATCGGGGAGAAGATGCGACTTTCCGCCAATGCCTGATGGACCGTTCCCCCTTCGCGCACCCGTTCGGCGGCACGATTCACCGCCTCGCGCATCGGCAGGTTGCCCACCCCGCGCGCCGCGATGCGCAGCCCCTCCAGAATCGGCACCCCGCTCCCGGTGAGGATGCCCAGCGTGCGGGCAAACCGGGCGGTATGGATGCCACGGGTCAGGGCGGCGACGATCGGCAGGCGCAGATGCAACCGATGCCAGGCCCGTTTCGGTCCCTCGCGACGCAGCAGGGCGCGCATCACGAAGCCCCCGACCACCACCCCGACAAACAGCCAGGCCCCGTGATGGCGCAGGAACTCAGACAAGGCGATCAAGCCACGGGTCAGGGGTGGCAGATCCTGTCCGAAGTCCTCGAACACCCGCGTCACCTCCGGCACCACGTAGGTGACCAGCGCTCCGGCCACCATCAGGGAGAAAAAGACCACCACCGCCGGATAGATCAGGGCCAGGCCCACGCCGGATTTGAGTTTGCGGCTTTTTTCCAGGTAATCGGCGAGCCGTTCCAGCACCAGGTCGAGTTGTCCGGAACTCTCTCCGGCGGCGACGGTTTCGCGATAGAGGTCGTTGAACAGGGTTGGATAGTCGTCGAGGGCCGTGGCCAGGGAGCGGCCTTCGAGCACGCGGGCGCGCACGGCGAGCAGGATAACGCGCAATTTCTTGTGATCGGTCTGTTGGGAGACGGTATTCAGCGCCTCTTCGACCGGCAGCGCGGCCTTCAAAAGCGTGGCCAGTTGACGGGTGGCCAGGGTCAACTCCGCACTGCCGATGCCGCGCGTGGGTGAGAACAGGCTGGATTGGGGGTGCGTGTTCCCCTTGTGGATCTCTTGCAGGGTAAGCGGGGTCAAGCCCTGCTCGCGCAGGCGATCGCGCACCTCGCGGGGCGAATCCCCCTCCTCGACACCTTTTTTGGTGCGGCCCCGTCCATCGAGGGCGGTGTATTCGAAGGTGCTCAAATCCGCTCTCCCGGTGGCGGCAAAACCGTTACGGGGAAAAAACGTTTACGGGGGACCGAGGGCCGAAGGTCCCCGGCGGGGGGTGGGGCGGCGCCCCACGACCTTGCCTTTGGATTTCAGACGCAAGCCACCTCCGGTGGCCTGTTTCTTGGGTCATGTTCGCGGGATCGTTTGGCAAAAAGCGCCAAACGATCCCGCAGCCAAGGCTGGCGCGAAATTTTTTTCACAAAAAAGCGTGAAAAAAATTTTCTTTGAAAGACGCGCCTGAAAGTCAAAGTCAAAAGCAAAGTCAAAAGCAGAACCTCGGAGGCTCTGCCTCCGAACCTCCGCCGGGGACCGTTACCTCGAAAT
>JADGAY010000285.1 GCA_015231775.1 Magnetococcales bacterium | reverse complement strand
ATCGGCGTGCGGATCTCATGGCTCATGTTGGCCAGAAAATCGCTCTTGGTCCGGGCTGCGTCGTCGGCCAACTGTTTGGCATCCTGCAAGACCCGCTCGACCTTCTTTTGCTCGCTGATGTCCCGCAGGGAGAGACAGATGTTGACCCCACGATCGTCATCGAGCGCCAGACGCGAGATGCCGACCTGCACCGGAAATTGGCCATCATCCCGACGCGCCCCGGCCCGTTCGCCCCCCTCCGAGCCGCGCCAGAAAGGCCGGGCCAGGGGATCGGCATCGGCTTCCGGCGGCAAGAGCGTCTCCACCCGCAGACCGTCCAACGCGCCACGGGCATAGCCAAACATCGCCTCGGCACGGGCATTGGCCAGGATGATCCGTCCCTGGCCATCGATCACCAACAGACCATCGGGGGCCGATTCGACGATCCCCTTGAACCACCGTTCCGTGGCCGCGATCACCCGTTGCTGGGCTTCGAGCTTCTCGGCCTGGGTCATCAACTGCGCGGTCTGCTCCTGGGTGGCTTGCAGGAGACGCTGGGTGCGCGCGGTACGCTCCAGGATCTCCAGATTCATGGCCACGATCGGCAACAGCGCCTCGAGCAGGGCCTGCTCCCGCTCGTCGAACCCCTGGAAATTGGCCAGCTCCACCACCCCCATCAACCGATCGGCGCTCAACACCGGCAACAGCATGATCACCCTGGGTGGGGTTTCGGTCAGGGAGCCACCCACGCGGATGTAATCGCCTGGCGGATCGTGAATGATCAGCGGCGTCCGCTCCAACGCGCACTGTCCCACCAGACTCTCGCCGAGGGCGAAGACCCGTGACAGCTCCTTGCGCTCGCGGAAGGCGTGGCTGGCCAGCAGACGCAGATGTCTGGACTCTTCGTCGTGGATGTAGAACACACCGTGGCCGATTTTCAAGATCGGCGCGAGCTGGGACAGAAAGCGCCGCGCCAGGACGGTGACATTGCCGGATCCCTGCAACTCCGCCGAAATGCGCGCCTGGTGCCCCTTGATCCACTGTTCATTGGCGATCTGGCGCGCCATGACGCTGTAGGCGCCCAGCGAGTTGGCCAGATCCCGCACTTCGGTGGCCGCCCCCTCGAAATGGACCGACGCGACATGGCCGCCGGAGAGCATCGCCTGCACCAGTTCGTTGAGCCGCGCCAGGGGCAGGATGATCCACCGGCGGTAGTAGATCCCCAACACGCCGATGATCAGCACCAGATTGGTCACCCCCAACCCGAGACAGAGCTGCCAGACGATGCCAATGCGGTCGTCGATGAGATAGAGGGTTTTATACAGGCGCGACCCGACCCGATCCCGGAACTGGTCGATGGGAGCGTGGACATTGGAAAGGGCCCGCTGATAGGCGTCGTCGAACACCTGCTTCATCGCGGCATCCTTCTGGCCTTGATTCATCAGGGTAAAGGCCTTGGACTCCAGATCGATCAGTTTATCCGAATGGCTCTTGGCCTGGGCGATCCAGCCAAGCTCCTCCACGGAGAGTTTCATGGCCATCAGGGCGGCCTCGGCCTTCTCGCGGGTCCGGTTCTGCCGCACCTCGCGCCAGTACTCCTCCTCCTCGCGGGTATCCCCGGTGGCGGTGAACACCCGGACATTCATGGTCATCTTCTTGGAGGCCACGATCAACGCGTCGGCCTGATGCAAGGCCGATTCCCGCAACAGGGCGATCCGTTCGCGCTCCTGGGAGAGATCCCACAGATAGACCAGACTGGCGGTGTTCAACAACGCGATCACCAGACAGACCACGATCATCAACCGATTGGCCAGTTGAATGCGCATGCCGCTCACCCCACCGTCCCGGATTCGGAGTCACCCATCCGCGCCACGGCGCGGGCGGCTCTTCCGGTCTCTTCGAAGGCCACCACCGCCCCGATGATCCGACCATCCCGTTCGATGGCGGTGCAGGAGTAATCCACCATCAACTGAGACCGGTCACGACGGCGGCAGCGCACCTCCTGTCGGGTGCGTGGGCGACCATCCCGCAAGGTCCGATCGATCGGTGTCTCGCCGGAGGTGTAAGGCTCCTCGGCGCTGGCATGGAACAGATCGACAATCGCCAGGCCGATGGCCGAATCTTCGTTCATGGCGAACATGGCCAGGGCCGAACGGTTGATGAAAATGATCCGTCCCGTCTCATCCACCCCCAGAATCCCTCCCTCGACCGCGCTTAAGATCTGCCGGCTCCACTCCTCGGCGGCGGTGGCCTGGGCCAAAAGCTCCGCCGTGCGTTCGGCGCGCAACAGGATATCCAGACTCATGGCCACCGTGGGTTGCAACTCGCCCAGCAGGGCATGATCCTCGTCGGTCAACGGGCGGAACAGGGCCAGTTCCAGCACCGCGAACAGCCGACCGGCATGGATCACCGGTTGCAGCAGGATGGTGGTGGGCACGCTGTCCCCAAGTCCGGAGCGGATGTGGAAATAGCTCTTGCCCGGCTTGTCGAGGGTGAAAGGACGTCGTTCCAGGGCGCACTGTCGGAGCAACGCGCCAATCGGACGCGCCGTGTCGTCCGGGGTGGCGCCGATGCCGGCGTAACGGGCCAGGGGGACGAGGCGCTGCTCCGCATCGTTCCACAGGCAGATGAGTCCGAGTCCCAGATTCATGGGCTCGGCGAGTGCCGACAGAAGCGTCTGGCCCAACGCCAAGGGGGTGCGGGCCTGTTGCAGACGCGCCGCGATCTCGCCGACCAGGACGCCGCGCGCGGTCAGAAGCTGTTGACGGGCGTGATTGGTCTTAAGCTCCGCGAAGGCCCGCAGCAGCGGTTTCCGGACGCGATTCACCAGGGCGCTCGAGGCCAGCATGGCGGTCAGGGCAATGGCGCCCATCACCCCCAGCAGAACCGACAACAGATGGCCCGAGATCACCCGACTCTCGCTTTCCGGGGCAAAGGTCGCCACCCGGAATTTTTGTTGATGCACCATGAAGGGGTGCAAGCCGACCAGCCAGGCCTCCTCCTCTCCGACGATCTCGGGCGGGATCCGGAAGGTTTCCCGATCATCGCTGTTCGTGGCCAGCCGCAACGTCTCGGCCAGAACCGGCAGACCGATCTTTTCGGGTTCGCGCAGCACGGCCTGGACAACCCCGTC
>JADGAY010000284.1 GCA_015231775.1 Magnetococcales bacterium | reverse complement strand
ATATTTATAATATCTATAAGGTGATAACAATTATTAAGAATATCTTTGTTGATTCCAAGATCCACCCCGCAATCCGGGCCACGCATCTCGATTTTCGGGTGGTCGGCAGGGATTGAAAAATGAAGATTCAGTTTTGTGGATTCTTCGTCGATAAACGACTAAGCGGTCATGGCAGGCGATGAGGCGCGGGGGCTTGGTGGTGGTGGGCCGCAAGGCGCGCGACGACTGGGCAACAGTGGGTCACGTTGACGGGAACAAAACTGGCGAAAAACATGTTGGTCACCTTGCAGAGCAATCAGGCGGCGCTTTTTACGCGGCGCGCCCTGGAGAGTCAGAGCAAAACGCTGGAGACGACCATGCGCCGTCTCGCCACCGGGTTGCGGGTGGAGCGGGCCTCGGACGACGCGGCGGGTTTGTCGATTGTCACCCGCATGTCCGCCCAGATTCGTGGCCTGAACATGGCGGTCCGCAATGTCAACGACGGCATCTCCGTGGTGCAGGTGGCGGATGGGGCGCTGGAGGCCACCAGCGAGGCGTTGCAGCGCATGCGCGAACTGGCGGTGCAGGCCGCCAACGGCACGCTCTCCACCACCGATCGGAGCAGCCTGAGCCGGGAGAAGGATCAACTGATCTCCGAAATCCAGCGCATCGCGACACAAACCACCTACAACCACTACACCCTCCTCAACGGGGTCTCCAACATCGCCTATTTCACCACGCCGGGAGGGACGCCGGGTGGTTCCCGCACCTCGCTGCAGATGAGCTTCCAGATCGGCGCCAACGCCGGTCAAAATCTGGTGGTGGAGATGACTCTGGCCCATGTCAGCGCGTTGGGGTTGGGCAATGACGGCAGTCTCACCTCCATGCTCACCCAGGGTGGGGCCAGCACCCTGATCGGACGGGTGGATGGGGCCTTGGGGTCGGTGGCCTCGATTCGCGCCAGCCTGGGCGCGGCCCAGAACCGTTTCGAGGGGATTCTGTCTAATTTAATGAATGTCAGCGAAAACACCGAGGCGGCCCGCTCGCGGATTCGCGATGCCGACGTGGCGTTGGAGGCGGCCTATCTGACCAAGGCGTCGATTCTGGAGCAGGCTGGCACGGCGATTTTGGCCCAGGCCAACATGCAGCCGCAAATGCTGCTTAAACTATTGAGTTAACGATATTTATCACTGGCAATAAAATTGCTTGCGGAGGTTGCCTTGAAGAACGAAATACCATCGTCATGGGAGTCAGAGGGCATGCAAGCGATCGAAATCCAGGCTGACATCACCCCCGAGGGGAACATATCTCTCCCTTCGCCCTACAAGAATCTCTATGGCCGTCAGGCGCGGTTGATCCTGCTGGTGGAGGAGATCGCCACCTCCGGGGAGAGTTTGGCCAAGGATCCGGTGCAGGCGGTACACGAGCAACTGCGCGAGGATCCGAGCGGCGAGCGTCTCACCCATGAGATGGACAAGGTGTGGGATGCCTGGCGGGAGTTGAGCGGCGAGGGCGAGGAGGAGGGGATCTTCAACCAGGCGTTGCTGATCTCCCGGATTCAGGCGGCGTTGCCGAGCGTGATCGCCATCTATGCCCTGGGCGAGCGGATCGAGAAGGGCTCGGGCACCCTGGGCGTGCCGCTGGAGCTGGCCATCCTGATGGAGGGGGAGGCCGAACCGTTGGCGTTGTGGTCGTTGTCCAAGGAGCTTTCCACCATCGCCCACTGCCGGGTGGAGTTGTTGGATCTGCGCGTCAGCGCGATTCCGTTGCAGTATCAGGTGGTGACCACCGCCGAGCGCTGGTGGAGTTCCAATCCCCGCGCCGGTCTGTTCGAATGCTTCGTGTTGAGCGAAAAGAGCGCCCTCGACGAATCCCGCCCCTCCCTGGGCTCCCCGATCCTCCCGACCCTGGCGGAGTTCGATCCGGCGGATCTGGAGTAGGATCCTCCGCTTTCCCTTTGAGATCGTTTCAACCGACGCCCTCGCCCAATCCTTCCCTCTCCAGCGCGCCGCATTTCGCGGAGCGCTGTTTTTTTATTGTTCCCAGACGATCTGGCCAGATAAGATTCAAAAACTCCGCATTGATTTCAGGCCGAGCCTATCCCCTTTGAGAGGTTTGCCATGTTGAATGACGTTGAATTGAAGAATTTTGGGCCACTCGAACAGTTGGTCTGGTCCGATCTGGGTCCGATCAATCTGGTGATCGGCGGCAACGGCACAGGCAAGACCTTTCTGCTCAAGGCCCTCTACAGCGCCATGCGGACCTTGGAAGCCTATAAACGGGGGAACGAGCCGCGCACGGCGGGGGAGATCCTCGCGGACAAGCTGTATTGGACCTTTCAAGCGGATAAGATTGGGGATCTGGTGACCAAGGGCGCGGATGGGCCTTTGGGATGCTGGGTAGAGTTCAATAAGCAGCAATTTTCCTACAGTTTCGGCAAGGATACCACCCGTCAGATCTCCTCTTTGGAAAATCATGTCCAGCCGCGCTCGAGCAACTCGATTTTCCTGCCGGCCAAGGAGGTTCTCTCCCTGCACCAGATCATTCTCAATTCCCGCGATCGGGATCAGCTTTTCGGCTTTGATGATACCTATCTGGATCTGGCCAAGGCGCTGCTGTCGTTGCCGACCAAGGGTAGAAATTACGCGGGTTTCGCTGAGTCGCGCAAGATGTTGGAGCAGATCCTCGATGGTCGGATCGAGTATGACCAGGAGTCCAGGCGTTGGCGTTTCAGAAGGGGGAATCAGTGGTTCCCCATTGGCGTGACTGCCGAGGGGATCAAGAAAATCGCCATTCTCGACACCCTGCTCGGCAATCGCTATCTCGATCCTGACTCGGTGGTGTTCATCGACGAACCGGAGTCCGCCTTGCATCCCCAGGCGATTTCGAAATTTCTCGACATCGTGGCCATGCTCGCCGCGAGCGGCATTCAATTCTTTTTGGCCAGCCACTCCTATTTCGTGATCAAGAAGCTCTATCTGATCGCCCAGAAACAGGGCATTTCTATTCCTGTGCTCTCCATGGAGCAGGGTGGATCGTTGGGCCTGGACAACCTTCAAGAGGGAATGCCGGACAATCCGATCATCGACGAGTCGATCCGGCTCTACAAGGAAGAGGTGGCATGGGCACTCCAATGACC